>NZ_WVUG01000014.1 GCF_017614965.1 Streptomyces griseorubiginosus | reverse complement strand
CTCCACCCGCCCCCGCCCGACGCGCCCGAGCGTCAACTGCGCTGGGAGGGCCGGGTGGTGACCACGACCGGCATCGCACCGCTCATCGACTGCCTCCACTGGGCACGGCGACTGTGCGTCTGGGCGGTGCCGACCGACGGAGACGTCTACGAGTGGCTGTACCCGCCCGCGGGCGGCAACGCCCTCGACGCGCACATGACCGTCGTCCTCGTGGCCCTGGCCCTCTACACGGCAAGCGCCGAAGCGGATGTGTCGCGCTGCGACCAGGTGCCGCTGAGCCAGGCGCTGCACCTGCTGTCGAGTGACGCACTGCGCCGCGTGCGGCCAGCGGGTGTGGGCGGTCGGCTGCGGGTGACCGACGTCCACCGGCTCGCGACGGCGTCCCCGGAGACCTTCGAGCGGTGGCGCAGGGCCGCCCACCGAGTTCTCGACGTGAACCTCGACGACCGGGACCCGGTTCTCCTGGCGGACCGCAACAGGTATCTGCCCACCATGCCTGACGACCTGACCTGGTACGCCGAACAGCCCTGACGGCGTCGGCGACGTCCTGCACGCCAACGGCCCTTTGCAGCCCAAGAGTTCTCGTCTCGTTGCCTGCAGGGCAGGGGCCGACCGGGGTGTGCCGTGGTACGACAGGTTTGCCGAACCAGGGGACAGCAGACGGGGGTTGAGCATGGCGGCGGAGAACATCGACGATGTCGTGAACGGACTTGCCGACATCGTCCGGGACGCGGGCCGCGCCGGCGACCGGATCGGTTACTTCGCGGCGCTGTACCGGCAGGTGACCGTTGAGGTCCGTTCAGCCATCCACGCCGGGCAGTTCGAGGACGGTGCCCGCATGGACCGCTTCGACACGCATTTCGGCAACCGCTACTTCGAGGCGTACGACGCCTGGCGCCGGGACCAGAGCGGGCCGCGTTGCTGGCGCGAGGCGTTCGGGCTGCTCAAGGACGACGACACCATCATCGTCCAGCACCTCGTACTCGGCGTGAACGCGCACATCAACCTCGACCTGGCCGTCGCCGCCGCGCGCACGAGCCCCGGCCAGGACATCCACGATCTGCGGCACGACTTCCTGCTGATCAACGACATCCTCGGGCGGGTGGTGCTGGCCGTGCAGGACTCGGTCGACGCCCTGTCGCCCTTCATGTCGTTGCTGGACAAGGTCGGAGGCCGCACCGACGAGCGGATCCTCGACTTCAGCATCCGCCAGTCGCGCGAGGAGGCGTGGTACAACGCCGTACTGCTGGCCGGGCAGAACGACCAGGAACGCGAGGCCACCATCGAGCGGCTCGACATCCGGGCGGCCGTACTGGCACGGCTCATCGCGCGGCCGGGCGGTCTGGTCCGGCCGGCGCTCGAGCTGATCCGGCGGACCGAAAGCGATGACGTAGCGGCCGTCATCACGCACCTCGACCAGGCCATGGAGCACGCTTCGACCCGGTAGGAGAGCCTCACCGGCCGGTGCGTTCGAAGGGTCTGAGCCGGTCCACGATGGGGCAGTGTGGACGCGAGACCTGGTGCGGAGAGGAGGCGGGACCGGTGCGGGTGGTCGTCACGGGTGCGTCCGGGTTCTTGGGCGGCATGCTGGCTGAGCGTCTGGTGTGGACGCGGGAGCTGGGGGGTGCGCCGATCGACCGGCTGGTACTGGCCGACCAGGTGACGCAGTCCAACAGCGCGCTGGTGGCCGACTCGCTGGTGGAGGTGGTCCGCGGCGACCTGGCCGCGTGCTGTCAGGAACTGTTCGACCAGCCCGTCGATGTGGTCTTCCACCTCGCCGCCGCGGTGTCCGCGGCTTGCGAGGCGGACTTCGAGCTGGGCCTGCACGCCAACGTGGACGCCACCCGGGCCGTTCTCGACGCGGCCCGCGCGCAGGCGGCGGCGGGCGGCCCGGTCGTTCGGCTGGTGTTCGCCAGCAGCATCGCCGTCTACGGCTCCAGTCCTGATCTGCCGCTGCCCGCGGTGGTCAGCGAAACCACGCTTCCGCTGCCACAGTCGAGCTACGGCACGCAGAAACTGATGTGCGAGCACCTGATCACCGACATGACCCGGCGCGGCCTGCTCGACGGCCGAGTCGCACGGCTGATGACGGTGGCGGTCCGCCCGGGTGCCCCCAACGCGGCCGCTTCCGGCTTCATCTCCGCCCTCATCCGCGAGCCACTCGCGGCCCGGCCGACGGTCTGTCCCGTCGACCCGGCCCTGCGCGTGGCGGTTGCCTCCCCGCGCCGCACCATCCAGGCGCTGACGCATGTCGCCGGGGCCGAACGCGGCACCGGTCCCGGCCAGCTGGCTGGCGTGCTGCCCGTCAACCTGCCCGCGCTGACCGTCTCCGTGGCCGAGATCCTCGCCGCGCTGCGCGAGGTGGCCGGGGGAGACGTGGCGGACCTGGTGAGCCTGGCACCCGATCCGGCCATCGAAGCCATCGTCGGCTCGTGGCCCGCCGTCTTCGACTCCCGGCGCGCTGCAGCCCTGGGACTACGGCCTGATCCGACTTTCCTGAGTGTGGTCAGGGAGTACGTCGCCGATCACCGGGACGCCGTAACCACAGCCATGCGCCCCCGGCCCCGTCACCGCACGTGAGAAATCCGGCGACGGCGTCGATCATCCCCGGGATACTGGTCGCCCATGGATGAGGTCGAGGTCGTCGTCGCCCATTCCGAGCGTGCGACCCTGCGCGTCGGCGATGTGTTTCTGAAGGTGGACGCCGATCAGGCGCGCATGGACGTCGAGGTCGAGGCGATGTCCCTCGTGCCGGTGCCAACTCCGCGAGTCCTGTGGCGCAAGCCGCCCGTGCTCGCGCTCGCCGCGCTGACAGGGACGACGCTCGGACGGCTCGGCGGGCCGTCGACCGGGACTCCGACGGCATGGGCCGCGGCGGGCGCCGCCATCCGGAAGGTGCACGATGCGCCACTGCCGCCCAGGCTCGGCCGGGCCGGCCGGAGCGTCGCCGCGCTGGTGGCGGAGCTGGACGACGAGTGCGAGTGGCTCGTGACGCACGGCGTCCTGCCCGCGGACCTGGTCACCCGCAATCGCCGGGTTGCCGAGGCCGCGCTCCGGCCGTGGACTCCGGCGTTCACGCACGGCGATCTGCAGATCGCGCACGTCTTCGTGGATGGCGACGCGGTCACGGGCATCATCGACTGGTCCGAGGCGGGCCGGGGCGATGCCCTGTACGACCTCGCCACCTTCACGCTCGGACACGAGGAGCACCTGGACGACCTCATTGCCGGCTACGGCACCGACGTCGACCTCGACGTGATCCGCGCATGGTGGTCGTTACGAAGCCTGCTGGCCATCCGCTGGCTTCTCCAGCATGGTTTCGACGCCTTCGCGCCCGGTTGCGAGGTCGACGTACTGAGATCCCGCGTGTGAGGACGTCCGGGCCTGGTACAGCTGTGACGCTGTTGTGGCAGAAGATGTGGGCCGAGCCACAGCCACACCGATCTCGTCCTGATGAGGTCGGCGTATGGTGTTCGCGCTGTTGCTCCTCCTCCCGGCTGGACTGATTCTCGGCTTCGGACTCGCGGGTTACGGCTTCGGCGCACTCGGCCGGGTCGGCCCGCGTCGCGCCGACCGTCGGCTGTGGATGCGCAGCGTCGCCGCTCTCCTGGCGGCGGGTGCCGTAGCTCTGTACACCTTCGGCCTGCTCCTGGTGGCGTTGGCCGTCCTGGACGCGGAGGACGGCGGTACCGATTCCTCTCCGCTGCGGCCCTGCCGGACGCCGGGCCAAGGGGAGCGGGCCCTGCACGTGGTCGACTACACCGTCAGCTACGCGCCCCTGCAGTTCGTCTGCGAGACCACCGGTGGCGGCACCTATGCCGCCACCACGGTCCCCGGCTGTCTCAACCCGGCGGTCCTCGGCCTCGCCCTGGCATCTGCCGCATGTGCCGGCACCGCCACCCTGCGGACGAGGCGCGACGCCGAGCGGAATCCGGACCGCTGACCGGGAACGCGACATGCGCCCCATCCCGCCCTTGCTCAACCTATCGATATTCGATAGATTCCCATCGTGATTCGATGGGAGGACAGGTCGTGGGAAAGCTGACAGTGGCCGCGTTGCGTGCGGTGCTCATGATCGTGTTTGTCGGGACGCTGTTCATCCAGGCGTTGATGGCATGGGTGCTGGTGAGCGGGAGCGATCCGGAAGACGGAACGCTCCCGCTGACCGCGTTTCGCGTCGCCACGATCGTGGGCATGGTGGCGGTCCAGGTCGCCGTGGTCTGCGTCGGGCGGTTGGTGACGATGGTGCGACGCGGCACCGTGTTCTCCCATGCCGCCTTCCGGTACGTGGACGGCGTGATCGGCGCGATCGTGGCGGCAGCCCTCGTGTGGTTCACGGTCACGGCCATCAACGCGCCCGGACAGCGCGACGACCCGGGCGTCACCCTCATCATGGGCGGCATCGGCGTGGCCATCCTCGGCGTCGCGCTCATCGTGCTTGTGCTGCGGATGCTGCTCGCCCAGGCCGTCGCGCGCGACGTGGAGGCGGCGCAGATGCAGGCCGAGTTGGACGAGGTGATCTGATGCCGATCGCCGTCGACATCGACGTGATGCTGGCCAAGCGGAAGATGTCCGTGGGCGAGCTCGCGGACCGCGTGGGCATCTCACCCGCCAATCTGGCGGTCCTCAAGAACGGCCGCGCCAGGGCCGTGCGCTTCACGACGCTGGCCGCGCTCTGCGAAGTGCTCGAGTGCCAGCCGGGTGACCTGTTGCGCTGGGAGGCCGAGGACATGGCCGGCGGATGAACCGGCGCTCGTTCCGGCGACTCGGCACGGGGCGGCGGGTGTGCTCGGCCGCGGATGGTCGGCCCGGGTTCCGTACCCTGGCGCTATGCGCATGCGCCCCACCTTGAGTTGGACTCCCTCCGAGGACCTTCCGCCGAGTACGACGGATCTGCGGCCGGTCGTCGACGCCCTGCGAGCCGGCGGTGTGCTGGTGCTCAGCGGTGCGGGCATGTCCACGGAGTCCGGCATCCCCGACTACCGCGGTGAGGGCGGGAGTCTGAGCCGGCACACGCCGATGCTGTACCAGGACTTCACCGGCAGCGCCCAGGCGCGGCGCCGCTACTGGGCGCGCAGTCACCTCGGCTGGCGCGCCTTCGGACGGGCCCGTCCCAACGCGGGGCACCGTGCGGTCGCCGAGTTCGGGCGGCAGGGGCTGTTGTCGGGAGTGATCACCCAGAACGTGGACGGATTGCACCAGGCCGCGGGAAGCCAGGGCGTGGTGGAACTCCACGGAAGCCTGGAGCGGGTGGTGTGCCTGGACTGTGGCGCCCTCAGCCCCCGACGTGAACTGGCCGCTCGGCTGGCGGAGGCCAATCCGGACTTCGCGCCGGTGGCCGCGGGCATCAACCCGGACGGTGACGCCGACCTCAGCGACGACCAGGTCGGGGACTTCCGCGTAGTGCCCTGCGTGCGCTGCGGCGGCATCCTCAAACCGGACGTGGTGTTCTTCGGCGAGGCCGTGGCGCGGCAGCGGGTCGAGCAGTGCAGGGAGCTGGTCCGCGCCGCGGACACCCTGCTCGTCCTGGGTTCCTCGCTGACGGTGATGTCGGGATTCCGGTTCGTGCGTCAGGCCGCGGAGGCGGGGAAACCGGTGCTGATCATCAACCGCGACGTGACGCGGGGTGACCGGTATGCCGTCGCTCGAATCGGGCTCCCGCTGGGCCGGGCCCTCGCGACGGTGACCGGCCGACTGGGGCATTCCGACGACAGCCTGGCGGCGCCTTCGATCTGACGTGCCGCATCCGGTCGTGCCGTCGCGCACCGGCCGGACAGCCGCTTCCCGGGCACGGGCCCGGGAAGCGGCTGCGCGCTAGTCGCAGGTCAGGGTCGGCATCGCCCAGTCGCCGTGGTCGTTGCCGTTTCCGTCGCCGGCGTCACCGACCCGGAGGTCGATCACCTGGGCTCCGCTGACGTCGACGTCGATGGGCACCGCGGCCTGTTTGCCGCGGATCGTCGGCGTGGTCACCAGCGTCTTGCCGTCGGCGATCACGGAGAACGTCACCGTTCCCGCACCGCCGGTCTCGTCGTCGACCCCGACATCCGCCGTGAACCGTGAGCAGGTGCCGGCGAGATAGAGCTGGACGTCGCTGACCGAGTTGGTGCCCAGACCCTTGGTGTAGCCGACTCCTGCGATGGTGATCGGTCGGCCGTCGCCGGCCGCCTGCTCGCCGACGCTGCTGTCGCGTTCCACCGGACCCCAGCCGTTGGTGGACGACAGGAACGTCAGGTCGCTCACCGCGCTCTTGCCGGACGGCGGAGCGGGCGGGATTCCGCCGACGATCCGCTCGTCACTGCCGACGGCCTGGCGTCCGTTCTGCCGGTAGCGCACCGTCGCCGTGATCGCCGAGGCGGACGGCAGCGTCCCGGTCGGCGGCTGGACCTTCCAGGTGAAGGTGGCCGAGCCGCCGGGTGGTACCCGCTTGACGGACGTGGGGCTCGTGGCGCTGACACTCCAGCCGTCGGGCGCGGCGAGCGAGCCCGTCAGCTCGGACGCGGACGACCGGTCCTTCGGTACCCGCACCGTCGCCTCGGCCGTGAAGGCCTGGGCCGGCTGAGCGGTGTCGGGCACGTTCAGGGTCACGTCCGCTCCCGGACGCTTGGGCATCGCGTACGTACGGGCGTCGTAGCGCGGGCTGTCGTTCTGCGCGACGCGCAGGGACGAGGCGTAGCTGCCGTAATTGGTCAGTGACACCTTGCCCAGCCCGCCGGTGCTGCCGTCCAGGTTCCACACGGCGATGGCGATGCTGTTGCGGCCGTTGGGATTCAGGATTCCGTCGGGTACGGGGAAGGTGTGCTGCGGGCCGAGGTAGTTGACGTAGTTGCCGACCTGCCAGCCGTTCACGAAGATCGTCGCACGGTACTTGCGCGACGGGTCGTCGGTGAACGTCAGCCCGAGCGAGGTGTCCTGGCCGTGCGGCAGGTCGAGGCCGACGTCGGTCCGGTACCAGGAGACACCCGGACGGGTGTCGGTGGTCGGCAGGGAGACCCGGTCCCAGTTCTTGTCCGGGTAGCCCGGCAGGGACCAGCCGGCCCGCTCGCCGTACAGGCCGCCCGTCGAGAGCGGTCCGCGCACCGTGTCCTGCAGGTCCTCGCCGCCGCGTACGCCCTGCAGCCGCCAGGTGACGGAGGTCAGGGGTGCGCCGACGAGGGAGGCGCTGGTCAGGCCGCGTGCGGTCTTGTTGCCGTTGGTGGAGTTGTAGTCCTCCTCGTGTCCCATGTTCACGGTGAGCACGGAGAGGACGTTGTCGCCCTTGGACCTCACCGAACCGTCCGGGAAGGTGAAGTCGGCGCTGCCGGTGGTGGAGCTGCCCAGGAAGGTGCCGTTCAGCCAGGCGGAGAATGCCTGCGCGCCGCCGCCTGAGTCCGACACCAGGTGGATGCCGGTTTCCTTGCCGGAGGCGTGGAAGCGGCCGCGGTACCAGGTGTTGCCGGTGTGGAAGCCGTAGTCGTCGGCGTAGAGGACGGGCAGCGCGTTGACGCCGGAGACGCTGTTGGTGGTGGTCTTGTCGGCCACCTGCCAGCTGGAGTCGTCGAAGGCGGCGGCCGCTTCGGGGGATTCCTCGGCGTGCTTCCAGTTCGTCAGGTTCGGCAGGTGTACCGCGGCGGCCACCGGGATCTTCCCGGTCAGGCTTCCGGTGTCGCCGGCCCGGGTCTTCAGCTCCCTGCCGTTCCAGGTGACGTGGGTGGCGGAGGTGAACACCTCGATGTTCTTGTCGTCGGCGTTGTCGCCGGTCAACGCCACGGTGCGGCCGCCGCCGAGGCTGGTCGCGGTGCGCAGCAGATGGGTGCCGCGGACGAGTACCGGTCCGTTCGCCGTGTCCTGGCGCCAGAACGTCCTGGCCGTGGCCTTGTCGCCGACGAGCAGGAGCAGCGGGGGCTTTCCGCCGCCGCTGACGCTGATGCGGATCAGGCCCTTGTGGGTGTAGTTCAGGCGCAGGTCACCGGTGGCCTCGTCCCAGGTGGTGGTGGCCGTGCCGCCGCTGGTGGTCACGGTGGGCCTGGAGGAGTAGCGCAGCACGGTCTCTCCGTCGCTGCCCGGGTCGCCGTAGAGCACGGCGACGTCGCGGTCGCCGATGGCCGCAGTGGTCATGATCTCGGAGGTGGAGTACTGCAACTGTGCGTGTCCGAGCTGGTAGTTGGCGACGATCACGTGGGAGTCGCGGCCGTCGAGCGTGATCGCGGTGCCCGGCTGCTGGGGCACGACCGGGTAGGTCGGCTGAGCGGCGGCGGTGCCCGTCGGTACGTCGATGGCGTCGATGGCCACGTAGTTGTCGGTGGAGGCCGAGCTGTGGCTGCCGGAGACGACGATCTTCAGGGTGTGCGATCCGGCCGGCAGACCGGTCTTCTGGAAGATCACGGCCTGGTTCTCGCCGCCGGAGTCGTCGACCGTCGCCACCTTGGTGCCGTCGAGGTAGACGTCGGCGTAGCCGTGGTTGTTGGTCTTCGACCCGATCCAGCGGATCGCGGTGCCGTCGAAGGGGACGGTGAGGGAGTCGCCGGCCTTGTTGGAGAACGACTCGGTGTGCTTGTAGTCGCCCCCGGTGTAGCTCTGGTTGGCGACGTGCGACCACGAACCGGTGTACTGCAGCGCGGAGTCGGGGTCGTCCCAGGTGTAGGTGGTGTCCGCGGCCGGCTGGGCGTTGAAGTCCAGCGAGATGTGGGTCTTGTCGACCGCAGTGGACGTGGAGTTCCCGTGCCGCAGCACATGGAACTGCGTCTTGGTGTCGGCGTTCATCCGGGCGGTGTCGACGACCGCGGAGTCGTCCGGCGGCGTGGTCCTGATCGCCTCGGTCTTGGTCAGCGGCGCGACCGACTGGGTGAAGTACCCGATCAGCTTGTCCTCGTCGTACTTCGGGTCGAGCTGGCGGGTCTCACGGATCGCCGCTCCGTAGTCGTACGACGTGTAGTTCTCCGGCATGCCCAGCCAGCCCCAGTTGGTGCCGCCGTAGGTCATGTAGAAGCTCTGCGCGGTGGCCCCGACGGCGATGTTCTGCTTGTAGAACACGTTGGCGAACTGGTCGTTGATCAGCTGGGCGCACTTGTCGTAGCCCGGCCCGCCCCAGGGGTCGAAGGCGCCGCCCTGGAACTCCGGGGAGTACAGCGGCTTGCCGGCCGGGTGGTCGTAGCTGATGTCGGGTACGCCGTTCCACTTCGTGGGGTTGGAGCAGTCGAAGCCCTGCGGGTAGGAGTCCGGCCCGTCGACGTCCAGGGCGCCGGTACCGGAGTTGAAGGTGCCGTTGTTGTTGCCGGTCAGCGGCACGGTGATGCCGTCGGCGCGGGCCTTGTCCTCCAGGTGCTGCATGTAGGAGCGGCCGGCGGCGGAGCCGTTGTAGTACTCGTTCTCGACCTGGTAGGCGATGACCGAGCCGGTGCCGTTGGTCAACTGGTGGCGGGCGATGATCCGGTCGATCTGCGTCAGCCATTCGTCCGCGTACTTCAGGAACCGCGGGTCGTCGCTGCGGTTGTTCCCGGCCTTGGTGGTCAGCCAGCCGGGCAGGCCGCCGCTGTCGACCTCCGCGTTGATGTACGGCGCCGGGCGCGCGATGACGTAGAGCCCGGCCTCCTGGGCCATGTCGAGCAGCTTGTCGACGTCACGCACTCCGCTGAAGTCGTACACACCCGGCTTGGGGGAGTGGTAGCCCCAGTCGAAGTACAGCGAGGTGGAGTTGAAGCCGGCGGCCTTCATCTTCTGGAAGATGTCGCGCCACAGGTCCGGGCTCGGGAGCCGGAAGTAGTGGAACTCGCCGGACCACAGGTAGGTGCGCTTTCCGTCGACGAGGAACGAGTAGCCGTCAAGACTCACGGTGTGTGCCTGCGGGCTGCCGGCCGAGGTGGCGGAGGTCTTTCCGCCCCTGTCCTGCGCCACGGCGGGCGCGGTCATGCCCGCGGCCAGGGCGATGGTCGCGGTCGTCGCGAGGACCGTCCTCCACCACCGGCCGCGGCCGGGTCTCGCAGCTCTTGAACCGATTCGATTACTCCGCACTGCGGCCTCCATACCGCCTGAGCAATCAGCATCAAACAGACTCAGGCAAAGTCGAACAGTAGAGCCGCGCAAGGAGCAACACAATGGGTCGGAAGCACACGGTCGAGACGGCAGGGGCCGACGCGAAACCGGCACGAGGGCGGGCCACTTGACGGCACGTCACGACACCGGGATCAGACCCGCAGGGGAGGTTGGCCGCGAAGACGCGCACGCACCTCAGCGCCGTCGCCACGCACAGCATCGGGGTGATGTTCTTCCCCGACCGGTCCGCCGCCCGCGTCGAGCGGGTTGAGCAGGGGGTGTCTTGGCGGGATGCTGGAGTCAGTGCCCGTCATCGGTGACGTAGCGCCGAGCCGCGGCGCTGTTCGTGCTGCGGCGCGAGAGGAACGATGCCGGACACCGCCCATGGACCAGGAACCCGACACGAGCGCAGCGGCGAGGGACTCGGGGACGCCCGAGGACTTCGCCGTCGTCATCGACGCCCGCGGGGCCGTCATGGCCTGGAGCGCAGGAGCGAGCAGACTGCTCGGGTATGAGGCCGAGGAGGTCGTCGGCCGTCCCGCCGCCTCCCTGCTCGCCGCGAAGCTGCCGTTCGCGATGCGCCGCCGCCTGGCCGCGGGGGAACCGTGGACGAGCGATCTGGCACTGCACAAACGAGACGGAGACCGCGTCAAGGTGCAGCTGCGGGGCTTGCCGCTGGCGCACTCCGCCGCCGGAACCCCTTGGGTCGTCGCCCCGGCGGCGATGACGTACCCCGCCGCGCCGGCCGACGCGGAGACGGCCGAACTGTGGGACCTCACGCTCGCCCAGCTCCCCCTGCCCGTGGCCGTCTACGACCGCGAGGCCCGGTTCGTGGCCTGCAACCAGGTGATGAGCCGGGCCATGGGACTCACACAGGAGGAGATGAGGGGCCTGACCCTGTGGGAGATCTACCCCGCCCCGCCCCTGGATGAGATCGACCGCCTCCAGCGCCAGGTCGTGCGCACCGGCAAGCTGATTTTCCGTGAGGAGCAGCCGTTCCGGGCCTCCGGCGAGGTCCGCGATCACGCCTGGTCGGTCTATCTCTCCCCCCTCAAGGACCGGGCGGGCGAGGTGCTCGGGGTGTCGGCCGTGGTGATCGACATCACCGGGCAGTACTGGGCCCGACGCCGTCTGGCGGTGCTGAACGACGCCGGTACCCGCATCGGCAGCACCCTGGACGTGACCCGGACAGCGGAAGAGCTGGCCGAGGTGGCGGTGGACGGGTTCGCCGACTTCGTCACCGTCGACCTGCTGGAGTCGGTCGTCCAGGGCCACGAGCCCCAGCCGATACCGCCTGACGCACCGGTGCAGTGCCGCCGGACCGCACAGCGGTCGGTGCTCTCCGGTTGCCCGGAATCCGCGGTCCGGGCGGGCGACGTCGATTTCTACCCGCCCGGAACACCACCGGCGCAGGCCCTCATCACCGGACAGGGCGCCTACTACCGTGCGAGCGACTCGAAGCTGCGCGAGTGGACGACGGCCTCCCCGGCCCGCGCCGAGAGCATGCGCCGGTTCAAAATGCACTCGGTGATGATGGTGCCGCTGCGCGCACGGGGCATCACCCTGGGCGTGATGCACCTCCTGCGGCACCGGACGGCGGACACGTTCGGCGAGGACGATCTGCTGCTCGCCGAGGAGATCGCCGCCCGGGCCGCGGTGAGCATCGACAACGCCCGCCGCTACACCCGCGAACGCCGCACGGCGCTCGCCCTCCAGCGCAGCCTGCTGCCCGCGAGGCTGCCCCGTGCCGAGGCCATGGACCTCGCCTACCGGTACTTTCCCGCTGGTTCAGGGGAGGAGATCGGCGGCGACTGGTTCGACGTCATCGCGCTGTCCGGCGGGCGGGTCGCGCTGGTGGTCGGCGACGTCGTGGGCCACGGCGTGCACGCGTCTGCGACGATGGGCCGCCTGCGCACCGCGGTACGGACCCTCGCGGACGCCGACTTCGCGCCCGACGAGCTGCTCACCCGGCTGGACGACCTGGTCATCCGGCTCGACCGGGAGGAAGGCCCCGACGCGCGACGCGACACCGACGGAGCCTCGGGAGAGGTCGGTGCCACCTGCCTCTACGCCGTCTACGACCCCGTGGCCGGAGTCTGCGATCTGGCCCGGGCCGGACACCCGCCACCCGTCCTGGTCACAGCCGACGGCACCGTACAGCTCCTGGACCTGCCCGCCGGGCCACCGCTCGGCCTGGGCGGACTGCCCTTCGAGGCCGCCCGGATCGACATGAGCGAGGGAAGCGTTCTCGCCTTCTACACCGACGGCCTGATCGAGACCCCCGGTCGCGACCTCGACGTAGGACTGGAGCTGCTCACCGAGGCGTTGCGCCGCCCGGCTGCCGACCTGGAGGAAACCTGCGACGAGGTGATGCGCAAGGTACGGCCCGACCCGCCGGCCGACGACATCGTCCTGCTGCTGGCCCGCACCTCCGGACTCGGGACGGACCGGGTCCGCACCTGGCAGCTGCCCGCCGACCCCGCCGCCGTGTCCGGCGCCCGCCGCATGGCGAGCGAACAGCTGACCGCCTGGGGCCTGGCCGAACTCGACTTCTCCACCGAGCTGATCGTCAGCGAACTGGTCACCAACGCCATCCGCTACGGCAGCGAGCCCATCGAGCTACGACTGATCCGAGCCGACGTACTGATCTGCGAGGTCTCCGACTCCAGCAGCACCGCGCCTCACCTGCGACGGGCCAGGGTCTTCGACGAGGGCGGACGCGGACTGCTGCTCGTGGCGCAGGTGGCCGAGCGCTGGGGCAGCCGCCACACCTCCGCCGGCAAGACCATCTGGGCCGAACAACCGCTGTCCGGCTGAGCGTCCCGGAGCCATCGCTGACGCCGCGCGCCCTCCCGGCATGGCAAGCTGTGCTCGCAACAGCCCGAGCCTCAGGAGGACACGATGACCGCAGAGACCGCATCCCAGCAAGGTTCGGAGCCGGCTGACGCCGAGACGTCCGCTGTTGTTCCCGCAGGCGACGGCCAGGACGACATCAAGCGCAAGTTCCGTGAGGCCCTGGCCCGCAAGCGCGGCGCGCAGGCGGACTCCGCTGACGCTGCCACGAACGGTGACACGTCGAAGATCCGCGGCGCGCACGGCCCGGCCGCGCACCAGCGGTCGTTCCGGCGCAAGAGCGGCGGCTGAGCGGCTGACGTAGCCGGGCTCAGCGCAACCGGCGTACGCGCAGCACCAGATCGTCGGTGTGGTGCGCGCCGGCGCCGCCGTCGGGCACCACACGAGGCCGCTGCTCGTGCACCTCCACCTCCCAGTCGTCGTCGAGGAGGTCGACGACCATCGAGGGCCACACGTAGTCAGCCGGGTCGAAGCCGCTTTCGTGGTCTTGCTGGCTCTCCATCCCCGCGTGGTGCACGACCAGCAGAATGCCGCCCGGCGCGACGGCGGCGAGCAGCGCTCGCTCCGCCGCGCCGTCAGGGGTGCGCAACAGGGCCGGGTACTGCGCCGACACCAGGGCGAAGGAGGCCGGCGGGAGCATCGCGTCGGTCAGCGCGGCGTGTACCCAGTGAACGGCGAGCCCGGCGTCCCGTGCGTGCCCGGCCGCCCGCTGCAGTGCCACGCCGGAGACCTCGAGGGCGGTCACGTCCCAGCCGCGGCGCGCGAGCCAGACGGCGTCCGCGCCCTCCCCGCAGCCGACGTCGAGTACCCGGCCGGGGGTGAGTCCCGCGACGTCGGCCACGAGCGCACCGTTGGGCCGGCCGCTCCACAACTGCTGCCGGTCCGAGTACCGGTTGTCCCATTCCGCCCGCACCGCCGGGTCCCCGAGGTATGCGTCGGCAGGCCAGGGGGTGTCGGACGCGGGTGATGCTTCTGCGATGTCGTTGTCGGTCACGGACCCACGGTCGCCGAACCGGGTCCTGGCCTGCCACTTCTGTTGCCGGTCCGGCAAAACGGCAGTCACCGCGTCCGCGCGTTCACGTCCTGGTGGCACGGTGCTACGGGGCCGGGCGCTGTCGTGTGTGGATGCCTACCGGTGCGTGCTCAGGCCGTCGAGGATGAGCCCGAGCATGTGGGGGGCGCGGTCCTCAGGGGTGGACGCGGCGCGCCACAGTGCCCCGGTGAGTTGGAGGAAATCGCCGGGGTCGGCGTCCTGGCGGATGGCACCGTCCTTCTTGCCGGCGTCCAGGAGTTGGGTGAGGGCGGCGATGACGGGGCCGTAGCTCTCCTCGGCGATCGCCTGGTGCGCCCCGGCGCTGAGGGCGTCACCCAGGCCGTGCTTCTTGCGCATGGCGTCGACCAGGTCGGTCGTCCAGTGGCGCAGCGCTTCCAGTGGCGGCAGCTCTGCCAGCAGGTCCGGCACGGTGCCGGTGATGCGGGCGACCTCGTCCTGGTAGACGGCCAGGACCAGGGCCTCGCGGGTGGGGAAGTTGCGGTACAGCGTGCCCGCCCCGACTCCGGCGCGCTGGGCCACCTGGTTCATCGAGGCGTTGCCGTCCTCGCTGAACGCCTCGCGGGCGGCCGCGAGGATGCGTGCCCGGTTCTCGCGGGCGTCTGAACGGACCACGGGACCTCACCTTGCTAAGTGGAGAACTCTCCACTACGGTATTCGGAGAGCTCTCCACTTACTTTAGAGGGGCACCATGCACTACATCAAGCTCGGCACCACCGGCATGGACGTGTCACCGATCGCGATCGGCGCGATGACCTACGGCGAGCCCGACCGCGGGCACCCCGTCTGGTCGAAGGGCGAGCAGGAGGCCCGGCCGCTCATCCGGCACGCGGTGGAGGCGGGGATCAACTTCTTCGACACCGCGAACATGTACTCCAACGGTTCAAGCGAGGAAATCCTCGGCCGTGCGCTGAAGGACTACGCCGACCGCGACACCGTGGTCATCGCCACCAAGCTGCGCCACCCGATGCGCCTCGGCCCGAACGGACGGGGGCTGTCGCGCAAAGCGATCATGACGGAGGTCGACCACTCCCTGCGCCGTCTGGGAACCGACTACATCGACCTCTACCAGATCCACCGCAACGACCACTCCACGCCCTGGGAGGAGACGCTCGAAGCACTCAACGACCTCGTGAAGGCCGGCAAGGTCCGCTACCTCGGTGCCTCGTCCATGCACGCATGGGAGTTCGCCAAGGCCCTGCACCTGCAGAAGCAGAACGGCTGGGCGCGCTTCGTGTCGATGCAGAACCACTACAACCTCCTCGCCCGCGAGGAGGAGCGCGAGATGATCCCGCTCTGCCTGGACGAGGGTGTCGGCACCGTCATCTGGTCGCCCCTGGCGCGCGGACGCCTGGCACGCGCGTGGGACGACGCCCGCGCCACGGCACGTGCCGAGACGGACGGAGCGTTCGCGGACCTCCTCTACTCGCCCGAGCAGGAGGCGTCCAACAAGGCGATCGTCGACGCGGTGGGTCAGGTGGCACAGGCTCACGGCGTCAGCCGCGCACAGATCGCACTCGCCTGGTTGCGGCGCCGGCCCGTCGTCACCGCCCCTCTGGTCGGCGCCGGCTCGATCCGGCAGATCGACGAGGCCGTGGCCTCCCTGGAAGTCGATCTCACCGACGACGAGGTGCGCGCCCTGGAGGCCCCGTACACGCCGCGGTACGACTGGCAGGGCGTCTCGGACGAAGCCGAGTTGGAGGCCATCCGCCGGCGTATCCCCGGAATGGCCCTGGCATGAGGCTCCTCGTCCGCTCCGGCGCTGCCGCCGACGCCGGAGCCCTTCCCGCCCCTCCTCGGCCCGCTCGTGGCCTGGCCCGCCGAGTTCATCACCGCCGCCCCCTGGCAGGACCCGCCGTACTCACCCCTCTACAACGTCGCGAGCCGAGGAGACACAGATGACATCGGTACTGGTCACCGGAGGAACAGGATTCATCGGCAGCTGGTGTGTCCTGACCCTGCTCGACGCCGGACACACCGTTCGCACCACGGTCCGCGACCTGCGGCGTGAACCGGCACTGCGCTCCTGGCTCCACGCGGCCGGGCCGTTCGACGACGACCGCCTCACGGTCGTACGCGCCGACCTCGAACACTCCGGGGGCTGGGACGACGCCGTCGCCGACTGCGACCACGTCCTGCACGTAGCCTCCCCGACCCTGCGGCACACCCCGGCCAACGACGACGACCTGGTCGTCCCGGCACGGGAGGGCGTCGTACGCGTGCTGCGCGCCGCCCGCGACGCCAAAGTCCGCCGGGTCGTCCTCACGAGCGCCTTCGGCGCCATCGGGGTCGGGCACCCCCCGCGCTCGACCCCGTTCACCGAAGAGGACTGGACCGACCTCGACAGCGACATTCCGCCCTACCAGCGCTCCAAGACCCTGGCCGAGCGCGCCGCCTGGCGGTTCGTCGAAGAGGAGGGCGATGGTCTGGAGATGGCAGCGGTGCATCCCGTGGGTGTCCTCGGTCCCGTGCTCGGTCCCGACGACCCGCCGTCCCTGCGTCTGGTGCGCAGGATGCTCGAGGGGCGGGTCCCGGCATGCCCGCCCTTCGCGATGGGCTACGTGGACGTACGCGACGTCGCCGACCTGCACGTGCGCGCGATGACCGATCCGGCAGCCGCCGGGGAACGCTTCCTTGCCGTCGCCGGACACAGCCTCCGCGTCGTCGAGATGGCCCGCATACTGCGCGACCGCCTGGGTGAGCGCGCCGCGAAGGCCCCGACCCGCGAACTGCCCGTCTGGCTCGCCCGCGCGCTGGGCGTCGTGAACCCGGAACTGCGACTGCTCAGGCACCAGCTCGGCCGCGATCTCGACGCCACCGGCGCCAAGGCCGAGCGACTCCTGGGGTGGCGGGCCCGTCCGATCGAGGACACCATCGCCGAGACCGCCGAGAGTCTCCTCGCGCACGGCATCGGCCGATGACCGGGACGACGGCCGGCCAGTGACGTTGTCCTTCGAGCTCCCCCTCCGGCAACCCGGCAACATCTCCGCTCATGTGTCTGTGTGAACCGCTTCGGAGTGGAGCAACTACCTTTCAGGAGTGAGGTGAGTGGGGGAGGGGCTGTGGCCGACGGACTCTCGGACGGTTTCCGGTACAACATCACGCACACCCATGTGACGGGCCAGGCCGGGGACACCACGCGGACAGCGACCCTGGTCGGCACAGCAGGCAGTCTGGAGCGGTTCGCCGACCGGGTGAACGAGCGAAGCGAGTTCTGCGGGCACTGCGACGCGCGCCTGCGGGTGGTGCTGCGGTCCACGGCCGAGGTACGGCGGCGTCGGCGCGCGCACCGGCTGCTCTGGCCGGTGTGGGCCGTGCTGGCCACCTTGAGCGGCTGGGGCCTGGTGGAGGTGCTGCGTACCGGTGACGGGCGGGGCCGCGCCGACCTCTTGGCCCTCGTCACGCTGGCCGGGACGGTCCTGTTGGGATACGCGACCCTGCGCAGCCTGATCCTGACCCGGGGGTTCGACACTCCCGAGGTACGCAGGACGGACCGTCGGGAGCCGGACGGGGTCCGCCACGGCTGGAGAGCTCCCCGCCAGACCGACGCCGGAGAGCGCACGGCATAGGTCGGCACCGGGAGGCCGCCGAGCAGCACGAACGGGCTGTCGTGCTCTTCCACTCGGTCGGCGATGCGCAGGGGGAGGCCGACGTGCTGAACAACCTCGGCATCGTGCTGGAGTTGGTGGAGGACTTCACCGCCGCCGTCGAACGGTACGAGCGTGCCCTGGCGTTGTACCGGTCCATGGACCACCCCTTCGGAGAGGCGAGCGCCCTCGGCAACCTCGGCATCCTGCTCGTGCGGCTGGGCGACCACACGACGGCGGCGGGGCACCTGGAGCCTGCCCTGACCCTGTTCCGACGGCTGGGAAACACCTCGGGAACAGGGCATGCGCTGTCCAACCTCGGAAACGCGCTCAGCGGCCTGGGCCGGCACGCGGAAGCGGCCGGGCATCAGCGCGAGGCCCTGGAACTGTTCCGCCGGATCGGCGAGCGTTACGGCGAGACCGGCGCCCTCAATGGCCTGGGCGAGGCCCTGCACGGCCTCGGACGCCCCGCCGAGGCCCTCGACGCCCACGCACAGGCCCTCGAAGTGGCGCGTGAGATCGAGGAGCAGGAAGAACAGGCCCGCGCCCACGTCGGTACGGCCGCCGTGCTGCGAGCCGGCGAGGACGTGGCCGGGGAAGTCACCCACCTCCGTGCAGCCCTGACGCTCTATACGGCGCTGGACTCCCCACGGGCACAGGAGGTCACCAAACTCCTCGACGGCCACTGACGCAGCCTCGGTGCGGCAAGGAGTAGGGGGGCTCCGTGCGCGGCGTTGGCGATACGAACCGGGTCGCGCTGTTGTGGCCACTGAGCGTGATGTCCTCCAGGCTCAGGGTGGCGGTGCCGTCCGGTTGCTGGGCGCGCTTGGCGGCGGCGCGCGGGGTCTTACGGGCGCGGTGCAGCCGTCCACGTACCGCGACCGGGCCTATGCCGAGCGCCGCGGCGGCTTCTCCTGGTCAGCTGGTCGACGACGAGTTCTATGACCGCCGCCCGCCACCACTCGACGGCGTATGGTCCGCGACCAGGTGTGGATCGGTGATGCGCCGTGTCACGAACCGGGTCACACCGTCTATGTGGCGCCGGTAGAACTCCTCCAACGCGGCAGGATCTCTCGCTGCGTGCACGCGACCGCCCCCCGTCGCGTGCCGGTCGCGGTGCAGTGCCTGGGGTTCGCCGTGCCGGTCAGGGCACGCGTCGAAGGGAGGGTCGTGACGGACGACGGGGTTTTGCACGATGGGATCATCGGTAAGACCGCACGCCCCGGCTTCACACCGTTTCCGTACCCGGGCCGGTCCCCCTACCGGCCTCCGGCAACACACTACAAAGTGTAAGGTCAGCCTTCGTCCCCGTACCGTCCTCCACCTTCAAGGTGATCGGCCACCATGACCTCACAACTGTCGGCCCCGATACCCACGCGTCCCTCCGCCGCGAAACGCACACCGGGCACTGGGCCGAGCCGACTGCGCCGACGGGCCGCAGACACCACCGTCTGGTACCTGCGGCTGATCGCCGTACTGAACATAGCGGCGGTGATGTCCCTGCCGTTCCGGCAGGAGGTCAACGAGCACAACAACGGCCGTATCACCCTCCATCTGCACCGGCAGCACGCCCATCACTCCGGGCAGTTCTTCACGCCGTACCTGGCCACCGCGGGCCTGGTCTCGGCGGCCCTGGCGATCTTCTTCGTGCTGGTGATGCGCCGCCGCAAGCGGGCCGCGTGGGTGGTCAATCTCGTCCTGTCCGCCCCCCTGTTCGCCCTGTACGTCCTCGCGCTCACGCAGCACGAGTACCGCGCCCACGCCTTCAACTGGCTCTCCGCCGCCCTGACCGGTCTGTTCGTCGCCGCACTGCTGATCAGCCGCCGCGAGTTCAACGCGGTGGGGGACCCCTCCAACCCCAAGCTGGCACTGGCCGTCGGCGTGGGCGGCCTGGCGGTCACCGGCGGCTTGGGCACCCTCCTCGTCCACGCGACGAACAAACTTCCCGGCGCCACCCTCGCCGACGAGATCGCCTACGCCCTCCTGCGCGGCGTCAGCGTCGGTCCCCTCGCCGACACGGTCACCGCGGTCCGCGCCCCCCGCTGGATCGACATCATCATCAACATCCTGCTCGCGGCGGCCTTCTGCCTGGTCCTGTACGCCCTTTTCCGTTCCCCGCGCGGCCGCCGGCTGCTCGGCCCCGAGGACGAGGAACGGCTCCACGCCCTGCTGGACAAGCACGGCGCCCGCGACTCCCTCGGCTACTTCGCCCTGCGCCGCGACAAGGCGGCGATCTTCTCCCCGACCGGCAAGGCGGCCGTCACCTATCGGGTCGTCGGCGGCTTCAGCCTGGCGTCCGGTGACCCGATCGGAGACCCGGAGGCCTGGCCCGGCGCGATCGACGCGTGGCTGACCGAAGCGCGCCAGCACGCCTGGACCCCCGCGGTGATGGGCGCGAGCGAGGAGGCGGGCACCATCTACGCCCGCCACGGTCTGGACGCCCTGGAACTCGGCGACGAGGCGATCGTCGACATCGCCGACTTCACCCTCGAAGGCCGCGCCATGCGCGTCGTACGGCAGGCACACAACCGGGTGCGCCGGGCCGGTTACACGGTCCAGATCCGCCGCCACCAGGACATCCCGGCCGAGGAGATGGCGACGCTCATCGAGGCTGCCGACCGCTGGCGTGACGGCGCCACCGAACGCGGCTTCTCCATGGCCCTCGGCCGCCTCGGCGACCCGTCGGACGGCCGCTGCGTGATGCTGGTGTGCCGGGACGCGGACGACGTCCCCCGGGCCCTGCTGAGCTTCGTCCCCTGGGGCGAGCACGGCCTCTCCCTGGACCTGATGCGCCGTGATCGCGACTGCGAGAACGGGCTGATGGAGTTCATGGTGGTCGAACTCCTCCTCAGAGGAGCCGAGTTGGGCATCCAGCGCGTCTCCCTGAACTTCGCGATGTTCCGCTCGGTCTTCGAACGCGGCTCCCGTCTCGGCGCGGGCCCGGTGCTCCGCCTCTGGCACGCCACCCTCACGTTCTTCTCCCGCTGGTGGCAGATCGAGTCCTTGTACCGCGCGAACGCCAAGTACCGCCCCATCTGGGAACCGCGCTACCTGCTCTTCACTCGCAGCAGTGACATCCCCCGGATCGGCCTGGCGAGCGCCCGCGCAGAGGGGTTCCTCACGCTGCCCTGGCAACTGCGCAGCGGTCCCGGTACCCCGTGTGACCGAACCAGCACAACCGAGGGGAAGTGACCGACCACGACGTCCTCGCGTGGCCCCGTTGCTGCGACGGTCTATATGCCCGGCAATAGGTGAAAAAATACGGGTTCTGGGCAGACGGTGAGGATGGAGATGGGCGGCGAGGGGTCTTGACCCGTCCGGATGGTCCGCGTACGGACACCGGCCCACTGGACGCCGCGTTCGCGGAGACGGTCCGCCGTACCGGCGCGTCCATCGGCGCTCTCTACCTGCTCGCGACGGACGGGCGGCTGCTGCGTCTGGACGCGGTGTGCGGGGCGCCGGTCGAGTTCGCCGCACCCTGGGCGAAGGTTCCGCTCGCCTCCCCGGCACCGGTCGCCGAGGCCGTGCGCGAGGAGCGGATGGTGTGGGTGGCCAGCCAGGAGGAGATGGCCCGCTCCTATCCGCGCACCGCGATGGTCCTTCCCTACCCGATGTCGCTGGTCGCCGCGCCCATCACCGGCGTGCGGCAGTGGGGGTGCCTGCTGTTGATGTGGTCCGCAGCGCGTCCGCCGCACATGACCCCGCGCGAGCGCGGAAACATCACGTCCAGTTGCCGGCGTCTGGCCCGCCTGCTGGAGGAAACCGCCGAACAGGCCGCGGGCGACCGCACCGGAGGGCCGCGCGCAGTGCCGGTGGGAATCGGCCGCCGGTACGCGCCCCCGGAACTGGCCCTCGCCGATTTCGTCGAGCGGCTGCCCGGCGGAAGCTGCGCGCTGGACCTGGAGGGCCGCTTCACCTACGTCAGTTCCGGCGCCGCTGAGCTCCTGGGCCGTGACGCGTCGCGACTGCTGGGCACGCAGCCGTGGCAGTCCCTGCGCTGGCTCGACGATCCCTTCTACGAGGACCGCTACCGCGCAGCGGTCATCAGCCGGGAGCCCGTTTCGTTCACCGCGTGCCGTCCGCCGGAGCAGTGGCTCGAGGTTCACCTGTACCCCGACGAGAGCGGCATCAGCGCCCGTATCCTGCCCAGCCGCGCGCAGGAGCGGGCCTCGCCCGCGTCCGGTCCGCCGGTCATGCCGGCCCGTGCGGGACAGCTGTACCAGCTCACCCATCTCGCCGCCGCGCTGACCGAGGTCGTCGGCGTCCAGGACGTCGTCGATCTGGTCGCCGACCAGATCATGCCCGCTTTCGGCGCCCAGGGGCTGGTCCTGTCCACCGCCGAGGCGGGCCGGCTGCGGATCACCGGTCACCGCGGGTACGCCGACCACACCATCGAACGACTGGACGGGCTCCCCCTCGACACCACCTTCACCCCCGCGGGTCAGGCCCTGACCACCGGAATTCCCGCGTTCTTCGCCGACGCCGAGGAGATGCGGCGTACCCATCCCGACGCACCGCTGGTCAGCGGGAAGCAGGCCTGGGCCTTCCTCCCGCTGATCATCTCCGGCCGACCCGTCGGCGTCTGCGTCCTGTCGTACGACCATCCCCACGCCTTTCCGGCCGAGGAACGAGCCGTTCTGACCTCCCTGGCGGGTCTCATCGCCCAGGCATTCGACCGCGCCCGCCTCTACGACACCAAGCACGAACTCGCCCACGGTCTCCAGCAGGCGCTGCTGCCCCGCAGTCTCCCCTCGATCGACGGACTGCGGGTGTCCGCCCGCTACCTGCCCGCCACTCGCGGCATGGACATCGGCGGGGACTTCTACGACCTCATCCGCCTCGGCGACACCGCGGCCGCCGCCGTCATCGGCGACGTCCAGGGCCACAACGTCGCCGCCGCTGCCCTGATGGGCCAGGTACGCACGGGCGTCCACGCCCACGCGGCGCTCGGCACGCCCCCGGACCAGGTCCTGCAACGCGCCAACGAGCTCCTGAGCGACCTCGATCCCGACCTGTTCACCAGCTGCCTCTACGCCCACCTCGACTTCTCCCGCCGCCGCGTCACCCTGGCCAGCGCCGGCCACCCCCCACCGATCCTGCGCCTTTCCGACGGCAAGACCGGGCCGCTGGAGGTCCCGCCGGGACCACTGTTGGGCATCGATCCCGACGCCACCTTCCCGTTGACGGAGATCCCGCTTCTCGAAGGAACACTGCTGGCCCTGTACACCGACGGCCTCGTGGAAGCACCGGGCGTGGACCTCGACGACTCGATCGCCCGCCTCGCGCACGATCTCGCCGAGGCCGACGTCGGAGATCTCGACGTGCTCATCGACACCGTGCTCAGCAGGGCCGGCACCAACGGGCAGCGCCTCGACGATGTGGCCCTTCTCGTGCTGCAGAACATCCTCTGACCCGAGGCGCGGCCGTCGATGTGCAGTGCGTGGACCAGGGTGCGGTCGAGTGCGTCGCTTCCCCGTCGGCTGGGCCGGCGGGGAAGCACCGCGGGCGGCCAGGTGAAGGAACCGCACACCATGAGTGTGGCCTCAACACCCGCGCCCGACGGCGCCGGTGGCCCCCGGGCACGCATCCTCCGGCGTTGTGCGAAATCGACACCGGGGACGGCGTCGATGGAAGGAATCCACCATCTCCCGGCTCTGGCTGGAGCGCCTCCTTCTCCCGCCCTCACGCTGAGTCGTGGTCGGCCCCCGACGCCCCGCCGGCCGGGGCCGGGCCGGCGTGTCGACAACGGTGGAGAGGAACCCCGATGACTGCTGAGCGTGTGCTGACGCCGATGCCCTCGGCGTACCGATGGCGGTGGCCGGCGCTCACCGCCCTGCTGCTCGGTGAGGCGATGAACCTGCTGGACGCGACCATCGTGCAGGTCGCCGCTCCGAAGATCCACGCCGAACTGGGCGGGTCGGTGTCCGACATCCAGTGGTTCACCACCGCCTACACCCTGCCGTTCGCGGTGCTGCTGATCACCGGCGGGCGGTTGGGTGACATCGCCGGCCGCAAGCGGCTGTTCGTGATCGGTGTCACCGGATTCATGGTCGCGTCCGCCGCCTGTGCCGCGGCGCCCACGGTGGGGCTCCTGATCGCCTTCCGCGTGGTGCAGGGAGCCGCGGCGGCGGTGATCATTCCCCAGACCATCGGCCTGATCAAGACGATGTTCTCCGGTCCCGAGATGTCCAAGGCACTGGGCAGCATCGGTCCGGTGATGGGCCTGGCCGCCGTGTGCGGGCCGGTGCTCGGCGGTGTGCTCACCCATGCCGACCTGTTCGGCTCCTCGTGGCGTGCGGCGTTCCTGGTGAACGTGCCGGTGTCGCTGGTGGTCCTCGCGATCTCTCCCAAACTGATGGAGAACCGTGCTCCCAAGCGGCCCTCCCTCGACCTGACCGGAACGTTGCTGGCCATGGCCGGGATCGGGCTCGTCGTCCATCCGCTGATCGGCGCGGACCTGACCGCCCTGTCGGGATGGAGCTGGGCGGCCATCGTGGCAGGGCTGTGCCTTATGGCCGTGTTCGCGGTGCATCAGCGCGCGGTGGCCGCGGCCGGGCGCAGCCCGCTGGTGGAGCCGAGCCTGTTCGCCCACCGCGGCTTCCCCGTCGCGCTGGTGACGTCGACGTCCTTCTTCGCCGTCACCAACGGTCTGATGACGGTCATCGTGCTCCAGCTCCAACTCGGCCTGGGCACCGACGTGTTGAAAGCGGGGCTCACCCTGGCTCCGTGGTCGGTGGGACTGGCCGTCGCCTCCTGGGTGGCCGGTGCGCATCTGGTCAAGCGCTATGGACAGCCCATGATGTCCCTCGGACTCGCCGTCCTCCTGGTCGGCGCGCTGGGCGCCATCGCCGTCTATCACGCGGCGGACCCGCAGACGTACCCGACGCCGCTGCTGTTCGCACTCGGGGTCGTCGGACTTGGGGTCGGCCTGTTCAGCCCGGCGTTCTTCACCATCGCGCTCAAGCCGCTTCAGCCGCAGGAGATCGGCTCGGCCGCGGGCCTGCTCAACGCGGTCCAGCAGTTGGGCGCAACGCTCGGCGTGGCGATCCTCGGCAGCGTGTACCTGGGCAGCGCGGATGGCGGTGGTGCCTACGCCGCCCTGCATGCCGTGCAGGTCTCGTTCTGGGTCGCCGTCGCGCTCGTCGTGGTGAGTTTCGTGACCAGCCGGATGATGGGCGACGACAGCGCTTCGGCCGATACCGGTGAGGCACACTAGCCGGGCTACTTCGAGAGTGCGCGCGGCGGCCTTCTGGCCGCCGCTCGTCACATCCGGGAGCGAGCCGGTGCCGAGGGCCTTCTGGTACGGGCCGCGTCGGTCATGATGGGACTGGCCGCCTTGAGGTTCCGCAGGACCGGGCTGGTCTCCAGGGTGTGGATCGCGTCCAGGGAACCCAGCCGACGGGTCAGATAGCGGTGCAGGTCGGCCGGGTCACGGCACAGGGCCTGCGCCACCAGGTTGGTGGGTCCCGTCGTCGCGGCGACGTAGGCCAGCTCGTCGTGTCCGGCCAGGGTTGCCGCCACGTCCTCGATGTGCGCCGGGCTCATCGACATCCACAGCAGTGCCCTTGTGTTGGCGCCGAAGTGCCCGGTGTCGACCTCGACGTCGAAGAAGATGGCGCCGCCCGCCTGCAGATCCGCCAGCCGGCGCGCCACCGTGACCGGAGACCAACCGGTGGCCTGCGCAAGCTCCGCGTGGGTGGCCCGTCCGTCCTTCTGCAGGGCTACCAGCAAGTCTGCGTCACCGTCGGTGAGTTGCCGCGGGACGGGTGCGTACGCGGTGTCGGCCGCCTCGCGCTCGCGCAGAACGCGCTGCTGCTCCTCGTCCAGCGTGTCCGCGCTGCGGCGCCAGTTCGTCGAGCCGCCGAGGTAGGTGTGCAGAATGCAGTGCGCCGACACGGCCGTGATGTGGTTGGTGCGCGGAATGTCCCGCAACAACAGGGAGTTGCTGCCGCCGCCCTCGGTCGGCGCGTGGATGATCGCGACGATCTCGGTGCCGCCGGAGGTGAGTTTCACCCACGAGGTGTCCTGTCGGCGCACCAGCGCGTGGGCCAGGTCCTGCGCGGAGCTCGCCGCCGCGGTGAGCCGGACGAGCCACTGCGTCTGGCCCGCCTGATGGGGATCCGGCAGTCCGACGACCCGTAAGGACGCCTCGGTGCGCAGCCGGCGGTAGCGCCGGGAGACGGTCTGCGGCGAGACGTCCAGGGCGGCGGCGATATGGCTGAAAGGTGCGCGTCCGTCGATGTGCAGCGCGTGGATCAGGGCACGGTCCAGATGGTCCAGCATGCACACATCCTTCAATGGGGGGCCTGCTCCGTGGAATAGACAGCCGCCACCGCCGCGGTCCGGGTGCCGGCCGCAGGGGAGGTGCGCGTCTCCGACCTCGCGGCGGTGTCCGGCGTGAGTGCCGGGTGGGTGTGGTCCCGGGAGCCATGCCGGCCTCGCTCGGGATGGTCCTGGGTCCCCTGTTCGTCGGCGCACACATCGCCGTCGTGGTCGAGGTGGCGTTGGTGATCATCTGCGGGTGGGCGGCGACGGCCGGCGGTACCGTGCCGCTGCTGGCCAAGCGCCTCCACATCGACCCCGCGGTGGTCTCGGCCCCGATGGTGACGACGCCGGTGGACGCCACGGGTCTCGTGATCTACTTCCTCACCGCCCGCGCGGTGCCGGGTGTTTGACCGGAGGGAAGTCGACTCGCGCCCCCGTGCGGAACGTGCGGCGGTAGGTGTCGGGAGGCACCCCCACCGTACGGTTTAAGTGGCGGCGCAGTGTCGTGGCGGTGCCCATGCCGGTGGCCTCCGCGATGGTGTCGACACTGTCGTCGGTCTTTTCCAGCAGTTCCTGGGCGCGGCGGATCCGCTGAGTGAGCAGCCACAGACGAACTGGGCCTGGCCGCCGGCGCGATGCGGCTGCACGACCAGTCGACGGGCGGCGGCGTTGGCGACGGACGAGCCGTGATCGAGGCGCACGATGTGGAGGACCGTCGGTGTCGCTTCGGCCGGTGAGATGTTCGACGCGCGCGACTTCCTCGACGCGCTGTCCGCGCACATCTCGCTGGAACCGCGTCCCCAGCGAGCCGCACACGCTTCGGTGCGCCAAGAACCCTGGCTGCGCCGAGCCCGTAACCGCACCAACGGTCAACGAGGATGAGCAACGCCGCCGCTAGGTGGTGGCTACGGCTTGTCGGCGGCGAGTTCGACGGTGGGCAGTGCGGGCGAGGAGGTGCCGGCGAGCGCGCCGGCCATCGCATCGCGCCAGATGGGACCCGGGGTGTCGGCGCCGAAGACCTCGTGGTGGAAGACACCGCCGATGGTGATGTCCGTCATGGAGACGTTGTGGGACGGGCCCCCCACCCAGACCGCGCCCGCCAGGTTCGAGGTGTAGCCGACGAACCACGCGGCCCAACGATTGTCGGTCGTACCGGTCTTGCCCGCGCTGTCGCGGTCCTTGAGACCCGCCTGCTGACCGGTGCCGTCCTCGACCACACCCTTCAGCAGCGTGTTGATCGTGGCGGCCGTCGTCGGCGACATCGCCTGGCCGCATGAGGTCCGCGGCACCGGCAGGGACGTGCCGCCCGCGTCGGTGATCGACTCGATGGCCACCGGCGTGCAGTAGACGCCGTTGTTGGCGAAGGCCGCGTACGCGGACGCCATCGTGAGCGGGCTCACCACCTGCGTACCCAGCGTGATGGAGGGGACCTGTTCCAGCGGAGCGCCGTTCGCCTGCCGGACACCGAGCTGCTGCTCCATGTGGACCACCGGACAGATCCCGATGTTGCTGATGAGCTGGACGAAGTAGGTGTTGACCGAAAGGGCCATCGCCTTCTTCAGGTTCATCGGGCCGACTTCGGACCTGTCCTCGTTCGACAGCGGCGGGGCGCCGGGATCACCCACCCAGGGCTTGCCGCAGGTGCTGACCGGGCTCGGGTAGTTCATCGAATACGGCGCCGGCAGCACGGTGTTGGGATCGGTGCCGCCGTCGATCGCCGCCGCGGCGACGATCGGCTTGAAGGTCGAGCCGGACTGGAAACCGGTTCCGCCGCCCATGCCGTGGTCGACACTGAGGTTGATCTGCGTCTCGTTCTTGCCGAAGCCGTACGGGCGGGACTGGCCCATGGCCAGGATCTTGCCGGTGCCGGGCTGGACGAGCGTGACGGCCGTAGCGACGGAGTCGGTCGCGTAGACGTGCTGGGTGATGGACGCCTGGACGGCAGCCTGCGCCTTGGGGTCCAGGGTGGTCGTGATGGTCAGACCGCCGGTGGCCCACCGCTCGGCCCGCTCTTGCTCGGTCTTGCCGAAGACGGGGCTCTGAAGGAACGCCTCGCGGACGTAGTCGCAGAAGAAGCCGGCACCCTGGACGGCGGTGATGCAGCCGTTCTTGGGCGCGGTGACCTTCAACCCGAGGGGTTGCTTCTTGGCGGCGTCGGCCTGTGCCTGGGTGATGTCATGGACGTCGGCCATACGCTGCAGAACCGTGTCGCGGCGGTCGCGGGCGGCCTGGGGGTGTTCGACGGGGTCGTACAGCGTGGTGCCGTTCACGACGCCGGCCAGCAGGGCGGCCTCCGGGAGCGTCAGGTCCTGCGCGTGGGTGCTGAAGTAACGCTCGGAGGCCGCCTCGATGCCGAACGACTGCTCCCCGAACGGCACGATGTTGAGATAGTTCTCCAGGATCTTTTTCTTACCGAGTTCCTTCTCGGCCTGGATCGCGTACTTCAGTTCCCGGACCTTGCGGCCCAGGGTCGGAGAGGTGGCCTGGGCCACGGCGGTCGGGTCGTCGCCCGCCTCCTCGATGAAGACGTTCTTGATGTACTGCTGGGTCAACGTGGAGGCGCCCTGTTCGGCGCCGCCCGCCTGGGTGTCCTTGACGACCGCCCGCAGCACCCCCTTGGGATCGATGGGGCCGTGCTGCCAGAAGCGGGCGTCCTCGATGGCGACGATGGCCTTCTGCATGACCGGGCTGATCCGGCTGAGGGGCACGACGGTCCGGTCGCGGGAGTAGACGGTCGCGATGAGGTGGCCGTCGGCGTCCAGGATGTGTGAAGCCTGGCTCAGCGGCGGGCTCTTGAGGTCGCCGGGCAGGTCGTCGAAATCGGTTGCCGCCTCCTTGGCGGACAGACCGAGCGCACCGGTGGCCGGCAGCGCGATGCCGGCCAGCAGCACGCCCGCCAGTGCGCTGATGCCGAGAAACTTCACCGTCTGCACGGCCATCGTTCCCGACGATGAGGCCGACGACATCGATCCCCCGGAACGGGACCCACCGGAACGCACCAAACCCATGGCGCGCAGGGTACGACGCGATCCTGTGACTCCCGCCCGCTGCCAGAGCGAGCAATCGTCGATCCTGGTCGCCACGGACATTTCCGGGGGCGACGACGATCGCGCCAGCGACGACGATGGCGCCAGCCACGCCGTCGGACAGGGCGTGGACGGGCGCGCAGACGCCACGCTCACCGCGAGCTGGATCCCATTGTCGTACTTCTGATGGGCGTGAGTCGGTAGAGCGACCTGCAAGACCGGCACGTAAGCGCGTTGGTGCATAGGCGGATGCGTCTGGGGACTCGCGCGGGGTACGCGGGAGGTGGGTCGGGCTGGGCCAGTTTTGGGCTCGCGGGTGCGGGGAGGCTGCGCCTGCGGGCTGGAGGCGCGGTGGTGACGCGGCGTGGGAACGGGGAGTGCTGGGCCGGTGGTGCCATGAGTGGCGGATGGCCGACGAGGGAGGTTCCGGCGTTGTTCGAGGGCTTTGAGGGCGGGCGAGTCGAGGTTGACGCGGCGTCGATATTCGTCCGCTACGGCGGGCAGGGGCCGCCGGTGGTGCTGTTGCACGGCCACCCCCGCACCTCTGCGACCTGGCATCGAGTCGCCCCGCTCCTGGTCCAACGCGGTTTCACCGTGGTCTGCCCCGACCTGCGCGGCTACGGCCGGTCCACCGGTCCAGCCCCCACGGCAGACCATACGGGACACTCCAAACGGGCCGTCGCCGCTGACGTCGTGGAGGTGATGCACCGCCTGGGCCATTCCCGGTTCGCACTCGCCGGACACGACCGCGGAGGCAGTGTCGCGCTGCGTCTCGCGCTCGATCACCCCGGCGCCGTCGCGCGGGTGGCGCTGATCGACTGTCTGCCTTTGAGCGAGCATCTGTCGCGTATCACGGCCGAGTTCGCCACCCAGTGGTGGCACTGGTTCTTCTTCGCCCAGCCGGACATCCCGGAACGGGTGATCAACGCCGATCCGGACAGCTGGTATCGCGGCGATCCCCGGAGCATGGGGCAGGAGAATTACGACGAGTGGCGCTCGGCCATGAGAAACCCCGACGTGGTGCGGGCGATGCTGGAGGACTACCGGGCCGGCCTGACCGTCGACCGGCGGCACGAGGAGGACGACCGCGCGGCCGGGACGCGGATACAGTGCCCGGCGCTGATCCTCTGGTCGCTCCGGGACGACCTGGAGGACCTGTACGGGGATCCGGTGAAGATCTGGCGGCACTGGGCCGTGGACGTACGCGGCCACGGCATCGACGCCGGCCACCACGTCGCCGAAGAGGCTCCCGAGGCGCTCGCTTCCAGCCTGGCGGACTTCTTCGACGGACGTCGTAAGTAGGGAGTGCCCTTGACCACATGGGTTCACCGGGTTGACGGTTCCGGCGGTTGGATAGGCCGCGAGGCATTGCCGTGCCTGCTCGCCCGCCGCGGCATCACCTTCCAGTGCACAAGACCTGGAAGGGGTCACCCGGACCGCAACGCCGAGCTCGACCGCAGCGCGTACGTCCTGACGGTGTCAGTTCCCACCGCGGGACCGTCGGGACAGCGCTACGGCCATACCGCCGGCCAGCAGCAGCGCGCCGGCCGCCCAGGCGATCCGGCCGCCGCCGAATCCGGTGTCGGCCAGCGGTCCGGACCCTGCGGAAGGGCCATCCGAAACGGAGCCGGACGCTCCGGCCGCGGAGCCGGAGCCGGACCCGCCGGGCGTACCGCCGGCCGCGGAGCCGTCCTGCGTCAGCCGCAGGGTCAGCGCCGCGCTGTCGTTGGAGGCGTCGGGGTCGAGCCCCTTCATGACCTCCAGCGTGCGGACCTGGCCCGTGGAGACGGCCGGGGTACGGGGGCCGATAGCGACGGTGAACGACAGGACGTGTCTGTCCCCCGGGGCGGGGTCGCCGAAGTCGCACTGGTAGGAGGACCGGCCCATCCGGGGGCCGGGGTCCGACCCGTCGTCCGTGGGCGGCGGCTGGCAGTTGTCCGGGATCTTCGTGGCTTTCGTGCCCGGCGGCAGCTTGACGAGGACCGGGAGCCAGGCGTCTTCGTCGAGGAGGTCCTCCACCACCGCCGGCCCCCGGTCGATCACCGTGGCGTGCAGCGTGGCGTGACCGCCGCGCCGCCCGGTGACGGTGTCCCCGGTGACGGCGAAGTCGGCGTGGTTGACGCTGTTGACGTAGGTGGTGAAGTACGGGGCGCTGTTCCCGTCGGACGGCATCGCGCCCCTCGGAACCAGGGTCAGCGGGGACCCGGGGCCGTTCGCCGGGGCGGCGCTGGTCAGCGGGGTGAACTCGTAGAAGATCTTGTCGCGCAGGGCCTCGTCGCCGACCTTGACGCGCAGCGGCGACGACAATGCGTACTGCCGGCCGGGCTCCACCGGGGTGGGGAAGTCGCACAGGGTCGAGCGCACGATGTGCCCCCCGCGGCCGCTTGCGGGCACGTCGCGGCAGTTGGCCCAGGAGCCCTGGAGGTGCAGCCCGGCAGTGGTGTCGATCCGCAGCTGCACCCCCTTGGCCGCCGGGAGTTGGCCGTTGTTCCACACGGTGAGCGGAAAGGTCAGCGTGTCGCCCGGCACCTGGTCCAGCTGCTCGGCGGACGCGCTCACCTTCAGCTGCGTCTTGCCGTTGGTCAGGGTCAGGTGGTCGCCGGTGACGGTGGCGTCCGACGCCGTGCCGGAGACGGTCACGGTGCCGCTGCTGCCGATGGCCGCACCGGGCTTCGGCACCAGCCTGAAGGCGTGGAAGTCCGAGGTGGCGGACGCCAGGTCCAGCGTGCAGAGGTTGCCCTCGCAGTGCTCCGACGGTTCCGGCTCGGCGAAGTCGGCCACACCTGACAGGTCGACGGTCAGGTGGACGTGGTGTGCCGTGCCCCCGCCGGCCACCTTCCACCGGTAGGACAGGGCCACGCTCGGCGGCTCCGTCCCGATGAAGAGCTGGTGCTCGGCGAACTGGACCGTCATCTCTCGTGCGGCGTCCGCCGTGTCGGCGCGGGCCGGACCCGTGCCGAACACCGCCGCCACCAGCGCCAGCGCGCCCGCCGCCGCCGTCGCGACCGCGCGTACCCTTGATCGTCTTGCCATCCGACCGAAACCTTCCCCGCGCGCCGGGAGGGTCCCGGCCCGCCATGCCTCACAGGTGTGACCCACGAGGTGCGGAAATGGTTGCGGCCAGCCGGGCTCAGGTGTCCGCGCTGCCGGGCACGATGGGCGGACGAGTTGTCCATGATCACGTAGCTGGGTGCGCCGTCGGGCCGGGCGACGCGGATCGACTTCGGCGGCCAGGGTGTTCGCAGCGCCCTTCGTGCGGTGGTTGGCGCCCCACGGCCCGCTCCCGACGCTGCCCGTTCCTTCCTGAGGCAGCACGCGCCACCTGCACCCCGGCCGCGGCGCGGCCATGGTCCAAGCCCGGAACCGGTTCCTGTCCACCGGTACGTGGTCCGTCCCACCCAGCGGCACCTGGCAGAGCTGCGCGACCGACTGCCTGCGATGGTCACGATCGACCCGGCCAAAGAACAGCGCCTGCACCGGGCGCTTGACCCATTCTTCGAGAGCACCGTCACCGAACAAGTGGAGTACACCGCACCCTTGACCAGGCTGGATGCCCTGGACCTGGTAGCGATGACACCGAGCGCACGCCACGTGGGCCGTACAGACCCGAACGATGACGGCCTCCTGCCCGATGAGGTCACCGTCTCCGTGCTGGCCACCGCCTACGAGCCTCGGCGACCATGAGCGGGCGCAGCACACCCCGCCACCGTCCGGGGCCCCTGGACACGGGGTGGGTCAACTCGGGGTTCGAGCGTAGGCGGCCTGGTTCGGGGGCGGGTATGCAAGGTGCTCATCGAGTCGCGTTCCGTCAGGGCCGGTTGGCCGACTGACACCACGTTGATCGCCAAGTGGTGCAAGGCGTTGGACGGCGTCAGCCGGACCACCGAACGGTCACGACTCGATGCGAGACATGGTGGCAATGGCGAGTTGCCGTGAAGCCTTCCGAGCGTCAGGCCGCTTTTGCGAAAACGAGTACCTCAGTGGAGGCGATGCCCATGGGAGCCAGGAAGCTGGCTTCCAGGCTGCAGTCGAGCGTGGCGAAGAGGTCGACGCATGTCCGGCGTGGCATGGCGGCCGGGTAGGAGTCGTGGCCCGAGCCGCCCTCTGTCGCCCAGGCGCGTACCGCAGCCGGGTCCAGGCAGGTCTCCGTCATGACGTCGAAGACGATCCGGCCACCGGGCCGGGTGACACGCGCCATCTCGAAGAAGTACCGCGAAGCGCCAAGGAACGTCACGGTGTTGAAGACCTTGTGAGCCTGCACGAGGTCGATGCTCGCGTCGGGTGTCGGGGCGAGACTGCTCCCCGAGGTCGGTTGGGCGGTCACGTCGAACGTGTCCACCAGGTAGGTGGCCCAGGGTGCTGCCGTCTCGTATATCTCGTAGCGTTGTGGTGAACACTCCTTCAGAGTCTTCTCCAAGTACCGCCCGGATCCGGGGCCGATCTCCAGCACCGTCTTCGGTTTGGCTTCGTAGACGCCGAGAGTGCGTAGTTCGTCGATGGTGGACTGGGTGGCGCCGGGCGTCCCGTTCATGACCTCGTCGATGTAGTCACCCACCGACAGACCGGCCGCTCGTGCGGCTTTCATCGTTGCCTCGAACGGGATGAAGTCGTCGACGCCGCCCAGGTTGTTGGTGCTGCGCACGATGTCGAATCCCGTGCGTCCCAGGAGCCGCTTGACGCCCGACTTCAATACGGACTTTTGTTCGTCTGCTGCCTTCATCGAACATACCCCACCAGATCGTGCCAAGTTTCGGTGCCAGCATAGGGATCACGGGCACGGAGGCGCAGTGGGACGAGCGAATTGCTACGCGGCGGTCCGCCTGCCGACAAATGAACCGGTGATCCCTTGCGTGCTAGTCGTCGACACTTGTCGCGTCCAGGGCACTGGGGCCGCCGTTTCCGTGGCTCCCTCCGACCCAGATCGGATATCTCCGCCGAGACCGTCCTCCCGCGGAGACGAAGACCACCCCCACGCACCGCCGGAAGGACCCCGGCGCTTCGTACCAGGGGCACGTCGGACTGCTGGGGCGATCTCACCCCTCGGCGGCGGCCACCTCGTCGACGACGATCTGGGCGCGGTTCTCCGGCACGCCGGCCGCGATGAGCGCGGTGACGGCCACCCGGGTGCCGTCGTCCTCCAGCGCCCCGGTGTTGACCTCTTCCAGCAGGGCGACCGTCATCGCCTCCAGGCCGGCGCTCAGCACCGGGGCGGGCAGCTGGGAGTGGAAGACGCCGTCCCGCTGTCCCTGCGCCACGATGGCCGTGGCCCTGATCCGGGCGGGCTCCAGGATCCCGGCGACCCGTTCCATGCCGAGGTCCCGTCGGGCCAGCGCCAGGAGCATCCGGTAGCGATCGCCGACGGGCCAGAGCGACAACGAGAAGAGGGCGAGCGCCCGGTCGGCCGGTTCGGTCGTGTCCGCTGCGACCGCGACGGCGGCCTGGAGGGCTTCCGCGGCCTCCTCGGCCAAGGCGTCCAGGAGCGCGGCCCGTCCGGGGAAGTGTCCGAACAGGGTGCGCCGTACGACTCCGGAGGCGCGGGCGAGCTCCTCGATCCGCAGCCGCAGCCGCATCCGGGACCGGTCGGGGCCCGGGTCAGGCGGGAAGCTCCTTGATGTCGGAGGGTTCCTGCGGCTCGATGCCGTTGAAGCGGTGGCGGAAGTCGCTGGAGGCGGGGTACGCGGCGCGACGCGAGCGCATGATGGAGCCGAGCGGGCGGTGCGCCTCGAGGGCGTGCCAGGGGCTGAAGGAGAGGACGTCGTCGGCGTAGCGACGGCGGGCGTCGCTGTAGGCGTCCTGGGCGGGCAGGTGCAGCACGGCCACGGTCTGGTGCGGTGACAGCTCCTCGGGCCACAGGACCGAGGCGTCCTCCACCGGCATCCGGTCGATGTCCGTGCACAGCTGGGCGCGGATGTCGTACTCGGCGCTGTTGTCTGCGAAGAAGTCGGTGACGAGGTCGCGCAGAGCCGACTCGCCGGCCTTCTTGTCGACGTGGCTCCTGGTGAGGGCCTTGACGTTCGCCGAGCGGGGCGCGGCGGACATCTTCGCCACGTGGTCGCCGTAGCGCAGCGCGGCCATGGAGTGGAAGGTCTCGCCGAGGATGTGGTCGTTGGCGGCGGCCAGGGTTTCGACGGCGGGCGGTAGCGGGCGTCCGAGACGGGTGAGGGCCTTGGCGGCCACCCGGGCGGCCGCACCGGTCAGCTGGAGCTGCTGGTCGCTCTGGCGGGGCTGTTTCTCCAGCAGGTCCTGGAGTTTGGCGTACTCGGCGATGTTGCCGAAGGGCAGGGTGGGGTGGTTGACGAGGAGGAAGTCCTGGGTGGTGAAGCCGTCGTCGAGGGCGCGGGGCCCGGGGGCGCCGATCACCTTCATCGCCAGGCCGCGCTGGACGGGCACCTGGTCGGAGCGCAGGTCGCCGGGGGCCGACGAGAGGCGGACGATCACCGGGTAAGTGGCCGGTTCGGCGAAGAGGCCCTGGGCGAGGTGGGCCGGGAGGCCGGGCTGGATGCGTAGCTCGCCGGCGAGGACGCCGTGGCTCTTGGCGTGGGCGTCGCGCAGGCCGTGCCGGTGTTTGTCGGCGACCTGCCGGTTGGCCTTGCCCATGGCCGCGACGACCTGGCGGACGAGTTCGTCCTCGTCCGGAAAGGGCTGTTCGAGGTCAGGGCTGTAGGGGACGTACGAGGTCATGGGGAGTGCCTTCGCGCGAGGTGGGGGTCAGTTGCTGCTGAGCCAGCGGATGGCGGACAGGCTGGGCATGAAGAAGTACTCGCCGCCGAGCAGGGTGTTGAAGGACTGGATGTTCTGCACCCGGCGGGGCGGGGTGCCCGGCACGGTGAAGTAGGCGCCCTTGTCCTGGAGCGAGATCATCGGGTCCTTCTCCTTGCCCAGACCCATGAAGTTGCCGGAACCGACCCACTCGCTCTGCAGGAACTCGACGTTGTCGATGGCCCGGGCGCCGAGGGCGATGAAGTCCAGGCCGCGCGGCTTGCCGTCGTCCTTGAGGCGGTCCGGGGGCAGCGGGGTGCCGTAGGAGGTGCCGCGCCGGATGATCCGGCGGATGTTGACGTCGGTGAGGACCGTGAGCTTGGTGTCGCGCGGGTTCATCCGGCGGATGTGGGAGCCGAGCGGGGTGCGCAGTCCGCGCGGGTCGGCGGAGTAGTCGAAGTCGTTGATCCGGTTCGGGTCCTCGCCGATCGCGGGAGTGTCGCGTTCCGGGGTCAGGGCGAGGGGTGCGCCGCTGCGCCAGCGTCCGACGAGCTTGGCGGCCAGCAGCTCGCGCTCGGCCTCGGTGGAGGCGTTGTCGTGCAGCCACTTGTTGAAGGCGGCGACGTGGGAGTGGTACTTGCGGAAGACGACATAGGTGCCGTTGCGGCCCAGGACGTCAGGAGCCGGTACGGGCAGCGGTACGCCGGTCTCGCTCGGGTAGCCGAGGACGAACTCACCGGCCTTGATGGGCCGTCCGTCGCCGGGCAGCGGTTCGGCGCCACTGCCCTCCACCACCGGCTGGCTGAAGCCGTCCCGGTAGCCGAAGACGTTGAACCCGTCGGCCGCGAAGTCCTGGTGCGACAGCAGCCGCACACCCGGGACCGCGCCCAATTCCTTTTCGTAGGCGGCGACTTCGGCGCGCCAGTCGTCCTCGCTCGCGCCGTAGACCGTGACGGCCACGTGCACGCGAGGGGTGCCGAACGGGAACTCCCAACGGTCCGGCGCGTTCACGCCCGTGTCCCGCAGCCGCTCGGCACGGGCCGCCATCCCGGCACGGAAGTTGGCCGGGAAGGAGGCCAGTGAGGTCTCCGGCAGCCCCAGTGCGACCAGTCCCTGGTAGCTGAGGGCGAGGGCCAGCCAGGAAGGCTGTGGTTCGTCCCAGCGTGCCGCCGAGGTCACCCGCAGGGCCAGTCGGCGCAGCAGTTCCCTGCCCGCGGCCGGTTCGGTGATCTCCAGGATCGCGTGGGTGCCGAAGTAGGGCTCGGGCCGGGCCCGCAGCACGGTCGCCTGGATGTCGTCGAGGTCCAGGGTGGGCGGGCGGCGCAGCCGCCGGAACAGCGGGGAAGGCATGGTGCGCCTGCCTTCAGTTGAGGTCGGACAGGAACCGCTGTACGGCGGCCTCCTGCCGCTTGAGCCGGTGGCCTTCCGAGACGGTGAGGCTGGGGTGGGCGACGAACCACGCCTCCGCCGGGATCTGGTACTTGACGATGAAGTCCTTCACATCTGGCGAGGTGATGCCGGGCCAGCCCTCGACGTTGCTGAACAGGTAGTCCATGAACTCGGGGATCTTGGTGGCGAAGTCGTCGATGTAGGGGTCCCACTCGCCGTCGAAGGCGGTCGCGAACAGCAGCTTCGTGTCGTTGTCGAGGAACACGAACCGCATGTTGTGCAGGGTGCCGACCTGACCGGCGCCTGCCAGGTTCCCGCCGACCAGGTGGAAGAACTTCCGCAGCCGCTCGGCGCCGTTCGGCTTCAGCGGCAGGATCGTCGTCAGCTCGGACACCTCGCCGCTCTTGGCGCCGATCCGGCCGGCTGTGGTGACGGCGTGTTCGGCCATCTCCTCCTTGTCGGCGAGGATCTCGGCGGCCTTGAGCTTGAGGGCGATCTTGGCGTCCGACAGTGCGGTCTCGACCTTCTCGCGAACGGCATCCGGAAACTGCTGGAACTTCGCATGCAGGGCGTTTTCGCTCATGGCGTCTCTCCTTGGGGAAATGCGGCAATGCTCCAGATACCGCTATAAAAAGGCCGTCGCGAGACGGTGCGCAAGCGGGAAGAGGTCCATCTTCTGACTGTCTCAGCATAACTGATTACATCATCAGTTAACCGCTTCGGCTTGTCAACGTGCCACTCGCACGGCGGGCCAGGCTTAACGAGTTCATCGCAGCCGGAGGCCGTTGCCTGGTTGCCGGAGCTGATCGACTACTGCGGTGGTCGAGTGCGAGTGGGCCCCGAAGGGGTTCCCCCCGGACATGCGGTCGGCGACACCCGGCAGGGCGGCCCGGTCAGAGTGACTGTGCCCAGGCTGCGGAACTCTGATCGCCCACGACGGAACCGAGGCCCGCCAGGCCGGACGGGCACCCGGTGTGCCTCATGGACGTGCCCGCACCCTGCTCCTCCTCACCGGTAAGGCACTCCGCTGCGTGAGAGTGGGTCGGGCAGGCAGGACGGCGTCCTGGCAGACGCGCGCGAGCGCCGGAGAACTGCCGTCCATCCAGCATCCGCCTGCGTGTCCAGCTCAGCCGAGCACCGGATCTTCGGAGACGGGCAGTGGTTGTGCAGGCTTCGGGGCCAGTGCGCGGATGGAGGGGGTGGCGACCATGGTCATGGTCGCCAGGAGGATGAGCGCGGCGGCCGCGTAGAGCGTGGCATGCAGGCCGAGGAGGAGTACGGCGGGTCCGGCGGCGAGCTGGGCGAGCGGAAGCGCGAGGTAGGAGCCGAGATCGTCGTAGGCGTAGACGCGGGCAAGGCGGTCCTCGGGGATCTGCTCGTTGAGGGTCGAGTACCAGGCGACGCCGGCCTGTTCGACGCCCACGCCCGCCACGAAGTTGGCCACGACCAGCAACCAGGTGTGCGGGGCCAGCGCGAGCAGCAGCGGGGTCGTCGCTGTCAGGCCCATCAGCGCGCAGCCGACCAGGATCGCGCGCCGGGGCCGCCATCTCAGCGACAGGACGCCACCGGCGACCGCGCCGAGGGAGGATGCGGCGAGTGCCAGGCCCCAGCCGGTGCGGCCGATCGGGGTGGTGTCGGCGACGGCCGGGCCGAGGACGGTGAACGAGGCGGTCAGGCCGGCGTTGAGGAAGCAGAAGGCCACCACGATCACCCACACCCAGCTGCGGGAGGTGAACTCCCGCCAGCCCACGCGCAGTTCATGAATTACACCAGGGCTGGGCGAGGGCGGCGCGACCTGGACGCGGACCAGCGTGAAGGACGCGGCGGCGAGCGCGAAGCTGAGGGCGTCGAGGGCAAGGCCCCAGCCGGGTCCGATCGCGGCGACCAGTACGCCGCCGAGGGCGGCGCCCGCGATCGTCGCGGTGTTGCCCGCGATCCGGGAGAGCGCGAGGGCGGCGCGGCGGGACTCGCCCGGGACGGTCTGGGGAAGCAGGGCCTGGGCGGCGGGCTGGTAGCAGGAACTGCTCGCCCCGTTCACCGCGGCGAGCAGCATGAGCAGGGGGATGGCCGCGCTGTGCGCGAGGACCAGGGCTGCGGTCACCGCTTGGCTCGCGGCGCTGACCAGGCTGCTGCCGACCAGCAGCGGGCCGCGCGGCAGGCGATCCGCCAACACCCCGCCGTACAGCAGGAAAAGGATGCCGGTGAGGGAGCGGGCGCCGACCACCAGTCCGAGCGAGCTGACTGAGCCGGTGGCGTCGAGCACGGCGAAGGCCAGGGCGATCGGCGCCACTCCGTTGCCGAGCAGGTTCGCCGTCGTACCGGTGAGGAGGTGACGGAACGGGCTGTGACGCAGAGGCGCCAGGGCGGCGGACATGTGCTCGATCGTCGAGTTGCGTGGCGCACCCGTCAACGTGTTTTTCGACCGCAGGATACGCCCGGCGGCTCTCCGGCCCTGGCCACCCGCGCCGCCCTCCGTGCAGAGGCGTGGACGTCGTCGCTGCTGGAACCGTCAGTAGTTAGTGGCGGCTGGGACGGCGGCAGTTGCTGATCCGGCCTGCGATGCCCACGTCACAGCGTCGCGTGGGAGACGGTGATCAGGTAGGTGCCGTAGAAGAGTGAGACACCGGCCGTTGTGGCGAGCAGGACCACGAGCGTGCGCAGGCGGCTGCGCGCCAGATGGAGGGCGAGCGGGAGCAGCAGAGGAAAGGCAGGCAGCAGGAACCTCGGCTTGCTCGTGAAGAAGTGGGTGCCGCCGACGCTGATCACGACGAGTGCCGCGCAGTACGCGAGCAGGGGCGCGGGCATCCTGTTCACGACGCAGAAGACAAAGAGCAGCAGTGAGCCGAGGACGATCGCCGCGGTCACGTAGCCGACCAAGGTGTCGTGCCCGATGATCAGGTGCTTGATCATGTGGGCGGTGTAGTGGCCGAAGTCGAACCGTGAGCCCCACAGGCTCTGCACCCGGAAGTAGCCGAGGGGGCTGTGGGTGCGTAGGCCCACCCAGCCGACGTAGCTGAGCCATCCGAGGGGAGCCAGGGCGGCGGCCGCCCAGGCGCGTGGAACGGTGGGCTCACCGGCGCGGCGCAGCTGCCAGAGATGAGCGACGGCCCCGATGACGACGGCGACCGCCACGGCGATGCCGTTGGGACGGCACAGGCCGGCCAGCACCGCCAGCGTTCCCGCAGCCAGCCAGCGACGAGTCAGCACCGCATACAGCGCCCACGAGGCGAAGGCCGTCATGAGGGCCTCGGTGTACGCCATCGTCAGAATGATCGCGTGCGGCTGCAGCGCCCACAGTGCGACGAGGATGATGCCCACGCGTCGCGTGTGCAGCAGCTCGCCCACCGCGTACACACCCCAGGCCGCGATCAGAGCAGCACTCCACGCGATGAGCAGCGCCGCGTTGATCGGGCCGATCGGCAGCACCGTGCTCACTGCGTGGATCAGGCCCGGGAAAAGGGGGAAGAACGCGAGGTCGTTGTAGACACTGTGGCCTCTTGGGGAGTGGGTGATCATGCCGTAGCCGTACTGGGAGATGTGCCAGTACCAGCGGCCGTCCCATTCCAGGCCGAGTACGGTGCGCGGGTGCTTGCCCAGGTGCAGCGACCACAGGGCCGCAAGGATCACACCTGTGAGCCGTAGGGAGACGAACAATGCCAGGGCCGGCAGCGCATTCCTCGGCTCGGGACGATGCCGCCACTGCCGAGACGGTTGACGGAACCTCGGTACGAACCGCTGCGTGAGCGTGTCGCTCGCCGTCGTGAGGCTGTCGCCCAATTCGACCCCCTTCTCTGCCCTGCAGGAGGGAGGGGCCGGGGGCAAGGTTCCACTGATGGGAAATCTCTTACGTCGTGAAACATGGGGACATTCGCCGCACCTGCGGATAATGCCGGAGTACAAGTGCGTCACATGCCGGGATCTTGAGCTGATGGGCGCCGCGGGCCACGCGGTCCCGTCCGTCTCACCCGTATTCGCGGCGCCGTACGAAGCTCAGGGCGATCCCGCCCCGCGGGACGTTCAGCCAGAAGGTGAGCAGCAGGTAGGCAGCGATCTTTCGTCTTTGCCGGGCGGCACGGGGCTGAGCGGAGGAGGATGGAGGGACCGGTCCGCCCACTTTGTTCTTGGGAGGAGAGTGCGTCATGACATCACCCTCCGATCCGTCGCTCAGCGGTACCCAGTTCGGCCAAGAACCACAGGACGACTCCGTCAACGAACGCTTCGGCACGTTGGCGAACATGGGCTGGCAGATCCTGCTCACCACGGGCCTGGCCGCCATCGCCCTGGGGGTCGTCTTCCTCGCCTGGCCGGGGGAGACGCTCCGGGTCGTCGGTGTGCTTTTCGGCGTCTATCTGTTGGTCACGGGTGCGTTCCAGTTGGCCGCCGCCTTCGGCACACACGTTCCGGGGCATCTTCGGGCCCTGCACTTCATCACGGGTGCGCTCTCCATCCTGCTGGGGCTGATCTGCTTCAGGGGCGCGATGGAGTCGATTCTGCTGCTCGCCCTGTGGATCGGCTTCGGCTGGCTCCTTCGGGGCATCATGGCGACGGCCACGGCGGCCTCCGCCCCGGCCATGCCCGCGCGAGGCTGGATGCTGTTCTCCGGAATCATCGGCATGCTGGCAGGTATCGCGCTCATCGTCTCGCCGTTCGCCTCGATCGCCGTACTCACCTTGACCGCGGGCATCATGGCCATCGTGCTCGGAGTGGTCGAGGTGTTCCACGCGATCCGGATGCGCATCGAAGTCGGCCGTCTCGCTTCCGGTACGGCCGCCGAGCGACGGCCTCTCTTCCGCTCTCAGCCGCATCCCCAGCACTGACACGCAACGGCTTCCTGCGGCACACCGGCCACTCCCGCGCCCACGCCGCAGATCACCGACGGCGCTCCCGACCAAGGCAGCGCCACGTACACCACTTCCCGGCATAGAAGCCACCCGGGCTCAGGCTGCTCGAGATCAGGCTGTCAGACGACGGATCGCGACCACCGCCGCGTCGTCATTGAGGTGGTCGTTGACGTGCGCCAGCAGGTCGTCCTGGAGGAGGCGCAGCAGTTCGTCGGGGTCATCCTTGGCCCACTGCGGCGCCCGTTCGGTGAGGGGATAGAAAGCCCCCTCGGCGTTGCGGGCTTCGATGACGCCGTCGGTGTACAGCAGCAGCAGGTCGCCGACGTCGAACGAGAACGTCTGCACGTCGTAGACATCGAGGCCGAAGACACCGCCGAGCCCGATCGGCAGATGGCTCGCCTCGGGCACCAGTGGGGTGATGCGGTCTCCGCGCAGCAGCAACGGCGGCGGGTGGCCGCACGTGATCAGGTGGACGACCGGATCGTGGTCGGGGATGTCGAGCAGTATGGCCGTGGCGAAGTCCTCATTGGTGTCCTGCTCCGACGGGGGCCTCCACTGACTGGTGTCCCAGCGCAATGCGGCGTCCAGGTGGACGGCGAGACGGGGAAGGGTGGCCTGCCGATGGGCGGCCGCACGGAATGCGCCGAGCAGCAGTGCCGCGTTGTTGATCGCGGCCAGGCCGTTGCCTCGCACATCACCGATCAGCAGCCGAGTACTGTGCTCGGCGGTTCGCGCGACCGCGTACAGGTCCCCACCAAGATCCGCTTCCTCCTCGGCGGGCAGGTACAGACCGGCGATCTGGAGCGCACCCGTCTGCGCGGGCAGTGGCCGCAAGAGGACACTCTGCGCCGCCTCGGCCACCGATCGCACCCGACGCAACTGCCGCTCACGTCGATCCCGCACCACGCACACAGCGACACACACGACGGAGACAACGACCAGAGCAGCGATCTGGGCCTGGATGTTGGCGGTGGTCACGACCCCCCTGAGCAGACCGATCAGCACCTGCGCCAGCACTGCGAGGGCACCCATCAGCGCGGTCACCCGTGCCCCGGCGAAAGCCACCGTGATGGCGGGCGCCGCGACGAGCAGCGGACCGAGATGGATGTCCGGCGGCGCCAGTACGTCCACCACACACACGGTGACGATCAACGCAAGGGGAAAAACGACCAGCACGGGGACGTGACCCGGCCGCCAGAAACGCTTGAAATCCAGCCGCTGCCGAAAGCCCATGCCGCAAGCCTTCCACCACCCGCCCATCCGAGTATGCGCCACTCCGCGAACCGTCACCCTGCGAGACCGCAACGATCGTCGCCTCAGATCACATTTCAGGGAGCATCGAGGGCGGCGGAGATGAACTGTGACGTGCCCGGGCTTTCTGCCGGCACCGGCGCCATGTGACGGTTCCTCAGACGCTTTGCATCCACATGGCGCCCGGCGGCGTTTTGGCCCAGCGGCGGTGCGGCTAAGTGGTGTGCAGCGGCTCCCGGAAAGACTTGCGGAATACCGGTCCGGCCAGGGGAATGATCGAAGACTTCACCTTTGAGGTGAACGAGGTGGGGTGCCTTTCAAGTCTGACGTCGACGCGCGTGCCGTTGTCCGTGGGCGTCATGTGAAACTGCCATCCGCCCGAGCCGAAAGGTACTGAGTCATGCGTGGTGACGGTGACCGTGTTCTTCGAGGGGTCCCATTCGTAGCGTGCGCGTTCCCACGACTTGTTGTTTCCCTCGGTCACCTCCGCCCACATATCTCCACGCTCGTGGACCTGGAAGTGCTCGGCATCGATGGAGGGCCACTCCTCGACGCGGGAGGGGCTGAAGTTCGTCAACACCGCCATGACCTCGGCTGGGCTCATCGAGGAGTTCACGTGGAAGTGTAGGGATGGCATAACCTGCTCCCTGGTCCGAGAAGTACGCTCCACCTCTCAGGATGCACCTGCTCGCGAAGGCACGCACCAGCAGGTTTCTGGCGCATTGCCGTGCGATCAATACGACGCCCCTGCAGGACTGGGGACGGGCTGATGCCGCTGTCACAGAACTTGGGCGCCATCCGCTCTGCGTCGTTCGAAGACGAGCCGGACCGCCGCGGAACCTTCACCCACAGCGGCCGCGACCCGCTTCACGCTTCCGCTGCGCACGTCGCCGACGCAGAAAACGCCGGGTGTGCTTGTTTCATAGGGGAGCGGTAGGCGATGCGTTGTCGATGAGAAGGTGACGTCATGTCCGGTCAGCAGGAAGCCGTCGGAATCCATCGCCATCCGACCTTTGAGCCAATCCGTGCAGGGCGTGGCACCGATGAATACGAAGACGGCGCTGGCCGTCAAGGCGGAGCGCCTTTGGCTCACCCGGTCCACCACATCAAGCCCCGTGACCTCAGAGCCGGCGGAAATGCCGACGACCTCTGTTCGGACCCGCACGTGGATGTTCGGTTCGGCGGCGATCGCATCGATCAGGTAGCGAGACATCGAATGGTCCAAGTCGGCTCCTCGGACCACGAGGTGCACTGGTTGTGACGTACGGGCCAGGAACAACGCGGCCTGCCCCGCCGAGTTGGCGCCACCGATCACTGCCACCGGCCGCCCGCGCGAATACTTCGCCTCGACGACCGTTGCGGCGTAGTGGACGCCGTTGCCCTCCCAGGCTTCGATGCCCGGCACAGCCAGGCGCCGATAGCGCGCCCCGGTCGCGATGATCACGTCGCGAGCGCTGAATGCCCGGCCGTCGTCGCAGGTGACGGTGTGTATTCCGCCCTTGCTGGCGAAGGCTGCAGCGCGGGCGTTCCGGTGGAGGTGAACACCGAATTTTGCTGCCTGAATGGTCCCGCGGGCCGCCAGTTCGGCGCCGGGCAGACCGGCGGGGAATCCCAGGTAGTTCTCTATTCGTGATGAAGTGGCGGCTTGACCGCCAAAGGCGTCAGCATCCACGAGGGCCGTCCGAAGCCCTTCGGACGCGCCGTAGACCGCGGCGGCCAGCCCGCCGGGGCCACCGCCGACAATGAGCAGGTCGAAGATCTCATGACCCTCGCCCGCATCGGCGGGTTCACCGAACTCCGCAGCAATGTCAGCCGGTTGCGGGTTGCGGATCAGCGGTCGTCCAGGGACGAGAAGGACGGGCAGGTCTGACAGGGGTACCTTGAGCCTTCGCAGGATTGCTTCGGCTTCTGGCTGATCTTCGAGATCCAGCCACTCCACTGCCATCCTGCTGAAGGAGAACGAGTGCAACAGGACCCGGCATCGCTCGTCGTACCGTGAGCCGATGAGCGTGATGCCGGCACCCCTCCGCAGCAGGTTGGCCCGCCGTACGAGGAATGTCCGCAGGATGTACTCGCTGAGATCACTGTCTTGCGCAACGACTGTCTGGATCCGCTGCAGCGGCACCCGCAGCAACCGGCCCGCGGTTTTCATGACGCCGGTGAAGCGTGAGCGTTCGCCCGTCAGCATGCCGATCTCACCCAGAAACTCCGCGGGACCGTACCGCGCGACGAGCCGCTCCTCCGGCTGGCCGTACCGATCGACGATCTCCGCAGCTCCCTCCAGAACGACGAAGAAGTCGTAGGAAGCGTCACCTGCCAGAAAGAGAACGTCGCCGGGGGCCGCAGCGTACTGCGTTCCGACAGCCGACAGCCTCGCAAGCTGATCGCCGGACAGCAGCGATACCGGGGCCCACTCTGGCTTCTCCGGCGCAGGCTCGGCCATGGGGTACCTCGCTTCGCTGGGCGGGAGCCACCGAAGATTAAGACAGTGCAGCAGGTGCTGCAGTTGCTTCAAAAACGTGGAGGATTCTGGCGCCAAGACATCGGCCCTTACGCCGTTGCATCCCACTTTAGCCAAGCGCAGGGACGGCGACCTCCCCCCACTGTCCCGTAAACGCTCTCTGCGATGCGGGGGGAATCGACGAATACGGACCGGCTCTACGCCCTTGTAGACGGTGATACGACACCTTGACTGCGGCCATGACGACGTCTCGCCAATGCTTGTCCGGGGGATGGGAGTTGGGCCGGTTCTCCGGCACAGTGAACATACTCGGTCGAGGGGGGAGCCGTGGCGGATGACGAAGTACGGATGACGGAGCCTGGTTTGTTCGACCTGGATGCCGTCGTGGTCGCGCAGCCGAAGCGCTCGCGGTGGCGCAGATACCTGGGCCCCGCCCTGGCCGTGTCCACCCCGGAGGGAACCGCGCTTGCCACGGTCACCTGCACCGACGACACGCACTGCGTCCTCACCCACACCTCCGGCGAGGTCATCGTCCACATCGAGCATTCCGGGCCGGCAGAGTTCCGTTTCACCGACGCCGCGCAACGGGAGGTCGGCCACGCGGACGCCCCCGGAGTCTTCAAGTCCCTACAGCTCAAGCTCCAGACGGACCGGGGACGCCACCTCTTCCTCAGCCGGCCCGGGCTGCCGTTCACCCGATGGCATCTCACCGAGACCGCCCCGGAAGGAGTGCCCACCCAAGGGATTCTCGGTCGGGTCACGGTGAGCACCATCGACTCGTGGATCGGGTTGCAGCAGTACGTCGTCGACATGGACCCCCGCCTGGAGGCGAGCGATCGGCGGACCGTCGTCGCCGCCGTCATCTGTCTGCACCTGCTGCGCCGGCCTCCGGGTGACAGCACCGCGCCGACGTGACCGGAGTAGGCAGCAGGCGGGTGCGGCGACTTCGGCATTGATGCACGCGGGTCTCCCTCGCCTTTCACCGTGGGTTCCTGCGAGAGGCGCCTGGCCGCGTTCAGCAACGCATCCGTCGTGCGGCCGCCCAGGGTGCCGACCTTGCGGGTGGCGCCGTGGAGCATTGTGCGGACAGCTCTGGAACACCGCCACTGGTAGTCGGCCATCCGAGTGGCACGGACGAGATGGCCTCGTGGCACCACCACAAACTCGGGGTGTACTCCGGTCCGGTTGCAGAGCCTATCCAGGTGAGGGATGGTGAAGTAGGCAGCGCAGCCGCCTCCTGGAGGTGCGCGGAAACCACTCATGGTGAATTTCCCACGATACGCGCTGCGTTGGATAACCCCTTGAAGAACCCGCCCTGAATCCGCGCCGCCTGCGATGCGGAAAGTAGTGGGGGTGGGCGCCTGTCCACGGGCCCGTCAGGGCGCTGGGCCGCAGCCCCATGAGATGAGCACTGGAGTGGTCGTCCCGGTGGGAGCGGCTGCCAGAGTGGTGCCGCCGGAGAAGTTCGAGTGGTGCGAATGGACCAGCAGCACCGACGCGACCCAGATCGGCTACCGCCTCCAGGACGTAGGAGACGACAACGACTTCACCATCACGCTGACTCCCTGACGAGACGGCGTACGTGTCAACCAGTCAATTCCCATGTACGGGAGCGCTTTTCACCGAAAGTGCTCCGCATGTCCGCAGCCACGCACCTCTCTCAGGGAGTTGCCATGACAGTGCAACCGCAGCAAGCGACGGTGCCGACGGTCCTGGTCTACGAGGACGACCCCGGTTTTCCTCCGCAGGTCAACATGCCCGTACCGCACCCCGTCCCCCAGCTGGACACACAGCCCTTCCCGACGGCGATCGCGGAAGCCGCGCCGCACCCGAACGGTGCCGGGCCCGGCACCGAGGCATTCCGCTACTGGGTGGCGGCCGACTCGCTGAGCAGGGCCAGCAAGACCTGGGGTCCGCTGGTTCCGACCGGAACGCAGTGGCATCCGCAGGTCGGACGGGCTCTCACGGCTCACCTCAACGCGGGAGACGACCTCAACGCCTTCTACGACCGTAGAGGCCTGTGGTTCTTCCGCCGTACGGTCACGGGCGTCACCGTCGCCGCGTGCGAGAGCAACGAGGTCGTCCAGCACGAGGAAGGGCACGCGGTCCTCGACGCCCTGCGCCCTCAGCTGTTCAACACGGCGAGCGCGGAGACGGCCGCCCTGCACGAGGCGTTCGGTGACATCAGCGCGCTGCTGAGCTCACTGGCGCTGGAATCGCTGCGGATCGCCGTACTGGCCGAGACCCAGGGCGACTTGGAACTTTCCTCGCGGGTGTCGCGGATGGCCGAGCAACTGGGCTGGGCCATCCGTCAGGGCCACCCGAACGCGGTGGATCCGGACTGTCTGCGCAACCTGTCGAACAACTTCTTCTACCGTGACCCGGTCCTGCTGTCGCCGAACGAGCCCGCGAGCATCCTGTCCAGCGAGCCGCACTCCTTCTCGCGGGTGTTCAGCGGCGCGTTCCTGAAGATCGTCGCCGGGATCTTCCGCCAACAGGACCTGCAGGACCAGGCCGGTCTGGCCAGGGCGGCCGAGATCGCAGGGCAACTGCTGGTGGACGCCGTCGTGTCCGCCCCCGTGGTGTCCGCCTACTACGCCCAGGTAGCGGGTCACATGATCGCCGCGGACCAGCGCCGCTACGGCGGCACGTACGGCCAGTCCCTGCGCTCGGCGTTCATCCGTCACGGCATCCTCTCCCTGGAGGCAGCCGCCTCCGTCACCGAGCCGGAAGTGGCACGCCGAGGCGCTGGAATCAGCGAGGCGACGCCCGGTGGGGGCGACGACGAGGGCCTGACGGCCGTCACCGTCCACGGAGCGACGTACGGCGTCACACAGCCGCTCACCCTCTCCGCACCGGCGCAGGAGCGGCGCTTCGGCATCGCCGGCTCCGATCCCGCCGGCGGCTCGGTGCGGCCCTCCGACCCCGAGCACGTCGCCACGTCCTACCTCGAGGACCTCTTCCGCCGCGGCCGGGTCCACGTGCCCGAGGAACACCGCACCGACACCGCGTTCACCGACCTGAGCCCCTCCCGGCTCAAGACCCACGAGATCACGCGAAGCGCCACCGGTGAGGGCCTCGCCCTGGTCCGGCGGTGCTTCGACTGAGCATTCAGCGGAAGCGCAGACGGCGGACGGTGAGCCGTCCGTCGTCCTCGCGCTTGATCACATGCGTCGTCCTCGGGGTCGGCTCCTGACCCTCGAAGACCGCCTCGCCGCGCGCCAGGAGATCGCTGATGAATTTCTCGCCCGCCCTGCGCTCGGCCTCGCCGCTGTCCCCGTCCTCGCTGCCGCTGTTCTGAAATTCATTACTATTTGTGCCCATAGCATGCACTTTATTCCTTTGTCGGCCGGATGCCTTGGCGGATAGGACGCCGGCACCCCCTGGCTACACGCGCAGCGGTGCCGTCCGAACACATTGGACCGGTGTGACAGCCTGGGGTGGTGCCCCCACCCTCGACAGGCCCGTCCGTTGACGTCATCGAGGCCACCGAACTCCGCCTCGTCGAAGAGCCGCCACCTCAGCTGTCTGCCGAACACCGAGCGGCACGAGACCGCGTCTGGGACGAACTGATCCGTACCAACTCCGCCCTCTTCGACGGCCCGGTCGTGGCCTGCACCAGCCTCACCCGGCCGCACCCGCACGAACTCCTCCTCGGCTGGACCCGCGTCACGTACCGCAACTTCGCCCTGCGCCGCGTGCCCGGCGCCACCGCCCTGCCATCCCTGTTCGTCGACGTCCTCCAGCCCACCGACGACGGAAGACTGCTGATCGCCCGCATGTCGACGGCCACCGCCCACCCCGGGCGCTGGCACCTGCCCGGTGGATCGGTCGAGCACCCCGACGCCGGTCAGCCCCTGGACAGCGCGTCACTGCGTCACAACGCGGCACGCGAACTCCTCGAAGAACTCGGCCTTCACACCGTCCCCGACGACCTGACGCTGTGGGCGGTGACCTGCGGCGACCACGGCAATGTCGGTGTGCACTTCACCGCGCGGGCGCAGCCCGCCGCACTGCTCATCGACCGGTTCACCGCAGTCTCTTCCACAGCGGCGGCCGTCGGTGAGCTCCCCGAACTCGACCGGATCGCCTTCGTCCAAGGACCGGCAGACCTCGCGGCGTTGGAAGGGCCCCACGCCGACTACCTCGAACCCCTCGTCGACCGATACGTACGGATACTCCTGAGTGACTCGGTGACCCGCCCTTGACCGAGGGATACCGGCGGCGCTCCCGCGCCGCCGGTATCAGGATGCATTTCCTCCCGGGTCTGAAGACCCCGGGTTCCTTGCAAGATCAGACTGAAGAACGCGATCGAGTGCGGCCCGGCCGGCGGGTCCCCAGTGCCGCTTGCCGCCGGGGAGGCCACGATCCCCGTTCCGCCCCATGAGCATCAGGAAGAGGCTCTTCATAGCGGCCAGCCCGCGGGCGCGCCGGATCGCCGCTTCGTCCGCACGCGCGTACCTGTCGAAGAACCATGCGGCGGTGCCCGCCGGCAGCAGCACCCATGCGGCAGCGAGATCCCACGCCGGATCGCCCGCGCACATGGCACCGAAGTCGACGATGCCCGAGAGGGTTCCGTCCGAGACGACGACGTTCGCGGGATGAAGGTCGCCGTGCACCCAGAGCGGCGGGCCCTCCCACTCGGGCGCCGCGACAGCGTCGTCCCAGACGGCGCGGACATCGTCGGCGAGGTCATCGGGAACGACGGCGTCGAAGAAGTGGTCGAAGCCGTCCGTGCACTTCTTGGGGTGTGCGCCGAAGTCCGAGCTGGCCGGCGCGTCGGCAGGCGCCTCCACGTGGAGTGCCCGGAGAAAGCCCGCCAGTGTGTCGGCCGCGTGGTCGCCGCGGCTGATCGAGGCGTGGTCCAGCGGCTCACCGGGAACCCACGTCATCACGGTCCAGTGCTTGGGGAAGCGCTCGGACGGCTCACCGAACCGCACCGGTGTCGGCACCGGGAGCGGCAGGCGCGGGGCGAGCACCGGTAGCCAGCGGCGCTCCTTGAGCTGAGGTTCCGGGGTGGGATCCATGCGCTGCATGCGCACGGCCAACTCGTCCCCGAGGCGCCACATTTGGTTGCCCCAGCCGCCCGCCACCTCATGGATGGCCAGCCCTGCGAGGTCTGGATGCTGCTCCTGCAGCAGGTCACGGACCAGGTCTGCGGTGATCTCGGTCTCGGAGGTGGTCATGTGAAGCCACAGTATCGGGGCAGGCGGGCCAGGCCTCACTCTCCTGAAGGTCGCGCCACTCGACCTCCTGGCAAGCTCAGCTGGCGCCGCCGGTTCGGCGATTCGGGTTGCGGCTGCGGCGAGTTGGGTCATGGAGCCTTCGGACGAGGAAGTTGCCGTCACCCAGGACGCAGAACACGGGTGTTGTCGTGCCGGGCCAGCTCGGCGCCGACGGCGGCCGGAACGGCCAGCCCATCGAGCAAAGCAGTGCAGTCCGGGGCGCCCGCCGTGATCGAGGTCCCCACGGACCGGGACGCTGCGGGCCCCAGGGCCCCGCTGGGGGACTTCCCGATCCCGGCGTACATCACCGACGCGCCCCAGGACGAGTACCAGCGCACCCGGGCCACCGAGCAGCACCTCTGACCCGGGCCTCGTAAACAGCAGACAGCGCCCGCCGCCCGTACAACCGAGGACCCGGTCGTACGGGTGGCGGGAGCCCAGGGGTATGTGCCAGCGCCATTCGGCGTAGAAGAACTCGGCGGCGCAGCAGCTCCGGCAGATTCTGCCTTTGACAGGGCTGCTGTGCGGTGGGTCATGGATGGAACCGCCACCGGCCTTCGGACACGACGTCCACCTTGCCGTCGCTGACGCGCACGGCCGTGTCGTCATCGATGAAATAGATCGGGAAGTCGGCCCGCGAGACGATGCGATCAGCCCAGGCATCGTCCCGCTCGGGGAAATGCGGCGAGTACAGATGGGGCTTGAGATACCAGTCGAAGAGGCCGAACGGCGGCTCCACGGAGGTAGCGCCGAGCACGTGGAGGTCCGCGGTGTCCCCGATGACGTCGGCGGAGTGCGCGGTGAGATGGCGGCTGAAGATCATCGACCCGGCGCTGACGCCCACATAGACCCGACTCTCCAGCGCCTGCAGGAAGCCGTCGGCCAGGTCGTTGCCGGTGATGCTGCGGGCGAGGTGGTAGTGGCTGCCGCCCTCGACGTAGATGACGTCGGCGTGCAGCAGCCGGTCGAGCACCATCTGCCGGGGGAGTCCATTCAGCTCCAGGACGTCGAACTCCCGCCAACCGAGACCGTGCACGCGGTTCATGTCCTCGACGAACCACCCGTGGTCACCGGGCTCGGCCACCGACGCGGTGGGAACATAGACGACGTTCGCTGATCCGAACGGCTTTCCCAGCATGTCCCGCAGTGCATCCCGCAGTGTCGCGTTGCGCAGGCCGCTGGCCGTCAACAAAAGGTTCATCGGGCGAGCCAAACACGACTGGACGACGCGCGCAACGAACCCGACAACCACCCATGCCGTCATGGCACAGCTGCGCCAGCGACTGGCAGGGGAGACAGGCGACCATCGGTGGACCACCGCCCGGTATGGAGACCGGAGCACCGAGTGGCGGCCGTTGATATCCCACTCCTCGGGCGTGACGGAGTCGAGGCGGCGTTGTCCGCCGTGATCGTGGGGCGGGCGTTCTCGCTTCGTAAGATTCATGGCTTTGTGCGGGGCGTACTGTGACATATGGGGCACCGGGTTTTCCGGTGCAGCGCGGCCGCCACGGCGGAAGGAGTGATCATGTCCACTCTTGACAGGCAGCAGGTGTCCCTGGACCCCGCCAAGCAGGAGGCGTTTGCGGGCGAAGTCGTCGATGTCCTGAACAAGGCCGCGCTCGCTCTGCTGGCCAGTGCCGGCCACCAATGCGGTCTCTTCGACACCCTGTCCGAGCTTCCGCCCTCCACCAGCGCCGAGATCGCCAAGGCGGCGGACCTGGACGAGCGGTATGTGCGCGAGTGGCTGGGCGGCATGGTCGTCGGCGGGTTCGTGGAGTACGAGCCGGAGGGCCAGACCTACGTCCTGCCACCCGAGCACGCCGCTTCGCTCACGACCGCGGCAGGACCGGACAACCTGGCCGGGATGATGCCCTACATCGGCCTCATGGGCGAGGTCGAGCAGCAGGTGGTGCGCTGCTTCCGCGAGGGCGGCGGCGTACCGTACTCCGCCTATCCACGCTTCCAGGCCCTGCAGGCCGAGGAGACCGCCCGTGTCTACGACCTGGCGCTGGTGGACACGATCGTGCCGTTGGTCCCCGGACTCGATGAGCGGCTGCGCGCCGGCATCGACGTGCTCGACGTGGGCACCGGGCAGGGGCACGCCCCCCTGGTGCTGGCCAGGGCCTTCCCGGCCAGCCGCTTCCACGGCCTGGACCAGTCGGAGGCCGGCATCGAGACCGCGCGCGCCCAGGCGGCTCGTGCGGGGCTCGACAACCTCCGCTACATACTGGCCGATTCGACGCAGATCACCGGTGAATACGACCTCATCACAGCCTTCGACGTGATCCACGACCTGGCCCGGCCGGCCGAGACACTGACAGCGATCGCGCGGGCACTGCGCGCGGGCGGCACATTCCTGATGGGCGACATCGCCGCGTCCAGCAGGCTGGAGGAGAACATCGGGCACCCCTTCGGGCCTGCGCTGTACGGATTCTCCGTCTTCTACTGCATGACGACCTCGCTCAGCACGGGCGGAGCCGGCCTGGGCACCGTGTGGGGACAGGAGACGGCAGTGCGGATGCTGAAGGAGGCCGGTTTCGGGACCGTCGATGTCGAGGCCGTGGAGGGCGACCCGATCAACGTCTACTACGTTGCGACGAAGAGCTGACGGCTGCCTGACGCCCCGCACCAGAGGTTCACCCGTGACGTCCTGCACGACCGACTCGCGGCACTCGCACGCCGCTCACCCGACGCCGCGCGCGCCCGAGACGTACGACGAGCCTCGGACTTCGAGTCCAGCAAGGCCAGTCAAGCCTGACCATGTGCGATCAAGGCAGCGTGCGGCAAGCTCAATGCACCGTCCGGGCCGGTGAACTCCGCGCGCAACGCCTCGAAGTGGTGTTTGATCTCGTCAATGACCTCCGGGTGCTGGCTCGTCACGATCTGACCGATCGTCGCCACCCCGGCGGCTGGTCCGCTCCACCACTCCTCGGGCGTCGTCTGGTGGTCCCAGGTCACCGTGTCACAGACGACGTCCGTCAGCCCCGCCGCCTCGAGCAAGGTGACGAGGCCCTGTTCAGTGCGAGGGAAGTCGTCTTCGGCAGCGAGAGCCGGCAGATGGGTCGGCCGAGTAACACCTGCGGCCTGAACCGCCCGACCCAGGAGCGTCTGACCGGCGGCCGCGGGAGCCGCCCAGATGGTGACGGCTACCCGCCCACCTGTCCGCGTCACCCTTCGCAACTCCGCCAGGGCTTGCCGGGGCTGTCCGACATGGTTGAGGACGAAATTGCCGACCGTGGCATCGAATGCGTCGTCGGAGAAGGGCAGGTGGGGCAAAGCGGCGAGCCGCACATCAGCTTGCGGAGCCGCCAGCGCGGCGCGAGAGACCATGTCGGGTTCGGCGTCCACCGCTGTCACCTTCGCTGCCCGCTCACATGCAAGAGCGGCGGCGGTACCCGTCCCTGTCCCCACATCGAGAACCCGCACACCCTCCCTGACTCCCGCAGCCTCGAGGAGCTTCGGCACCGGGTACGCACAGAGCTTGGCAAAGCCGGCAGCATAGGCATCGGCCTGCCCCGCCCAGGCCCGCCGCTCGGACGCATCAAACGCCGTCTGCACCATTCGCCTCTTTCTCACGTCCACCGAGACGCAGGGCGTCCCTTAATTCGCTGAGCTTCTCGGTCGTCGCGGGGGTCCGCTCCTTCACCTGTCCAGCGAGTCGGAGGGCATCCTCAATCTCGTGGAGTTTCGCGCAGGGCAGGGCGCCCGCCCGCTCGATCAGGTCGTCCCGGGACACGGTGGTCAGCCACGTGCAAGGGGTGAAGCCCGGACGCGGGAACGCGAACCGCAGCACGCCTTCAAAGGGCAGTCCGTCCATGGCGCCTACTACCACTTCGACGCCCAGACCGCTGATGTCGACGCCCGCCGGAGCCACCACCTGCATCACCCGGATCCCGGACGCGTCGCCTTCCGACAGCAGTACGACCGGCCGCCGCTCGTCGAACTCCACCCACCAGACTTCGCCACGTTGCACATGTCCTCCTGACACAGGACCGCATGCGTACGCTGCGCGACCCTGACGCGCTGTGTAGACGGGTGCGGCCACGTTGATCATCGGCGTGTGATGACAAACGATCACGCGGTGGCCGTAGGTCACAGCGTAGACCCTGCCCGCTGGCAGGAGGCGTTCGACGGCCTGATGAGCCGGATAGCCGGGCGGTTCGCGCGGGTCGAACCCCGCATCCGGGCCAAGCACTTGGTGCTGGGCCTGCTGCCGGATCTGCCGCGCAAGTACCACTGGACGATCGCAGAGTCGCACCGTCGGGGTTCAGCGCCAATACACCCGCAGCCGGAACTGGCCGAGTGATGATCCAACGGCTTCTGGCCGCCGGACACCGCGTCGGCTGGGTCACAGGGGACGAGGTCTAGGGCGGCAACCCGAGGTTCCTGAGTCGGCTGGAGGCAGCACCGCGCACGTGAGTGCCTGGTCACCGTTTCGTGCATCCCCCGGCAACCCATCCTGCGGCGACGGCTTCAGCCGTCGTACGTCATCGCTTCGAGCGGCTGTAGTGCCGTGATGCCTTCGCGCGGTTGCCGCAGGCCGCCATGGAGCACCAGCGGCGCGTGCCGTTGCGGGAGGTGTCGTAGAAGTGCAGGATGCACGCCTCGTGAGCGCATGCGCGGATTCGGTCCGGGGCGGCGGTGAGCAGTTCCAGGTAGTTGCGCGCCGCTAGCCAGGCCGGCCCCCAGGAAGGGTCGCTGAACTCGGGCATCTCACCGGGTCCGGCGGCGGTGAGGGTGGCACGGATCCGACCGTGCCCGAGAACCGCGTCGACTGCCTCGGCCCCGGCTTCCGCGGGCTTCCCGGCCAGGGCCTTCGCCAGTGCGTCGCGCGCCTGGTGCAGATGGCGCAGTGTCGCGCCGTCCGCGGGGAACCGGCCGCCGAGTCCGTTGACCCGGAGCCAGAGCGCGAGTCCGTCCGTGTCGACGAGTAGATCCTGCACGGCGCCATCGCTGTTCCAGCGGGTGTTGAGCAGGTCGAGCGCGAGGGGTTCGCCGGTCAATGGGCGCGGGTCGTGGACGGCGGCGGACATGGTCGACTCCTTCCGGGCTAACCCCTGAAGTCTATGTGACTGGTTGACTCCTTTCGATTCTAACCACTAATCTGGCATTCAACGGTTACGTCTGTAAAGGGGAGCCATGACTCTGCGCACCGGGCACATCGGTCTGAATGTCACCGATCTCCAGCGCTCGCTCGCCTTCTACCGCGACGTCCTGGACTTCGTGGTGGTCGGAGAGGGCAAGCAGGAGGGCAGGCGGTACGTGTTCCTCGGCGACGGACAGCGCCTGGTCCTCACGCTGTGGGAGCAGGCGAGTGACGCGTACGACCCGGGCGGTGCGGGGCTGCACCACCTCGCCTTCGAGGCCGATTCCATCGAACGAGTCAGGGAGTACGAGCAGGCCCTGCGCAGCCGTGGCGTCGACTTCGCCTACGACGGTGTGGTGGCGCACCGCGAGGACTCCGCGTCGGGCGGCATCTTCTTCCACGACCCCGACGGGACGCGCCTGGAGATCTCGGTGCCGTCCGGCGCCGAAGGAGCACCCGTGCCGAACGAGTCCGCTCCGACCTGCGGCTTCTTCTAGGCATGGAAGCCGCCATGGCCGTCTACCACGAAGGATCGCGCGCACTGCAGGACCAGGCCGGAGTCCGCGACATGGCCGACCACGTCGGTCGGGCGATCGGGGACCGGATCAAGCCGGTGGCGGCAGCCTTCCTCGAACTCCAGCCGCTGCTGATGCTCGGCGCGGCGGCCCCGGACACCGGCCGCGTCTGGGCCACTGCGCTGGCCGGGCAGCCCGGATTCGTCCGAGCCACCAGCGCCCACCAGATGTCCGTCACCGGTCGGCTCCACCCGGACGACCCTCTCCTCCCGGCCCTCACCACCGACGGCACAGAGGTCGCCACCATCGCTCTGGACCCCCGCACCCGCCGCCGCATGCGCCTCAACGGCAGACTGCGACCAACGGGGAACGGCTTCGAGGTGGAGGCGGAGCGCGTGTTCGCCAACTGCCCCAAGTACATCCAGCGCAGGGAACGTTTTGAGCTGCTGTCAGAGCGCACCGTCGGAAGCCCGAGTCACGGCGGTGAACTCACCCCGGAACAGCGGGCGTTCATCGCCTCCGCGGACACCTTCTTCGTCGCCAGCGTTCATAACGGCAGGGTCGAGATCAGCCACCGAGGCGGAAATCCGGGCTTCGTACGGTTGGACTCGCCGCGCAGGCTGAGCTGGCAGGACTATCCGGGCAATGCCATGTTCCTCACCCTCGGCAACCTCGCTTCCGACCCCCGCGCGGGCCTGCTGTTCCTCGACTGGACGACGGGCACCACACTCCAACTGACCGGCGAGGGACACACGGAGTTCGCGGCGGACGGCGAGCGGCGGGTGCGCTTCACCGTGTCGGAGACGATCGAAACGCCCGGCGCGCTCCCTCTGCGCTGGTCAGATCCGGAACCCTCTCCCGCCAATCCGGCGCTGACGACCTAGCGTCACATGCAATGCGCCGGTTGCGGTCACACGAAGCGCCGCATCGCTCCACGCGCACCCGCGGCGAGCGGTGCTGCGCATCAGGTCGGTCCGGGTTCGACCGCCGGTCGGGGCGAGGGACCGGATGCCCGCCAACCCCCTTCCCCGACGCGATTCGGATCATCAAGGCGCACCGTGGCCGGCGTGCCGTGTGAGCGCCCCGCATGTTGATGCGTCATACGCATCAATGATGAGTGCAGGATGATAGATTCGGCGTTGTGAGTATGACGCTGGAGGAGCGGGTGCGGTCGGCCGTGGCGGCGCTTCTGCATGCGACGGGGGAGTCGCAGACCGAGCTCGCGGCCGCGTTGGGCGTGAGCCAGGCGCAGGTGAGCCGCCGTCAGTCGGGTGTCGCGGCGTGGAGTCTGGCCGACTGTGAGGTGGTCGCCGTGCATTACGGCATCGATGTCCTCGATCTCCTCGCGGGTCCCACCCGAGCCGTGGAGGCGCTGCCGGCCGGGCGGCGTCGTACCGTCGGCCGCCAGTCCGATGCGGCCCGCCCAGCGGCGGTGACGGACGGGGGAGTGTGATGACGGACTTCGAGGCGATCGACGCGCTGCTCGCCAGAGCAGGGAAGGACGTCGCGCTGCCGCCCGCCGACGAGCGGCGCGCTCTGCGGGAGGAACTGAACCTCTCGCGTGCGGACCTCGCCCGCGCCCTCGGCGTCAGTCCCTCCACGGTCGGGGGCTGGGAAGCGGGGCGGGAGCCGAGCGGGGACGTACGGGAGAAGTACGCGTACTTCCTGGAGGGAGCGCGGACCAAGCTGGCGCCCGCCTGTGCCGAGAACCCCACGGCCGAAGAGCCCGAGGGTGACATGTCCGCGGTCGACGGGCCGGACGTCGGGCACAACGACGATGTCGACGTGCTCGCAGTCGCGCGGCCGTGCGTGCTGTGCGGGCAGCCGGCCCGCCACGAGGTGGCCGGGTACCCGCAGCACCTCGACCCCGCCGAGTGCGCCGCAGCCGTAACCGCCACCACCCCGGCCGTGCCCGCCGCGCCGAGCGCGCAGAGCCCGACCCCCTCCCGTACTCGGCCTCACTCGGGCGCACGAACGCCCGGCGGGGTACGGATCGTCCCTGCCGGCCGCCGCGTACAGGCGGCCGACACGCCCGACTTGATCGCCTCCGCGGTCGCCGCCGCGCTCGAGGAGCATGCCGGTGACGCGGACGCGGCCACTGCGGCGCTGACCAAACGGGCGATCCCGGACGCGATGGCGCTGCTGGACCACAGCCGCAAAGGCGGGCGCTACGACGTGATCGCGCATCCGTGGCTGCCCGACATCCTGCGCAAGCAGACCGCGCGCGGCGCGGACCAGATCTGGGAGGCCCGGCCCAGATGGACCAGGCCCGAACTGCCGCCCGGCGAGCACGAAGTGACGGCGCTGGACGTCAACGGTGCGTACCTGAGCGCGCTCAAGACGCATCTGCCGCTAGGTCAGTTGGAACACTCCACCGGCAACCACCACGACCGCCGTCGCGCCGGCGTCCACTTGATCACCCCGCCCCCCTGGGAACACGAGGCGTTCCTGCCGAACCCGATCGGCTCCCGCGACGAGCCCGGACCGCTGTGGGTGACCGAACCGACCCTGCGCCTGCTGCTGCGTCTGTCCGGCCCGAAGTACGGGCTGTGCGAGCCGCCGGAGATCCACGAGTCGTGGACCTCCGGCGCGACCGAGGGGCTGCTGGAGAAGTTCCGCGTCGCCCTCAAGGACGCCCGCGAGCGGGCGATCGCCGACGGCGACGAGGTGACGCTGGAGTACGTCAAGGCGATGTACTCGAAGTTCGTCTCGACGCTGGGGGAGTCGAACTACAACCGGGAGCTGTACCGCACCGACTGGATGCACCTCATCCGCTCCCAGGCCTTCGCCAACCTGTGGTGGAAGGCCCACCGCGCCTACGACGAGGGCCTGATGGTGGTCCGCGCCATGGGCACCGACGAACTACACGTCATCGGCGACTGGCGCGCGGTCTTCCCCGAGGGCCGAGGCGTCACCGAGGTGAAGGTCAAGGACGTCTACACCGTCGGCGTCGGTCCCGACCCCGCCGACGACAGCTGACCCGGGCCGGACCGGCGCGGCATCGACCGCTCGTACGGCCCGTACACCCCCTACAGTGATCCACACAACGAGTGACCGGAAGACCGGAAGAGCTGATGCCTGAGCGGAACATCGAGTTCGGCAAGTACGGCGCGCGCGGCATCAAGGGCCACGAAGCCGTCGCCCGCCAGCTGGACGCCCTCGCCGGCTACATCACCACCCCAGTCACCGTCCGCCGAGGCCTGCTCGCGCGTCTGCACTACCTCACCCGGACCGACCACGCCCGCACCGCCGCCCGCGTGGCCGGCCTGACGGTCACCGACCGCACCCTGCGCGCCTGGCTCGAGGGCCGGCGCGCGCCCTCGAGGCGCAACCTCGAGCGGATCGAGCAGGCCTACCGCACTGTGCGCCGCCAGAACATCGCTCGCTATCTCACCGCCCGCCTCAACCGCGAGGGCCGCGGCACCCGCGTCGAGATCCATCCCCTCAACCAGTCCGGCGTCGACCGCCCCCGCCAGCGCGTCGTGGAGTTCCGCACCCTCAACGTGCGCCGCTGGGACCGCATCGTGGCCGCCTGGGCGGCCGGCGATGACCCGGAGCTGGACAACGCCTGGATCGATCAGGTCATCGACCTCGGCTCGCAGTGGGGCCAGTACGAGTACGTCACGAACATCGGCTTCGCCGCCTGAGCGGGTCCCGGCTCCCTGGGCTGACATCAGTCGCTTCACCGTCCAGGCGTCCGCGCCTCGTGGTCGCGCACGGGATCCCCGGTGGGTACCCCATGGGCGTCGACCGACAGGCCTTCTTCCACTCCTGCCTCAGCTGTAGCGTGCGCTTCGTCCACAGCTCCAGAGCCGTGTCCAGTCCCCGCATGGTGCCCATGGCGGCAAGCAACTCGCGTGCCGCGGCCGTCGCTTGCCCGGCAGGCAGCCCGAGAGCCTCGGTCAGCTGGCCCGACCCGCGCCCTCGGCCCCGTCGGCGAGGTGGGCCAGCAGCGGCCACACCCCCGCCGCCAGAACGCCTTTCCCCCTCCGAGGCGCCCACCCACCACGCGGTCAACCCGTTCACCGCGCGCACCGTCGTCGACGCGACGCCCATTCCACCCCCGCAGTCAGCACGCTCATGTGCGCCCAGCCGTACGCACCGGCACGGAGAGGGGACGGCGACGGTGGATGTGCGCGAGCACGACGGCAGGATCCGCGTCACGGGCTTGGCCTCGTGGGGACGCGCGAACGCGTCGAGTCCTCCAGAGGGCGGCTGACGATCGACAGTCACGACGGGCGATTCCGGGTCCACGCGGTGTTAAGCCCGCTGGGAGAAGTGGTCCGATGACACGGATTCTGATCGTCGACGACCAGGATGAGATCAGGGCCGGGATCCGGACGCTGCTTCAGCTCGACCCGAGTCTCGTCGTCGCGGGGGATCTCTCCGACGGGCTCCAGGTCGTCCCCTTCCTCCGCGACCACCCCGTCGACCTGGTGCTGATGGACATCCGGATGCCGGGCATCGACGGTGTCGAAGCCACCCGCCGGATCCGGGCAGAGCATCCACCCGAGAAGACGCGGGTGATCGTGCTGACCACTTTCGACCAGGACGACATCGTCCTCGCCGCCCTGCGCGCGGGCGCCAACGGCTTCCTGAGCAAGACCGTGAGCCCTTCTTACTCGTCGTCGGAATCGCCGAGGTCGTGGGCGGTGGCGGCGCGCTGTCGGCCGCCGCGACGGCCGCGCTCATCGGTCACATGACGGACAGTCCACCCCCGCTCGTAGACAAGGAACTGCTGCGACGCTTCAGCGCAGAGGGCTTGCGCTGGCCAAGAGGGCTTGTGCCACGGCAAGGCCGACGAGACGCACATGTGTTCTACCTCACTATCGAGGCTGCCGAGCAACCCGCACGACGCTGAAATCTTCTCCTTCATGTGAAGATCCTCAGAAGGCGGCCTCGCCTGCTCATATCCCTGACCTTGGCCGTGGTGGCGGCCGTGACGGTGACCGTCGCCATGGTCATCCAGGCGAACAAGATGGAAACCCTTTCCCCGCGCGAAGAACGTGACCGGGTGGCATCTGGAACAGGCGTACCGTCAGGGCAAGTGGACTGCCGCAAGGCCAAGTGCATCGCGCTCACCTTCGACGGCAACCCGGGCGAACCCACCGACCGGCTCATGGACCTCCTGAAGCAGTACAAGGCGCCGTCGACGTTCTTCCTTGAGGGCCGGCGCATCCACAAGTTCCCGGACGTGGTGCGGCGGATCGCGACGGACGGCCACGAAATCGGGGACCACACCTGGACGCACGCGGTGCTTACCGATGTCTCTGACGCGCAGATCCGTGACGAACTGCGCCGCACGGCACGGGCCGTCTCCGGAATCACCGGCAGCGAACCGACGCTGATGCGCCCGCCCCAGGGCCGCACCGACGACCGCGTCTCCAAGGTCGCGAAGGAAATGGGGATGGCGCAGGTGCTGTGGACGGTGACCGCGAAGGACTACGAGACGGACGACAGCGCGCTGATCATCAAACGTGTGCTCGACGGCGCCAGCCGCGACGGGATCATCTTGCTCCACCCGCTGCACAAGGGCACCGTGCCGGCCATGCCGTCCATCCTGCAGGCGCTGAGCAAGCAGGGTTACACCTTCGTGACCGTCTCCCAGCTCCTCGCTCCGGCCAAGGCCGAGCCGGGCAAGATCTACAGGTGATTGACTGCCTGGCTAGCTGACAGCGATGCGTCCGCCTCATGGGTCGCCGCGTCACCCGGGGGCAGGGGCCCCGGTTCCTTCACGGGAGGAGGGGCGACAGCCTGTCACATGCGGTGCACGGCGGGGGCATCGCCTCGGTGCCCCCGCCGGACACGGGTGGGCGTAGGTCAGGTCCCCGGCGGCCAGCTGCGACCCGGACGTACGTATGCAGCAGGCTGGCAGACCGCGGGAACACGCCGGTGAGCCGTGCGGCAGGTGTCGGTGCTCACGGGCTCAGGGCCGGTTCAGAGTCAGAACGCGGAGGCTGACGGCCTGGTCACTTCTCGACGAAGATGATCTCTTCGGGCTGATGGGTCATCCTCACGGTGTTGCCGTTGGTGATCTCAATGGCGTGCTGCAGACCGGTGATCTCCTTTGAGGTCGGCGGCATGTGGAACTTGTCGGCGCCTCCGCCCAGATAGGAGGGGAGGCAGGCCAACGACGGATCCGTGGGGTTGAGATCGAGGTATTCCTTGAGCCGGCGGAACAGTTTGGGGAGGATGACCGCTCCGTCGTCGGCCGTGAGCGAGGCCATGCCGGTGATCTTCACTCCGGACTGCGTCACGTCCTTGCCCCACACGCCCAGCGGTGGCGTGGACTGACGTGCCTGCTGGGCGGCGGCGGCGAGGACCTTGCGCAGAGAGACGGGAAATCCGGTGTAGAAGGTCGGGTAGGCCAGGCCGAGCGAGAGCAGGTGGTGGTTGGCGGTCTTCTTCAGCAGGGCGTCGTCGACCTCGATCTCGTAGCCGCTGCACCCGGGCGGCGTGCCGCGCCCGACCAGGGCCACGCAGCGGCCGTAGACGTCGGTGCCCCGGGTGAGGATGAAGCCGGGCACGCTGGCGGGGGTGAGGGTGACGGTCTCGTCCGGCTTGCGGACGATGTTGGTGAAGCCGAGGAATGACAGCAACTCGTCCGCGGCCTGGTGCGCGAGGCCGATCGGCTGGTGCTGGTCGGGTCCGTAGTTGCCCCCGTAGTGGGTCTCCAGCGCGTCGATGCCCTCCAGCCGGACGTTGGCGTGGCCGTCGGCGGCGGGCAGGATCGGCTTGCACCCGGGTACGAGTTTCCAGTCGGCCACGTTGTCCGGGATGAACGGGACGGTGTCGCCGTCCGGCTTGGCCCTCTCCGAGATCTTGAACGAGCCCTTGATGAGCAGCATAGGCATGGCGACTCCCTTACGGATGATTACCGTACGTGTTCGATAATGACATAGAGTGCATATCGGCGCAGGGGAATCATCTGATGGGCCGCGACTGCCGGAGTCGGACCGCCCTGCGGGGCGGCGGAGGGGACCAAGGCATTCCCCTGGGGCTGACGCGATCCCGGTCCGCCACTGTCACACGTCCTCGCTAGTCTCACCGCGTCGAGATCAAGGAGGACCGGGTGCTTGAAGGCGTGCTGATCGCGGAAAGTCTGCGGATCGGAACCGAGTTGGCCGGAGTCCCGCTGCACATCACCAAGATCGCCAGGGTGGAGGTGAAGAACGCGGCGGCCGAGCAGCCGCAGCAGTGGACTCTCCTGGACTTCGCTGCCGAGGAGGCCGATGCCGAGCGTCTGGCCGAGCAGCTGGCTGCTTGCCTGGCACCGACCGGGGGCTGGTATGTCAACTACAACACCACGGCGGAGGCGTTCGTGGTCTTCGCCGACAAGGTCTTCCGCTATCCACGTCAGCAGGCGGAAGGCCGTCGGCAGGCGCAGGACTACGCGCGTTCCATCGGCATCCCCGAGCCACAGCTGGACTGGCAGGACTGATCCATCGGACCCCGCGTCACCAGCGGGGCCCGACCGCTGCAACGGCCGCCACCTGGGCAGTTACATGAACACGGGGATGGGGAGTTGGCTGCGCCGTTGCCGCGGAACAGCACGCCAACGGGACCGCCCCCTGTACCTTCCCGTCAACTCCCGGGCGGTGAGCGGTGGACCCTGGCCAGACCAGGCGCCGACTGGGGCGACGTCGTGGCACACAAGAATCCCACGATCATCCTCAACGGCACCTGCTGTACCGGGGTCGGCCGCTCTGCCGGCATCACCGGTCCCTGCCGGCCCCCTCGGCGCACCGAACAACCACCTGCATGGTCGGCCTTGATGACCTGCCGCCTCGCTTCGGGCTGCCTGCGACCGCACCGGAGGGGGTCAGTCAAGAGTCTCGGCCTGATCGGGGCGCCCGTCGTGCTTCGCGTCAGCGGCACCGTACGACCCTGCGGCGGCCGTGCTGCCGTATCGTCGCACCAACCACACCCCGAACAGGACGTGGAAGACGTACACGCACACCTGCCACCAGTCCGGCGCCGCACCGGGCGAACGGATCTGGAAGAAGTCGTCCAGACCGTGCACTACGACCATCGGCCAGACCGAGCCGATCGCCAAGCGCAGCCCGGCGCAGGCGAAGCCGAACAGCCCGGCGGACAGCATCTGCCACAGCGTGTCGTTCAACGGGGCGCCGAAGAACAGGAAGTTCTGCACGTGGCCGACACCGAACAGGAAACCGACGCCGATCGCCGCCCGTAGCGCCCCGAGCGGAACGAGGACCTGTTGCACCAGGCCCCGGCTGGTCACTTCCTCGTTGACACCGACCCACAACAACGAGACCAATGAGCTGACCAGAACGGTCCTACTGCCGTCGAGGCCCACGATGGCGTACGAGCCGGCGACAAGGAGCATGGGCACGGCCAGCCACCAGCGCCGCCCCCGGCCGAGTGTCGCCACCCCGGACGTCCGCAGCCACCCCCAACGCCACAGCACCAACCAGGCGCCCGCGAAACCCACCGCGTTGACCACCGTAGCGCCGAGACCAGGAAACCAGGACGGGGCCAATGGCGGCAGGATCACCTTGGCGAACAGCACCAGCACGACATGCCAGGCAAGTGTCAACTCGACGGCGCCGCACACCGGATGGCGACTCGCGTGGCTCCTCCACCGATCCATCACAGGCTGAGCGTAGCCAGGAGATCGCGGAGCCACGGGACTTGTGCTGATACGGAATGACGGAATCCACCTGCTCCACGCCGCCCCGGCCGCAAGCCCTCTTTCCCAC
>NZ_WVUG01000149.1 GCF_017614965.1 Streptomyces griseorubiginosus | reverse complement strand
GGGTCCGCCTGCGGACCAGGGGGCACCGTGCACGAGGTATCGGGGCTGCCTGTCGGCCACCGGTCACGCCAGCCGCCTGGCGGCCTCCGGCCACCCCCTCACCCGGTATCGGGGCTGCCTGTCGGCCACCGCCCACCCCGCACGAGACACCGAGCCCGCCTGCCACCAGTCACCCCGGCACGAGACACCGAACCCGCCTGCCAGCCACCGATCACCAGTCACCCCTGCACGAGACACTGAGTCCGCCTGGGGAACCACCAGTCACCCGGGCACGAGACACCGAATCCGCCTGGCGACCAGCGGCCACCCCGCACGAGACACCGGGTCCGCCTGGCGAACCGCCAGTCACCCCGGCACGAGACACCGAATCCGCCTGACGACTACCAGCCACCCGTCCTCCCGAGCCGATCAGCCGATGTCCGGTGGATCGATCCGTACCCGGACCAGCGGCTCTCCGGCCCCCCGGGCCATCCGCGCCGCCTGGGCGGCCTTCAGCGCCGAGGCGAGCGCGGCGCCGCTTCCCTGTGGTACCCGTACCAGCGCCCGCTCCCAGTGCTCCCCGGGTGGCGGCGCGCCGGGTCGTCGGGGGCGCCCGGACGGCGTGACCGGGATCGGGACCGGGCCCAGCACCTGGGCCTCGCCCGGCAGTTCCACCGTGCGCAGGAACTCCGCGACGGCTTCCGGCGTCCCCGAGACGGAGGCCATCCGCGACACCGGCGGGAAGCCCAGCTCGGCCCGCTCGCCGAGCTCCCGCACCGCGTGACCGACGGGGTCCCACCGCACCAGCGCCTGCACGGGCCGCAGGGTCGGCTCGGCGACCGCGACGACCGTGCCCCCGGCACCCTGCGGCCGCACCAGCGCGGCGGCCGCGATCCAGCGCCGCAGCGCGTCCTCGCCGGCCCGCAGATCGGGCCGCCCCAGCATGGCCCAGCCGTCCAGGAGCAGCGCCGCCGCGTATCCGCCCTCGGCGACGGGCTCGGCGCCGGGTGTGCTCACCACCAGCGCGGGCACGCCCGGCACGGTGTCCAGCACCTGCTCACGCCCCGAGGTCCGCACCGGTACGGCGGGGAAGGCGCGCCCCAGCTCCTCGGCCGTCCGCCGGGCGCCCACGACCTGGGCCCGCAGCCGGAAGCCGCCGCACTCCGGGCAGTGCCAGCCGCTCTCCTCGCGCCCGCACCACCCGCACCGCAGCGATCCGCCGTCCTGCCCCTCCAACGGTCCCGAGCAGTGCCGGCAGCGGGCGGGCGCCCGGCAGTTGGCGCACGCCATCCGCGGCACGTATCCCCGCCGGGGCACCTGCACGAGCACCGGGCCCTGCCGCAGGCCGTCCCTGACGACCTGCCAGGCGAGGGTGGGCAACCGGGCCGCACGGGCCGCCTCGTCTCGTGCGAGATCCCCGTCCCCCACGGTCCGCACGAGCGGCGCGGCCGCCCTGACCTGATCCCGCGGGGCGACGAGCGGCCGCGCCCAGCCGCTCTCGACGAGCTGCGCGGCCTCCACGGTGCAGCTCCAACCGCCCAGCAGGAAAGCGCACTTGTCCTGGGCGGCCCGCAGCAGCAGCACTTCGCGGGCATGCGGCTGCGGTGCGTGCGGCTCGCTGTGGCTGTCGTCCCCGTCGTCCCAGATGGCGACGAGACCGAGGTCCTGGACGGGCGCGAACATGGCCGCGCGCGTCCCCACGACGGCCCTCACGGCGCCCCTGCGCACGGCCAGCCACTCCCGGTACCGCTTCTCGGGCCCGGCGTCGGCGGTGAGCACGGCATGCCGCCCCTCCCCGAGCTGGGACGTCAGCGCCGCGTCGACCCGGGCGACCGCCCGTCCGTCCGGCAGCACGACCAGCGCCCCGCGCCCTGAGGCCAGCGTGGCCGCCACGGCCCGGGCGATCTCCTCGCTCCACTCGGGCCCGGGCAGCGCGTTCCACACGGCGCGCGGAGCCCCGCCCGACGCCAGCGCCTCCAGAAACGCGGCGCCCCGCTCGTACCGTGCCCAGGTCCCCGCCTCCGGCCTCCCCGGCGGCGGCAACGGCTCCGGCGACGGCCGCTGCTCGGCCCGCGCGCTGCGCGGCGGCACGGCGAGCTGCAGCACATCGGCGAGGCTGCCCGCATAGCGATCGGCGACGGCCCGCGCGAGCCCGAGCAACTCCTCGCTCAGCACCCGCTCGGGCGACACGACCTGGGCCAGCGCGGCCAGCGGCCCGGAGTAGTCGGACTCGGCCAGCCGCTCGACGAGGAACCCGTCGATCAGCCCGCCGCCCTCGCGCCGCCCCTCCCGCACCCGGTGCCGCCCGGCCCCGAACCGCACCCGCACCCGCACCCCGGGCTGCGCGTCCGCGTCCAGCTCCTCGGGCACGGCGTAGTCGAAGTACCGGTCGAGATGCAGCACGCCCTTGTCCACCAGCACCCGCGCGACCGGCAGCTCCTTGGCCAACGCGGCCCCCCGCCACGTCCGCGGCTTCGCCCGGGGCACGTCCGCCTTGCGCACGGTCTCCCGGATGAGCGCAAGCTGCTCGGCCGGAGCGCCTTCCGCCCCGCCGCCCGACCGCCCGTTCTCGCTGCTCACCCTTGCATTCTTACCAAACCGCACTGACACCGGGACACGAACGAGGCCCGGCCCCCCGAAGGGAACCGGGCCTCGTGCGGTCCGGTGTGGCCTACAGGCCCGCGGCCTTGCGCAGGGCGTCCACGCGGTCGGTCTTCTCCCAGGTGAAGTCCGGGAGTTCGCGACCGAAGTGGCCGTAGGCGGCGGTCTGCGAGTAGATCGGGCGCAGCAGGTCGAGGTCGCGGATGATCGCGGCCGGGCGCAGGTCGAAGACCTCGTCGATGGCCTTCTCGATCTTCTCGTGGTCGATCTTGGCCGTGCCGAAGGTCTCCACGAACAGACCCACCGGCTCGGCCTTGCCGATCGCGTACGCCACCTGCACCTCGCAGCGCGAGGCGAGACCCGCGGCCACGACGTTCTTCGCCACCCAGCGCATCGCGTACGCCGCCGAGCGGTCGACCTTGGACGGGTCCTTGCCGGAGAAGGCGCCGCCGCCGTGGCGGGCCATGCCGCCGTACGTGTCGATGATGATCTTCCGGCCGGTCAGGCCCGCGTCGCCCATCGGGCCGCCGATCTCGAAGCGGCCGGTCGGGTTGACCAGCAGACGGTAGTTCTCCGTGTCGAGCTTGATGCCCTCGTCGAGCAGCGCCTTCAGCTCCGGCTCCACGACGAACTCGCGGACGTCGGGGGCGAGGAGGGAGTCCAGGTCGATGTCGCTCGCGTGCTGCGAGGAGACGACCACCGTGTCGAGGCGGACGGCCTTGTCGCCGTCGTACTCGATGGTGACCTGCGTCTTGCCGTCGGGGCGCAGGTAGGGGATGGTGCCGTTCTTGCGGACCTCGGACAGGCGCTTGGCCAGCCGGTGCGCCAGGAAGATCGGCAGCGGCATCAGAGTGGGCGTCTCGTCGGACGCGTACCCGAACATCAGGCCCTGGTCACCGGCGCCCTGACGGTCCAGCTCGTCCTCGTCGCCCTCGACCCGGGACTCGTACGCCGTGTCGACGCCCTGGGCGATGTCCGGCGACTGCGCGCCGATCGACACCGAGACACCACAGGAGGCGCCGTCGAAGCCCTTCTTGGAGGAGTCGTAACCGATCTCGAGGATCTTGTTGCGGACGAGGGTCGCGATGTCCGCGTAGGTCTTGGTGGTGACCTCGCCGGCCACGTGCACCAGGCCGGTGGTGATCAGCGTCTCGACGGCGACCCGGGAGGTCGGGTCCTCCTTGAGCAGTGCGTCGAGAATGGTGTCGCTGATCTGGTCAGCGATCTTGTCGGGGTGACCCTCGGTCACGGACTCCGAGGTGAACAGGCGACGGGACACAACGCTCCCTGGGGTTGCAGCGGCTGCTGGCTGATCATGGGCGGACGGGCTCGGGGGCTGCGCCCGGCTCCGTCCGAGAACAGTTTATCGGTCGTACTCGGCCAAGGGCCTCCCTGTCTCGCCTCTCGGGAGGGCCGTGACCTGCGGCACGGGCATTCTGCACAATGCACCGGCGCCTTGACCAGGGTCGCCACGCCCGTGTGGCAGAGGTTTGAGGGGACCGAGAAGCGAATGAAACATTCACGTGAGGCGCTCCGCCACCAGGTCCCAGACGATTTCGGCCAGATGTTCCTTCGGGCCGTGGGGTACGGGCGTCTCGCTGCCGTCGGCGCCCAGCACCACCGCCTCGTTCTCCTCGGAGCCGAAGGTCTTGCGTTCCCCCACCTCGTTGACGACGAGCAGGTCGCAGCCCTTGCGCGCGAGCTTGGCCCGCCCGTTGGCGAGGACGTCGTCGGTCTCGGCGGCGAAGCCGACGACGAGCTGTCCGGGCCGGGCGCGGTCGGCGGAGATCTCCGCGAGAATGTCCGGATTCCGTACGAGGACGATGGGATCGGGGTCGCGGTCGTCCTTCTTCTTGATCTTCCCGGTCGCATAGGTCTCCGGCCGGAAGTCGGCGACCGCGGCGGCCATGACGACCGCGTCGGCATCCGCCGCGGCCTTCAGCACCGCCTCGCGCAGCTGTACGGCGGTGCCCACAGCGACGACGTCGACGCCCGCAGGGTCGGGCAGGCCGGTGTTGGCGGCGATCAGGGTGACCCGGGCACCGCGGGCGGCGGCGGTGCGGGCGAGGGCGTAGCCCTGCTTGCCGGAGGAGCGGTTGCCGAGGAAGCGCACGGGGTCGAGCGGCTCGCGGGTGCCGCCGGCGCTGACGACGACGTGCCGGCCGGCGAGGTCGGGCTCCGTCACGCCCCGCGCGAGGACGCGGCGGCAGACCTCGAAGATCTCGACGGGATCGGGGAGCCTGCCCTTGCCGGTGTCGACACCGGTGAGACGGCCGACGGCGGGCTCGATGACGACGGCGCCGCGGCGGCGCAGCGTGGCCACGTTCTCCTGGGTGGCCGGGTGCTCCCACATCTCGGTGTGCATCGCGGGTGCGAAGACGACCGGGCAGCGGGCGGTCAGGAGCGTGTTGGTGAGCAGGTCGTCCGCCAGGCCGTGAGCGGCCCTGGCCAGCGTGTCCGCGGTCGCGGGGGCGACGACGACCAGATCGGCGTGCTGTCCGATACGGACGTGCGGGACCTCGTGGACGTCGTCCCAGACCTCGGTGGAGACGGGGTTGCCGGAGAGGGCGGACCAGGTGGCGGCGCCGACGAAGTGCAGCGCGGAGGCGGTGGGCACGACGCGGACGTCGTGGCCCGACTCGGTGAACCTGCGCAGCAGCTCACAGGCCTTGTATGCGGCGATGCCGCCGCTGACCCCCAGCACGACCTTGGGCTTGTCCACCGTCTCTCCCCGGCTCGGCAACGTACGGGTCCATGCTGCATCACAGCGGGGGACGACCCCCGCACCCCCCGCAGACCACAGGCCCGACAGTCGCGCTGCCGGGCCTGTGGAAAAGCCAACTGCAATGTGAAAGTACTACTGCGCGGGGCCCTCGACGGCCTCGGACGTCAGCAGACCCGCGTTGATCTCGCGCAGGGCGATCGAGAGCGGCTTCTCGTGCACGTGGGTGTCGACGAGCGGACCGACGTACTCGAGGAGGCCCTCGCCGAGCTGCGAGTAGTACGCGTTGATCTGGCGGGCACGCTTGGCCGCGTAGATCACGAGGCTGTACTTCGAGTCGGTGGCCTCGAGGAGCTCGTCGATCGGCGGGTTGATGATGCCCTCGGGCGCGGAGATGGAAGAGGACACGCTCTACCTTCCGATGGATGGGAAAGAATCAGTGCGGATGATCACACCTGAACGGTCAGGCACGATCACACGACATCCATCAAGGCTAGCAGCTCGCGCGCCACGTCCTCGACGGAGGTGTTGACCAAGGTCATGTCGAACTCCGGCTCGGCCGCCAGTTCGACCTTCGCCGCGTCGAGGCGACGCTCGATCACCTCGGGCGGCTCGGTGCCACGTCCCGTGAGCCTGCGTACGAGCTCCTCCCAGGAGGGAGGAGCCAGGAACACCAGCTGGGCGTCAGCCATCGACTCCCGGACCTGCCGGGCCCCCTGGAGGTCGATCTCCAGCAGGACGGGCTCGCCCGCCTCCAGGCGCTCCAGCACGGCCGTACGCGGCGTGCCGTAGCGGTTGCCGGCGAACTCCGCCCACTCCAGCAGCTCACCGTTGGCGATCAGCTTGTCCATCTCCTCGTCGGTGACGAAGAAGTAGTGGACTCCGTGCCTCTCGCCCGGGCGGGGTCTGCGGGTCGTCGCCGACACCGAGAGCCAGACCTCGGGGTGTTCCTTGCGCATGTGGGCGACGACCGTGCTCTTGCCGACCCCGGAGGGGCCGGAGAGCACGGTCAGCCGCGGACGTACGTCCGGGGGCTCGGGGGTCGTCCCCCGGAATGTTGCAGCCATGCAGCGATTATTCCAGCAATCCCGGAGTGCCCGGGACTCCCGGTCCGGAGGTTCCGAACCTCAGGAGCCGGTGCTGCCGAACTCACGCTCCAGGGAAGCGATCTGGTTGGAACCGAGACCGCGCACACGGCGGCTCTCGGAGATGCCGAGTCGCTCCATGATCTGCTTGGCGCGGACCTTACCCACGCCCGGCAGGGACTCGAGCAGCGCGGAGACCTTCATCTTGCCGATGACGTCGTTCTCCTGGCCCTGCTTGATGACCTCGTGCAGGGAGGCGCCGGAGTGCTTGAGTCGATTCTTGACCTCGGCCCGCTCCCGGCGAGCCGCGGCGGCCTTTTCGAGCGCGGCTGCGCGCTGTTCAGGGGTAAGGGGCGGAAGAGCCACGCCTACGTCACCTCGGATGTCGAACTGTCGGATACGGACCGGTGAGGAACCTAGTCGCCCCACACCTGGGGAGCCACGAGCAACACGCTCGCCCGGTGACTCTCGTCGGAGACTAGCGGCCAACTCCGCCAGAGTCAGCGAGAACAGCGGAAAAGTCCTGGTCAGCCTCCGCCAGGCCGGACATTTAGGACATAATGCCCCGGATTTGAGGATGTATTCAGACTCAAGCGGGCTTCGAACCACTCATCGGAGGACTCGATCGAGCGGCTCGAACACCTCTGACGGTGGTCAGGAGGCCGTCACAGCGGTCCGGATCTCGTCCGCGAAACGGTCCGAGACGGAACGCAGCGCGGCGACGTCCGGGCCGTGCCGCAGCACACCCCGGCTGACGTTCGGGACGACGTTGCGGACGGCCGCCCCGAACACACCGGGAAGATCGGCTGCCGTCGCCCCCTGCGCGCCGACGCCGGGCGCGAGGAGCGGGCCGTTGATGGCCAGGTCGTACGACGACAGGTCACCCAGCGTGGCGCCGACGACCGCTCCGAAGGACCCCAGGGGCTCCTCCCCGGTGTTCTCGGCCGCCAGGTGGCCCAGCATCGTCGCTCCGACGTTCCGGCCGTCCGCCCGGAAAGCGTGCTGCACCTCGCCGCCCTCCGGGTTGGAGGTCAGGGCGAGCACGAACAGCCCCGAGCCGCTCTCGCGCGCGAGGGCGATCGCCGGCGAGAGCGAGCCGTAGCCGAGGTAGGGCGAGACGGTCAGCGCGTCCGAGAACAGCGGGGAGTCCTTGCGCAGGAAGGCCTCGGCGTACGCGGCCATGGTGGAGCCGATGTCGCCGCGCTTGGCGTCCATCAGGACGAGCGCGCCCGCCGCCCGGGCCTCCTCCACGGTCCTCTCCAGCACGGCGACGCCCCGGGACCCGAACCGCTCGAAGAACGCGCTCTGCGGCTTGACGACGGCGACCCGGTCGGCCAGCGCCTCCACGACCGTGCGGCTGAACCGCTCCAGGCCCGCCACGTCGTCGTTCAGGCCCCACTCGGTGAGCAGGGAGGCGTGCGGGTCGATGCCGACGCACAGCGGCCCGCGCTCGTCCATGGCGTGGCGCAGCCGGGCGCCGAAGGGCTCGTACGAGGTCATACCGTCTTCCTCACATCGGCGCCGACCGCGTCGGCGAGGGTGGCGTAGGGGCTCGTGCGCAGGCGCGCGACGAGTCCCTTGTGGACGGCCCGGCTCCAGAAGGGCCCCTCGTAGACGAACGCGCTGTAGCCCTGCACGAGGGTGGCGCCGGCGAGGATGCGCTGCCAGGCGTCCTCGGCGTTCTCGATGCCGCCGACGCCCACCAGGGTGATGCGGTCGCCCACGCGCGCGTAGAGGCGGCGCAGCACTTCCAGGGAGCGCGCCTTCAGGGGGGCGCCGGACAGGCCGCCGGTCTCCTTCACGAGGGTGGGTTCGGAGGTCAGACCGAGGCCCTCGCGCGCGATGGTGGTGTTGGTGGCGATGATCCCGTCCAGGCCGAGCTCGACGGCCAGGTCGGCTACGGCGTCGACGTCCTCGTCCGCCAGGTCCGGGGCGATCTTCACCAGGAGCGGCACGCGGCGGCTGCGCACCACCCGGTCCGCGGCCTCGCGGACGGCGCTCAGCAGGGGCCGCAGCGCCTCGGTGGCCTGCAGGTTGCGCAGGCCGGGCGTGTTCGGCGACGAGACGTTCACGACCAGGTAGTCGGCGTACGGCGCCAGCCGCTCGGCCGACTTCACGTAGTCGCCGGTCGCCTCCGCCTCCGGGACCACCTTGGTCTTGCCGATGTTGACGCCCACGACGGTCCTGAAGACCGGCTCACGGGCCGCCAGACGGGCCGCCACGGCCAGCGAGCCCTCGTTGTTGAAGCCCATGCGGTTGATGAGCGCCCGGTCCTTCACGAGCCGGAACAGCCGCTTCCTGGGGTTGCCCGGCTGGGCCTCCCCCGTCACGGTGCCGATCTCGACGTGGTCGAAACCGAGCATCGACATGCCGTCGACGGCGACGGCGTTCTTGTCGAAGCCGGCGGCGAGCCCGAAGGGACCGTGCATGCGCAGCCCGAAGGCCTCGGTGCGCAGCTCCTTGTAGCGGGGGGCCAGGGCGGCGGCGACGAAGGTGCGCAGCACGGGAACGCGGACGGCGAGGCGGATCCAGCGGAAGGCCAGGTGATGGGCCTGCTCCGGGTCCATCCGTGTGAAAACCAGACGGAAGAAAAGCTTGTACATCTCAGGCGTGTCCTCGGATGGGTCCTCATACAGAGGGGGACACCGTTTCCGGTGTCCCCCTCGTCGGCTGCTAGTCGCGGGCGGCGGTCAGGTGCTCCGCGTGTTCCTGGAGCGAACGGACGCCCACGTCACCGTGGTTGAGGGCGTCGATGCCCTGGACGGCGGCGGCGAGCGCCTGGACCGTCGTCAGGCACGGGACCGACCGCGCCACGGCCGCCGTACGGATCTCGTAGCCGTCGAGGCGGCCGCCGGTGCCGTACGGGGTGTTGACGATGAGGTCGACCTCGCCGTCGTGGATGAGCTGGACGATGGTCTTCTCGCCGTTCGGCCCGGTGCCCTCGAACTGCTTGCGCACGACCGTGGCCTTGATGCCGTTGCGCTTGAGGACCTCTGCCGTGCCCGAGGTGGCGAGCAGTTCGAAGCCGTGCGCCACCAGCTCGCGCGCCGGGAAGATCATCGAGCGCTTGTCGCGGTTGGCCACCGAGATGAACGCGCGGCCCTTGGTGGGCAGCGGGCCGTAGGCGCCGGCCTGCGACTTGGCGTACGCCGTGCCGAAGACCGAGTCGATGCCCATGACCTCACCGGTGGAGCGCATCTCCGGGCCGAGGACGGTGTCGACGCCACGCCCCTGGATGTCGCGGAAGCGCGACCAGGGCATGACGGCCTCCTTGACGGAGATCGGCGCGTCCAGCGGGAGCTCGCCGCCGTCGCCGGAGGCGGGGAGCAGACCCTCCGCCCGCAGCTCGGCGACGGTCGCGCCCAGGGAGATACGCGCGGCGGCCTTGGCGAGCGGCACGGCGGTCGCCTTGGAGGTGAAGGGGACCGTGCGGGACGCGCGCGGGTTGGCCTCCAGGACGTACAGGATGTCGCCGGCCAGCGCGAACTGGATGTTGATCAGGCCGCGCACGCCGACCCCGCGGGCGATGGCCTCCGTCGAGGCCCGCAGCCGCTTGATGTCGAAGCCGCCCAGCGTGATCGGCGGCAGCGCGCAGGCCGAGTCGCCGGAGTGGATGCCGGCCTCCTCGATGTGCTCCATGACACCGCCGAGGTAGAGCTCCTCGCCGTCGTACAGCGCGTCGACGTCGATCTCGATGGCGTCGTCGAGGAAGCGGTCGACCAGGACCGGCCGGGAGGGGCTGATCTCGGTCGACTCGGCGATGTAGGTCGCGAGCCGGGTCTCGTCGTAGACGATCTCCATGCCGCGCCCGCCGAGGACGTACGACGGCCGCACGAGGACCGGGTAGCCGATCTCGTCGGCGATGGCCTTGGCCTCGGCGAACGTGGTGGCGGTGCCGTGCTTGGGGGCCGGCAGGCCCGCCTCGGCGAGCACGCGCCCGAAGGCGCCGCGGTCCTCGGCGGCGTGGATCGCCTCCGGGGACGTGCCGACGATCGGCACGCCGTTGTCCTTGAGGGCCTGCGAGAGGCCGAGCGGGGTCTGGCCGCCCAGCTGGACGACGACGCCGGCCACCGGACCGGCCTGCTGCTCGGCGTGGACGATCTCCAGCACGTCCTCGAGCGTCAGCGGCTCGAAGTACAGGCGGTCGGAGGTGTCGTAGTCCGTGGAGACGGTCTCCGGGTTGCAGTTGACCATCACGGTCTCGTACCCGGCGTCGCTCAGCGCGAAGGAGGCGTGGACGCAGGAGTAGTCGAACTCGATGCCCTGGCCGATGCGGTTCGGACCGGAGCCCAGGATGATCACGGCCGGCTTCTCGCGCGGCGCGACCTCCGTCTCCTCGTCGTAGGAGGAGTAGAAGTACGGCGTCTTCGCAGCGAACTCGGCGGCGCAGGTGTCGACCGTCTTGTAGACCGGGCGGATGCGCAGCGCGTGCCGCACCTCGCGCACGACGTCCTCGCGCAGGCCCCGGATCTCGCCGATCTGCTGGTCGGAGAAACCGTGCCGCTTGGCCTCGGCCAGCAGGTCGGGTGTGAGCTCCACGGCCTCGGCCAGCTCGTCGGCGATCTCCTTGATCAGGAAGAGCTGGTCGACGAACCAGGGGTCGATCTTCGTGTACTCGAAGACCTCCTCGGGCGTGGCGCCCGCGCGGATGGCCTGCATGACGGTGTTGATCCGGCCGTCGGTCGGGCGGACAGCCGCCTGCAGCAGTTGTGCCTTGTCGCCGGGCTCGCCGACGAAGGTGAACTGGCTGCCCTTCTTCTCCAGCGAGCGCAGCGCCTTCTGGAAGGCCTCGGGGAAGTTCCGGCCGATGGCCATGGCCTCGCCGACCGACTTCATGGTGGTGGTCAGGGTGGAGTCGGCCTGCGGGAACTTCTCGAAGGCGAACCGCGGGGCCTTGACGACCACGTAGTCGAGCGTGGGCTCGAAGGAGGCCGGGGTCTCCTGGGTGATGTCGTTCGGGATCTCGTCGAGGGTGTAGCCGACGGCGAGCTTGGCGGCGATCTTGGCGATCGGGAAGCCGGTCGCCTTGGAGGCGAGGGCCGAGGAGCGCGACACGCGCGGGTTCATCTCGATGACGATCACGCGACCGTCCTCGGGGTTGACCGCGAACTGGATGTTGCAGCCGCCGGTGTCGACGCCGACCTCGCGGATCACGGCGATGCCGATGTCCCGCAGGATCTGGTACTCGCGGTCGGTGAGCGTCATCGCGGGCGCGACGGTGATGGAGTCGCCGGTGTGCACGCCCATCGGGTCGAAGTTCTCGATGGAGCAGACGACCACGACGTTGTCGTGCTTGTCGCGCATCAGCTCCAGCTCGTACTCCTTCCAGCCGAGGATGGACTCCTCCAGGAGCACCTCGGTGGTCGGCGAGAGGGTGAGGCCCTGGCCGGCGATGCGGCGCAGCTCCTCCTCGTCGTGCGCGAAGCCGGAGCCGGCGCCGCCCATGGTGAAGGACGGGCGGACGACCACCGGGTAGCCGCCGAGGGTGTCGACGCCCGCGAGGACGTCGTCCATGGAGTGGCAGATGACCGAGCGGGCGGACTCGCCGTGCCCGGTCTTCTGGCGGACGGCCTCGACGACCAGCTTGAACTGGTCGCGGTCCTCGCCCTTGTGGATCGCCTCGACGTTGGCGCCGATCAGCTCGACGCCGTACTTGGCCAGGACGCCGTTCTCGTCGAGCGAGATGGCCGTGTTGAGGGCCGTCTGGCCGCCCAGCGTGGGCAGGAGGGCGTCGGGCCGCTCCTTGGCGATGATCTTCTCCACGAACTCCGGGGTGATCGGCTCGACGTAGGTGGCGTCGGCGATCTCCGGGTCGGTCATGATCGTCGCCGGGTTGGAGTTCACCAGGACGACCCGCAGGCCCTCGGCCTTCAGGACGCGGCAGGCCTGGGTGCCGGAGTAGTCGAACTCGGCGGCCTGGCCGATGACGATCGGGCCGGAGCCGATGACCAGGACGGACTGGATATCGGTGCGCTTAGGCACGCTGGCCCTCCATCAGGGTTACGAAGCGGTCGAACAGGTAGGCGGCGTCGTGCGGGCCGGCGGCCGCTTCGGGGTGGTACTGGACGCTGAAGGCGGGCTGGTCGAGCAGTTGCAGGCCCTCGACGACGTCGTCGTTGAGGCAGACGTGGGAGACCTCGGCGCGCCCGAACTTCGTTTCGCTGACCTTGTCGAGCGGCGCGTCCACGGCGAAGCCGTGGTTGTGCGCGGTGACCTCGACCTTGCCGGTCGTACGGTCCTGCACGGGCTGGTTGATGCCGCGGTGGCCGTACTTCAGCTTGTAGGTGCCGAAGCCGAGGGCGCGGCCCAGGATCTGGTTGCCGAAGCAGATGCCGAACAACGGCGTCCTCCGCTCCAGGACGGCGGTCATCAGCTCGACCGGCCCGTCGGCGGTGGCCGGGTCGCCGGGGCCGTTGGAGAAGAACACGCCGTCGGGGTTGACGGCGTAGACCTCGTCGGCGGTGGCCGTGGCGGGCAGGACGTGCACCTCGATACCGCGCTCGGCCATGCGGTGCGGGGTCATGCCCTTGATGCCGAGGTCGATCGCGGCGACGGTGAACTTCTTCTCGCCGACCGCCGGGACGACGTAGGCCTCCTTGGTGGCGACCTCCTCGTACAGCGAGGCGCCCTTCATGTGGGGCTGGGCCTGCACGCGCGCGAGGAGCTCGTCCTCGGCGGCGATCGCGTCCCCCGAGAAGATCCCGGCGCGCATGGAGCCTCGTTCGCGCAGATGGCGGGTGAGGGCGCGGGTGTCGATGCCGCTGATGCCCACGATGCCCTGCGCGAGAAGTTCGTCGTCCAGGGAGCGCTTGGCGCGCCAGTTGGACGGCACGCGCGCGGGGTCGCGGACGACGTAGCCGGAGACCCAGATCCGCTTGGACTCGTCGTCCTCGTCGTTCCAGCCGGTGTTGCCGATCTGCGGGGCGGTCGCGACGACGATCTGGCGGTCGTACGACGGGTCGGTGAGGGTCTCCTGGTAGCCGGTCATGCCGGTCGAGAAGACCGCCTCGCCGAAGGTCACCCCCACGGCCCCGTAGGCGCGGCCGCGGAAGGTCCGGCCGTCCTCCAGGACGAGTACGGCGGGAACCCGGGTGGCTCCCCTGGTGGAGGTTGTCATCGTGCGCCTTCCGTCTTGTTGATCATCTGGTTCAGGGTGTCGACCCACTCGGTGTGCTCGGCCGCGTGGTCGGAGCGGAACCCGGAGTCGATCAGCCTCTCGCCGTGCGCCCACGTCACCACGAGCAGCCCGCCCTCGGTCAGCACCTTGCCGGCGATGCCCTTGTCGAGCCGGGCCTCGCGCAGCTGCGCCAGCGGGACGAAGAAGTCGCTCGCGCCGGGGCGTACGACGTCCAGTCCCGCGTCCGTCAGGGTGAGCTCGACCCGGCTGCGGGTACCGAGGCCGTGCGCCACGATGCGGTCGAGCCACTGACCGGCGGTCGTGGAGCCGTGGTAGCGGCCACTCATCGTCAGTCTCGCCTCGCCGGGCTCCTCCGGCGACGCGGGCAGTTCGGGGATGTCTCCCTGGAGCGTGCCGCGCCATTTCCAGCCCTCGCGCATGAGCCAGTAGACGAGCGCGACGAAGAGGGCGAGGCCGACCAGCCAGCCGACCCGCGCGGCCCAGTCGGTGACCTCGGCCGACTTCTTCTCGGCGGCGAGTGAGGCGGCGAGCAGGGTTACTGGTGTCACGTGAGCTTCCCGTCGACGAGCGTGGCCTTGCCCCGGAGCCACGTGTGCGTCACACGGCCCGGCAGCTCACGCCCCTCGTACGGGGTGTTCCGGCTGCGCGAGGCGAAGCCCGCGGGGTCCACCGACCCACGGTATGCCGTGTCGACGAGCGTGAGGTTGGCGGGCTCACCAGCCGAGACGGGACGCCCGTGTCCCTTCGCCCGCCCGATCCGCGCGGGCTCGAAGGACATGCGCTCGGCGACCCCGGCCCAGTCCAGCAGGCCCGTCTCCACCATGGTCTCCTGCACCACTGACAACGCGGTCTCCAGGCCCACCATCCCCATGGCGGCCGCGGCCCACTCGCAGTCCTTGTCCTCGTGCGGGTGCGGGGCGTGGTCGGTGGCGACGATGTCGATCGTGCCGTCGGCGAGCGCCTCGCGCAGGGCCAGCACGTCGCGCTCGGTGCGCAGCGGCGGGTTGACCTTGTAGACCGGGTTGTAGGTGCGCACCAGCTCGTCCGTGAGGAGCAGATGGTGCGGGGTGACCTCGGCGGTGACGTCGATGCCGCGGGACTTGGCCCAGCGGACGATCTCGACCGAGCCCGCGGTCGACAGGTGGCAGATGTGCACGCGGGAGCCGACGTGCTCGGCGAGCAGGACGTCCCGGGCGATGATCGATTCCTCGGCCACCGCCGGCCAGCCCCCGAGCCCCAGCTCGGCGGAGACGATCCCCTCGTTCATCTGGGCGCCCTCGGTCAGCCGCGGCTCCTGCGCGTGCTGGGCGACGACCCCGCCGAAGGCCTTCACGTACTCCAGGGCACGCCGCATGATCACCGCGTCGTCGACGCACTTGCCGTCGTCCGAGAAGACGGTGACGCCGGCGGCCGACTCGTGCATGGCGCCCAGCTCGGCGAGCTTCCTGCCCTCCAGGCCGACGGTCACGGCGCCGATGGGCTGTACGTCGCAGTAGCCGTGCTCCTGTCCCAGCCGGTAGACCTGCTCGACGACACCGGCGGTGTCGGCGACCGGGAAGGTGTTGGCCATGGCGAAGACGGCCGTGTATCCGCCGCTCGCGGCCGCCCGCGTACCGGTCAGCACGGTCTCGGAGTCCTCGCGTCCCGGCTCGCGCAGATGCGTGTGCAGGTCGACGAGGCCGGGCAGCAGCACCTTGCCGTCGGCCTCGACGACCTCCGCCCCCTCGGCCGACAGCCCGCTGCCGACCGCCTCGATGACGGCGCCGTCGATCAGGACGTCCTGCGCCTCGCCGCCGAGCACCTTCGCGCCACGGATCAGGATCTTGCTCATCTGTCTTACTTCTCCTCGATACGGGCGTGGGTGACGGCGGGCTCGGCGCCGCCGAGCAACAGGTACAGGACGGCCATCCGGATGGAGACTCCGTTTGCGACCTGCTCGACGACGGTGCAGCGCTCGGAGTCCGCCACCTCGGCGGTGATCTCCATGCCGCGGACCATCGGACCGGGGTGCATCACGATGGCGTGCTCGGGCATCCGCGCCATGCGGTCGCCGTCGAGGCCGTAGCGCCGCGAGTACTCGCGCTCGGTCGGGAAGAAGGCCGCGTTCATGCGCTCGCGCTGGACCCGCAGCATCATCACCGCGTCCGACTTGGTGAGCGTGGAGTCGAGGTCGTACGACACCTCGCAGGGCCAGGTCTCGACGCCGACCGGCACCAGGGTGGGCGGGGCGACCAGGGTGACCTCGGCGCCGAGCGTGTGCAGCAGGTCGACGTTGGAGCGGGCGACCCGGCTGTGCAGGACGTCGCCGACGATGGTGATGCGCCGCCCTGACAGGTCCTGCCCGAGCCCGGCGTCCCGGCCGACGAGCCGACGGCGCATCGTGAACGCGTCCAGCAGGGCCTGGGTGGGATGTTGGTGGGTGCCGTCGCCGGCGTTGATGACGGCGGCGTCGATCCAGCCGGAGTTGGCCAGGCGGTAGGGGGCGCCGGAGGCGCCGTGCCGGATGACCACGGCGTCGACGCCCATGGCCTCCAGGGTCTGGGCCGTGTCCTTGAGCGACTCGCCCTTGGAGACGCTCGAGCCCTTGGCGGAGAAGTTGATGACGTCCGCCGAGAGGCGCTTCTCGGCGGCTTCGAAGGAGATACGCGTGCGCGTGGAGTCCTCGAAGAAGAGGTTGACGATCGTACGGCCGCGCAGGGTCGGCAGTTTCTTGATCGGCCGGTCCGCGACCCGGGCCATCTCCTCGGCGGTGTCGAGGATCAGGACGGCGTCGTCGCGGGTGAGGTCGGCGGCCGAGATGAGATGACGCTGCATCTGTCAGGCTCCGTAAGGCAGTTCAGGATTCGGGAGATTCCGGGCAGACCAGGGCACACCGAAAGGAGGCATGCCAAGCGGCCGCTACTGGGTCTGCTTCGCGCCGAGCAGCACGGTGTCGCGACCGTCCTCCTCGGCGAGCTGGACCTTGACCGTCTCCCGCAGCGACGTGGGGAGGTTCTTGCCGACGTAGTCGGCGCGGATGGGCAGTTCGCGGTGGCCCCGGTCGACCAGGACCGCCAGCTGCACCGCGCGCGGGCGCCCGACGTCGTTCAGGGCGTCGAGGGCGGCTCTGACGGTCCGGCCGGAGAAGAGCACGTCGTCGACGAGGACGACCAGCTTGCCGTCGATGCCGTCACCGGGGATCTCGGTGCGGGCCAGCGCACGCGGCGGATGCATGCGCAGGTCGTCGCGGTACATGGTGATGTCGAGCGAACCGCACGGGATCTTGCGGTCGGTGATCTCCTCGAGCTTGGCGGCGAGCCGCTGGGCGAGGAAGACGCCTCGGGTCGGAATCCCGAGGAGCACCACGTCGTCGGCGCCCTTGGCGCGCTCGACGATCTCGTGGGCGATGCGGGTCAGTACCCGCGCGATGTCAGGGCCTTCGAGCACGGGCCGGGCATCGGACGCCGGAATCCCGGACGTGTCCTGCGTGTCCATACGAAACGGACCTCCTTCTCCGCCTCACGGGACGGACCTTAAAGGACGTCGGATTTGCGCCATCAACGGTAGCAGGCCTCCACGACACGCCTGATCACCCCCCTGGCCCAATCGGCCACCGCCACCACGGAAGAGTCGGGGTGGACCATTCGGCTTGACGCAGAAGAATCACGCTGCGTAACCTCACAGTGAGTTACCAGACGCGCGGCCGCGGAACCTCCGCAGCCGCGTCGACACAGTGTCCGGGGAGCTATATGTCCAGCGAATACGCCAAACAGCTCGGGGCCAAGCTCCGGGCCATCCGCACCCAGCAGGGCCTTTCCCTCCACGGTGTCGAGGAGAAGAGCCAGGGACGCTGGAAGGCGGTCGTGGTCGGTTCGTACGAGCGCGGTGACCGCGCGGTGACCGTACAGCGTCTTGCCGAACTGGCGGATTTCTATGGCGTCCCCGTTCAGGAGCTGCTGCCGGGCACCACGCCGGGCGGCGCGGCCGAGCCCCCGCCGAAGCTGGTCCTCGACCTGGAGCGGCTGGCCACCGTGCCGGCCGAGAAGGCGGGCCCCCTGCAGCGCTACGCGGCCACGATCCAGTCGCAGCGCGGTGACTACAACGGCAAGGTGCTCTCGATCCGCCAGGACGACCTGCGCACACTCGCCGTCATCTACGACCAGTCGCCCTCGGTCCTCACCGAGCAGCTGATCAGCTGGGGCGTGCTGGACGCCGACGCGCGTCGCGCGGTGGCCTCCCACGAGGAGGGCTGAGCCGCAGGCTCCTCAGCAGAAACGTGCCGCCGGGGTGGCCGGGACCTCAGGGTTCCGGCCACCCCGGCGGCTTTCTCAGCCTCCCCCGGGCCGCTTCGGCCCCGGAACGCCAGGGGGCCCGCAGCAGTCACGCTGCGGGCCCCCTGGCGATGCCGTAGCTCTGTCACGCCTCTTCGCGGCGCAGCGAGGGTTTGAGCTCCTTGAGCCGGCCCAGCAGGCCGTTGACGAACGCCGGTGACTCGTCCGTGGAGAACTCCTTGGCGAGCTGCACCATCTCGTCGAGGACCACGGCGTCCGGGACCTCGTCGACCCAGATCAGCTCGTAGGCGCCCAGGCGCAGGATGTTGCGGTCCACGACCGGCATGCGGTCCAGCGTCCAGCCGACCGAGTACTGCGCGATCAGCTCGTCGATCCGCTTCGCCTGCTTGGCGTAGCCCTCGACCAGCTGCATCGTGTACTCGCTCACCGGCGGCTGCCGGGGGTCGTCCCGGGAGAGCCGGATCCAGTCCGCGAGGACCGTCAGGACGTCGGCTCCGCGCTGGTCGCCCTCGAAGAGGATCTGGAAGGCGCGCTTGCGGGCCGTGTTGCGGGCAGCCACGGTTAGCTGTTCACCCGGCCGAGGTAGTCGCTGGTACGGGTGTCGACCTTGATCTTCTCACCGGTGGTGATGAAGAGCGGGACCTGGATCTGGTGGCCGGTCTCCAGGGTGGCGGGCTTGGTGCCGCCGGTGGAGCGGTCGCCCTGCAGGCCCGGCTCGGTCTCCTGGACGACGAGCTCGACGGCGGCCGGCAGCTCGACGAAGAGCACCTCGCCCTCGTGCTGCGCGACGGTGGCGGTGAAGCCCTCGACGAGGAAGTTGGCGGCGTCGCCGACGGCCTTGCGGTCGACCATCAGCTGGTCGTAGGTCTCCATGTCCATGAAGACGAAGTACTCGCCGTCCATGTACGAGAACTGCATGTCGCGCTTGTCGACAGTGGCCGTCTCGACCTTGACGCCGGCGTTGAAGGTCTTGTCGACGACCTTGCCCGAGAGCACGTTCTTGAGCTTGGTGCGCACGAATGCCGGGCCCTTGCCGGGCTTGACGTGCTGGAACTCGACGACGGACCAGAGCTGGCCGCCTTCGAGCTTGAGCACAAGGCCGTTCTTGAGGTCGTTCGTGGAAGCCACGGTTGCGGAATCTCCTGGACTGACGTGGACGACCCCGGCGCACGCACCTTGCCTATAGTGCGAGCAGCTCCTTGGTCGTGATGGTGAGTAGCTCGGGTCCGCCGTCCGCCTCGGGGCGGACGACGAGCGTGTCATCGATCCGGACGCCGCCCCGGCCCGGGAGGTGGACCCCCGGTTCGACGGTGACCGGCACGCAAGCGTCCAGTTTACCCATGGCTGAAGGGGCCAGCTGCGGGTCCTCGTCGATTTCGAGTCCGACACCGTGGCCGATCAGCGGGGGCAGGCCCTGGGTGTACCCCGCGGAGTCCAGCACCTGCCGGGCCGCCCGGTCCACGTCACGGAGGGCGGCTCCCGGCGCCAGCGCCTCGCGTCCGGCGCGCTGAGCGGCGAAGACGAGGTCGTAGAGCTGGATCTGCCAGTCGGCGGGAGAGGTACCGATGACGAACGTGCGGCCGATCTCGCAGCGGTAGCCGCGATAGGTCGCCCCGAGGCAGACGGAGAGGAAGTCGCCCTCCTCGACCCGGCGGTCGGTGGGGCGGTGGGCGCGACGGCCGGCGTTGGGGCCGGTGGCGACGGAGGTGGGGAACGCGGGGCCGTCGGCGCCGTGGTCGACGAGACGGCGTTCCAGTTCGAGGGCGAGGTGGCGTTCGGTGCGGCCGACGAGGATGGACTCCAGCAGTTCACCCAGGGCCTGGTCGGCGATCTCGGCGCCGATGCGGAGGCAGGAGATCTCCTCCTCGTCCTTGACGACCCTGAGCTGCTCGACCGCGCAGCCGATGTCCGCGAGGCGGAGCCTCGGTACGACCGAGCGGAGTTCGCGGTGGCGGGCGACGGTGAGGTGGTGTTCCTCCAGGGCGAGGGAGTCGATGCCCTGTGCCTTCGCGAGACCGGCGGCGGCCACCGCAGGATCGCCGGGGCCGGGCAGGGCGTGGAGCCTGAGGTTGTCGTCGGGACGCCCGTCGGTGGAGCGCTCCTCGTAGGGGCGGACCAGGACGTCCTCGCTCCTGCCCAGCAGGAGGACGGCGCCCCGGGGTGCGGGGCCCGCGAGGTAGCGGACGTTGGCGGGGAGGGAGACGATCGCTGCCGCGTTGCCGGCGGCGTTGCACTGCTCCCTTAGCCGGTTTCGGCGGATCGCGTACATCTCTGACATGAGATGAGCGTAGGAGGGGTGGGCGATTTGTGCCGGTTGGGAGGGTGCCGTTCGGGGGACCGGGTGCCGGGGAGAGACGCAGGGCATCCGCTCGTCCCCGGTCTACCAGTTCGGGGGGCTCGCGATCGAGCGGGCCAGGACGTCGTCCAGGACCCGGGCCGTCTGGGGGATGTCCAGCTGGCTGTTGTCGATGATCGGCAGGCCCGAGCCGTACCAGCCCGCCATACGGCCGTGGATGCGGGCCACCTCCTCGTCGGTGAGGCGGCGGTTGCCCGAGCGTTCCGCGTTGCGTTCCAGGACGATCTCGAGGCCGGGCAGGAGGACGACCGGCAGGAGACCGGGACCCACGTGCCGCTTCCAGCCCCCGAGGCCCACCACCGGGCGGTCCGGGAAGACGGCGTCGTCGAGGATGCAGGAGATGCCGTTGGCGAGGAAGTTGCGGGCGGCGAAGCCGCAGGTGCGGCGGGCGAGCCGGTACTGCGCCTCGGAGTTGTCGTTCCAGCCGGACTGGGGGTTGGCGAAGCCGGAGCGGACCCATTCGCGGACGTCGTCGAGGCTGATGTGGGCCGTGGGCACGCGCCGGTGGTCGGCCCAGTACTTGGCGACGCTGGTCTTGCCGGCGCCCGCGGGCCCGATCAGCAGCACGGCGAGCGTCGTGCCGGTG
>NZ_WVUG01000148.1 GCF_017614965.1 Streptomyces griseorubiginosus | reverse complement strand
GCCCCCGGTCGAAGACCGGGCAGCGCACAGTCCCCCCACCCGAAAACCGCCAGGAGCACCACCTCATGACCGAACGGAAGAAGTTCGCGCCGCCGGCCATCCAGGAGTTCGCCCCCAAGCTCGCGGAGGTGACCGACACCGTCCTGTTCGGTGACATCTGGGAGCGGCCGGGCTTGTCCCCGCGAGACCGCAGCCTCGTCACGGTCACCGCTCTGGCCTCCCTGTACCGGACCGACCAACTGGGCTTCCACCTCGGCAAGGCCTTGGAGAACGGTGTCACCAAGGACGAACTGATCGAGGTCATCACGCATCTGGCCTTCTATGCCGGATGGCCCAACGCCATGACCGCGATGACGCAGCTCAAGGAGATCGTGGAGAAGCGCGACCAGTCCGGCTGACGCCGCTTCGCCCGAACCCCTCCCACCTGACGACCTTCCCCACACACCTCCGCCGCACGGCCCGGCGGCAGCACAACCCCAGAGGGACGACACTCCATGGAATTGCTGAAGCAGCCTCCGACCATGAAGCTTCCCGCCGAGTGGTTCACCGGCGACGCCTACGCCGACGTGATCCACCGCGGCGAGGAACCCTCCCGCATACGGGCCAACATGGTCCGCTTCACTCCTGGCGCCCGCACCGCCTGGCACTCCCACGCCTTGGGCCAGACCCTCTACATCGTCGAGGGCATCGCGCTGGTGCAGTCCCGTGGCGGCGACATCGTCGAAGCCCACCCCGGCGACAACGTCCACACGCCCCCCGGTGAAGAGCACTGGCACGGCGCCGCGCCAGACCGGTTCATGACCCATCTCGCCCTCTGGGAGACGGACGACACCACCTGGCTCGAACACGTTACCGACGACGTCTACAACGGCGCGCGCGTCACCACCCGTGTCCACCCCTGACATCACGAAGACACGACGAGAGCTGGGGAAGCACCATGCGAGCAACCATCATTCACGCGCCCGGTGACATCCGGGTGGAGAACGCCCCCGAGCCGAAGATCACGGCGCCGACGGACGCGGTCATCCGCACCGTCGCCGCCTGTGTGTGCGGCTCCGACCTGTGGAGCTACCGGGGCGTCCTGCCGGTCGCCGAACCGCAGCCGATCGGCCACGAGTACGTCGGCATCGTCGAGGAGGTCGGCAGCGACGTCTCCACCGTCCGGCCGGGCCAGTTCGTCATCGGCTCCTTCGTCGCCTCCGACAACACCTGCCCGATCTGCCAGGCCGGCTACCACACCTCCTGCCAGCACGCACAGTGGGTCAACGGCGCCCAGGCCGAGTACCTGCGCGTCCCCCTCGCCGACGGCACCCTGGTCACCACCCCCGAGCAGCCGGGCGAGGAGATGATCCCGAGCCTGCTGACCCTGTCCGACGTCATGGGCACCGGCTGGTACGCCGCCAAGGCCGCCGAGGTCAAGCCCGGTTCGACCGCCGTCGTCGTCGGCGACGGCGCGGTTGGCCTGTCCGGGGTCATCGCCGCCAAGGAACTGGGCGCCGAGCGCATCATCGCCATGAGCCGGCACGAGTCCCGGCAGAAGCTGGCCCTGGAGTTCGGCGCCACCGACATCGTCACCGAGCGCGGTGCGGAAGGCGTCGCACGCGTCAAGGAACTGACGAACGGCATCGGTGCCGACTCGGTGCTCGAGTGCGTCGGCACCCAGGAATCCATGCACCAGGGTCTTCAGTCCGCGCGTCCGGGTGGCAACGTCGGCTTCGTCGGCTTCCCGCACGGCACGAAGATCGACGGCCAGGAGCTCTTCTTCTCCCACGTGGGCCTGCGCGGTGGCCCCGCCCCGGTGCGCGCCTTCCTTCCCGACCTGATCGAGCGCGTCCTCGACGGCCGTATCAACCCGGGCAAGGTCTTCGACCTCACCCTTCCCCTGGACGAGGCCGCCGAGGGTTACAAGGCCATGGACGAGCGCCGCGCCATCAAGACGCTGCTGCGTCCGTGACCGGGGAGAACGGCCCGACAGCCATGACCAGCCAGGCGATCGTCACCGTCGAGGCGTACCTCGATGCCTTCGGCGCACGCGACATGGAGCACATCCTGTCTCTCTTCTCACCCGACGCGACCTGGACCATCCCGGGCGATCCGGCTCTGACCGCCTGGGCCGGGAGCCGCACCGGGCCGGAAGGGATCCGGCAGTCCCTCAGCGCGCTCTTCGCGGCCGTCGAGCCGCTCGCATTCGAACTGGGGACCATGGTGGAGGCGGACGGACGCGTCCTGGCACCGGGCCGGTACACCTCCCGGTTCCACCCCTCGGGGCAGGCGCTCAACAGCGAGATGATCATGCGTTTCACCGTCACGGACGGACTGATCATGGACTACCGCGTCTTCGAGGACTCACTCGGCATCACCCGCGCTCACCTCGGTGAGCAGTCCAGCGCCACGCCCACCTGACACGGGGCTTCCGACGACCCGCTCGACGCACTTGACGGGGCGTCTTTTTTCCCCCTCCCCCGGATCGCAAGGATTGGAAGACACCGATGACGACCTGGACGAGCGACGAACTCGAGCGCATCGCCGGGGCCGACGAACTGGAGATGGCCCCGGTCCGGCGTGACGGCGCGCTGCGCGCACCGGTGCCGATCTGGGTCGTCCGCGACGGCGACGACCTGTACGTCCGCTCCTTCCGCGGCACCGACGGCGGCTGGTGGCGCACCGCCGTCGCGACCCACGTGGGACACGTCCGCTCCGGCGGCGTCGACAAGGACGTCACCTTCGAAGAGGTGCCGGACCACGGGACCAACGACCGCATCGACACGGCGTACCGGAGCAAGTACGGCCGCTTCGGGGACGCCTACGTCGGTCCCATGGTGGCCGCACGCGCTACGACGCTGCGGCTGCTGCCCCGATGACCAGGACGATCCCGAACCAAGCCGCCGAGCCGCCACCGCCGGCCGGCCCAGCACCGGAGTAAGTGTCATGCTCGGTCTCGAACTCGTCGTCGTCCTGGGTGCGGCCGTGCTGGCAGGGAACTTCCTGGGGCAGCGCTTCCGAATCGCCCCGCCCGTCGTGCTCCTGGTCCTGGGCGCCCTGATCGGCCTCGTCCCGGCCGTCCGCCAGACCCAACTCCCGCCCGAAGTCGTGCTGTTGCTCTTCCTTCCGGTCCTGCTGTACTGGGAGAGCCTGACCACGTCGATGCGGGAGATCCGGACGAACCTGCGCGGCATCGTCCTGCTCAGCACCGTGCTGGTGATCCTCACCGCGGCGGCGGTGGCGGTCGCCGGGCACGCGCTCGGCCTGCCGTGGGGACCGGCCTGGGCGTTGGGCGCGGCCGTGGCACCCACCGACGCCACGGCGGTGAGTGCCCTGGCGGGTTCCCTGCCGCGCCGGCAGATCACGGTCCTGCGGGCGGAGAGCCTCGTCAACGACGGCACCGCGCTGGTGATCTACGGCCTGGCGGTCGGCATCACCGTGGGCGAGGAGCACCTGACACTTCCGCACGTCGGGGCGCTGTTCCTGCTGGCGTACGGCGGTGGGGCCGCGGTGGGTGTCGCGGTCGCCTGGGTCAACATGAACCTGCGCCGCCGACTGGACGATCCCCTGCACGGCAACCTCGTCATGATCCTCGCGCCGTTCACGGCGTATCTGCTGGCCGAGTTGATCCACGCCTCGGGTGTTCTTGCGGTCGTGGTGAGCGGCCTGATCATGGCTCAGGTCGCGCCCAGCCTCATCCGGGCCGAGCACCGCCGCCAGGCACTGGCCTTCTGGCCGCTGGCCACGTTCATCATCAACGGCGCGCTGTTCGTCCTGGTGGGAGTGGAACTGCAGTACGCACTGCGGCACTTGAGCCGGTCCGACCTCAGGGACGCCCTGATCGCCATCGGGGTGGTCAGCGTGGTCCTGGTCGCGGTCCGGTTCGCGTTCCTCTTCTCCTCCGCCTACCTGATCCGCGCGCTCGACCGGCGCCCCGAGCAGCGCCTGCGCAGAATAAGCGACCGGGCGCGCGTGGTCAGCGGCCTGGCGGGCTTCAGAGGCGCGGTGTCACTCGCCGTGGCGCTGTCGGTCCCCCAGACCCTCGACTCGGGTGAGCCGTTTCCCGGGCGGGCGTTCATCGTCTTCGTCACCTCCGGAGTCATCGTGGTGACCCTCGTGGTGCAGGGTCTGCTGCTGCCGGGCGTCGTGCGCTGGGCCAGGCTGCCCCAGGACACCTCCGTCGACGAGGAGCAGATCCTCGCCGAGACCACGGCGACCGAGGAGGCCATCAAGGCGCTCCCCCGGCTCGCGGCCGAACTGGGCACCACCCCCAAGGTCGCGGAGTGGCTGCGCCAGGAGTACGAGGCCAACCTGGCGACCGTACGGGCCCGGGGCGCGGGCACCGACGACGATCCAGCCCTGCTCCACAACCGCCACTACACCGACCTCCGCCTCGCCCTCATCTCCACGAAGCGCGCGACCGTCGTCCGGCTGAGAGACGAGGCGCGGATCGACGACACCGTGCTCCGCCGGCTCCAGGCGGCCCTGGACAACGAAGAGGTCCGGCTGGCCGGAGGCGAGCAGGTGGAGTAGCGGCAACGCACAGCCGACCTCGACAACCCGAGCCGCACGGGAAGGGATCCCCAGCCATGACCTCCGGTCTCATCGACGTTCACGCCCACTTCCTGCCCGACTTCTACGTCGAGCAGGCGACCGCGGCGGGCCACGCCCACCCCGACGGCATGGGCGGCTGGCCGTCGTGGTCCGTGCGGGACCATCTGGATCTGATGGACCGGGGTGGCATCGAGACCGCAATGCTCTCCCTGTCCTCCCCCGGCGTGCACTTCGGCGACGACAAGGCGGCCCGCCTCCTCGCCCGCCGCGTCAACGAATACACCGCCGAACTGGCCCGCGACCACCGCGGCCGCTTCGGCACCTTCGTCTCGCTCCCCCTGCCGGACGTGGACGGCGCGCTGGAGGAGATCGCCTACGCCTTCGACCAACTGGGCGCCGACGGCGTGGCGTTGCTGACCCACTCCCAGGGTGTGTACCTGGGTGACGCACGCCTGGAGCCGGTGTTCGCGGAGCTGGACCGCCGAGGGGCCGTGGTCTTCCTGCACCCCACCTCCCCCGTGTGCTGGGAGCAGTCCGCGCTCGGCCGGCCGCGCCCGATGGTCGAGTACATCTTCGACACGGCCCGCACGGTCACGGACCTGGTGATGGCGGGCGTCCTGACCCGCCATCCGAACCTGCGGGTGATCGTCCCGCACTGCGGTGGCGCGATCCCGGTCCTGGCCGACCGCATCAACGAGTTCATGCGGCTCTTCGTGCCCTCGCAGGAGGCACCCCCGCTCGACGCCGTGCAGCAACTGCGCGCCCTGTACTACGACCTGGCGGGTACGGCCTTCCCACGCCAGGCTCCCGCACTGCTGAAGCTGGTGGACCCCGATCGTGTGCTGTTCGGCAGCGACTACTGCTGGACGCCCCCGCCGCTCGCCGACGCCCACATCGCGGCGATCGACAAGGCCGACCCACCCACGGAAGGCGCCACCTGGCGATCACTCACCACAGCGAACGCCCTGCGCCTGTGGTCCGGGTGAGCGGTTCGGTCGCGGACGTAGCGGCGTACGCGTTGACGGTGAACACGTTTCTCCCAAGGGTGGATCCGGTCGCCGGCGCGGCGAAATTGCAGAAACACGCACACGAACGACCGACTCATCAAGAATGTGCAGGAGGAAGAATGCACACACGAACTCTCGGACGCGACCTCCAGGTCTCCGCCATCGGCCTCGGCGCCATGGGCATGTCCCAGAGTTACGGCCCGAACCCCGGTGATCGGAGCGACATGATCGCCGTGCTCCGTGGAGCCGTCGACCGGGGCGTCACGTTCTTCGACACCGCGGAGGTCTACGGCCCCTACGTCAACGAGGAACTCGTCGGAGAGGCCCTGGCTCCGTTGCGGGACCAAGTGGTCATCGCCACCAAGTTCGGCTTCCGCATCGAGAACGGTGCCTCCGTCGGACTGAACAGCCGGCCCGAGCAGATCCGCTCCGTCGCCAACGCCTCCCTCAACCGGCTGGGGGTCGACAGGCTCGACCTCTTCTACCAGCATCGCGTCGACCCTGAGGTGCCGATCGAGGACGTCGCGGGCACCGTGGGCGAGCTTGTCAAGGAGGGCAAGGTCCGCTGCTTCGGGCTCTCGGAGGCCAGTGCGGAGACCATCCGGCGGGCCCACTCCGTCCACCCGGTGACGGCGGTGCAGAGCGAGTACTCGCTGTGGACCCGGGATCCCGAGCCGGAGGTCCTGCCGACGTGCACGGCCCTCGGCATCGGCTTCGTGCCCTTCAGCCCGCTCGGCAAGGGATTCCTGACCGGGGCGGTGGACGCCTCGACACCGTTCGCGGCCGACGACGTCCGCACCACCATTCCGCGGTTCACAGCCGAGAACCGGGCGGCGAACCAGGCTCTCGTCGAACACATCACGTCACTAGCGCGGGGCAAGGACGCCACACCGGGACAGCTCGCACTCGCCTGGCTACTCGCCCAGCATCCGTCGATCGTTCCGATTCCGGGAACCCGGCGCAGCGCGCGCATCAAGGAGAACGCCGGTGCCACTGAGGTTGCGCTCTCCGCCGACGAACTGGCCGACCTGAACGAGCTCGCAGGCCGGATCGGGATCAAGGGAGACCGCTACAACGAGCACCACATGTCCCTGGTGAACAGGTAGCGGACCGGTTCGCACCAGTGGTGGCCACGGTGACGAGCAGGGGTGGTGACGTCATGGCCACCGCGTGAACCGACGTTCCCCGGCGCTGCGTTCAGCCTTTGTCGGGTGCCGCGGGCGGACCGCGGGAGCGTCAACGCCCCATGACGTGACGAAGTCGGGCACCACCTCCATCCAGTTCGGGCCGAAGCCCGGCCCCAGCGCCTCACCGCCCTCCGCGTGCAGCACGGTGGTCCCCTTGACGAGGGACCGCTTCCCGGCCCCGGCCTGCCGTGCGCCGTGCCCTGCCAGGGGGCCGGCCCACCAGCAGAACCCTGCATCCACATCAGGGGGACTGAACAGGTGTCATCGGCCAACCGCCGACTCGGGAGGGCCACCCTAGCGGTGAAACGATGATCACTCCCGTCCGAGGTGAGCCGGAGTGCTCTCTGGGAGAGTTGCAACCAGCCGAGTGAGTAGGAGGTCACGGTGGTCGGAGACTGGGCACTGGAGTTGGCCACAGCAGCCGCCGACGAGATCCTGCCGCGCCTGTCGGCAGTGGTCCGCGACGAGATCCCTCACCGCTGGGCCGCTGTCCTGGTCGCCGGACGGATCAGCGTCACGCCCCACGACGGCGACCACCAGCCGAGCACCGCCGAACTGGCAGCGCTGGAGGCGGCGGCGGTACCCGGTCAGCCCTGGCACAGGCCGGTCACCCTCGGTGGCACCACCCGCCCAGCCTTGGTGGCGGCCACCGCCGGCCCCAGAGCACCCGGCAGCCTGCTCGTCCTGGCCGACGCCGCCGAGGCGCAGCACGCCTACCCGGTGGTGCAGCGCAGATGGGAGGTCGCGGCGGCCCTGCTGTCCCGCTTCGAATCCCTGCCTACCAGCGCGGCGGAACGCTTCTTCGCCGGGGAGCACGCCAAGCAGCTCCTCCTCGCCCGCGACACCCACGCCGCCACGCTCAGGGCGCTCCTCGCCGCCCTGCGCTCCCGTGAGCTGGACGACTCCCGGGCCCGCCAGGCGGCGACCGACATGGCCTCCACCGCCCTCACCGCGCTGCAGGCCGCCTCCTCCGCCCAGGAATGCACCGTCCAACGCGCCTTCTCCCTGCTCACCGAGCAGCTGCGGCCACTGGTGCTCCACACCGAGGTGGAACTGGAGACGGTGCCCCCTGCCACCGCCGACAGGCTCCTTCCGGCCCCGGTGGGCCAGGCGGCCACCGCCGTGGCCCGCGGCTGCGTGCTCGTCATGCTGGAACACACCCACCCCCGTCGGATCCGTGTGGCCTGGCAGGTGAACGACGGCCAACTGTCGGTGGACGTCCGGGACGACGGTGACTGCTCCCAGTTTCCGCTGAATCAGGCGGAATACCGATTGCGTGAACGTCTGACCCCTCTCGGTGGGGACTACAGCGTGGAAACCGTTCCCGGCTGGGGCACCACGATCACCGCCCGCTTCCCGCTCGCCCTGCCGCCCAGCACCGACGTCGAGTTGCTGCGCGAACTCAGCCCGCGCGAACTCACGGTGATGGCGGAACTCGTCCGCGGCCTGACCAACCATCAGATCGCCGAGCGGCTGCACGTCACCGAACACACCGTCAAGTTCCACGTCCGGCAGATCCTCTCCAAACTGGGCGTACGCACCCGGGGAGAAGCCGCTGCCCTGGGCCGCGCGGCACGCTTGTGAGCGGCGGTCAGGGCTGGCGAGAAGTCCGCGAGCCCCCGCGCACAGGGCCCGCGCGACACCCAAACCCTCGCGGATGGCTCACCGATTCCTCCGGAACAGGATGCAGACGGCGAGCACGATGGCGGCGCCGAGGGCGAGTGCGATGACGAACTGGTAGACCGGCACAGTGACATTGCGGCCGTCCGGGGAGTGGGTGGCCGCCGTCAGCAGGGCGCACATCAGGTAAACGGTGGCGGCGGCGACCGCCCAGGCCACGGCAGCGAGGGTACGCATGGCACCTGGCATGGCCTCGTCCTCATCATCGGGCCACGCCTTGAACAGGAACAGAACAGCCTCGACGAGGAAGACCACCACGTAGGAGGCTACTGCCGAGCCGGTGGAGCTGTAGCCGTCGGGACCACCCGGCCCGGCGTGGATCGCCATGCTTTGCGGCATCCGGTCGCGTAACAGCAGGTAGGTCACGAGCACGGCCGCCGCCCCCACCACGAACGGCACGACGACGGCGGCGGCCCTGCGCCCCGGACTCGTCGGCGGGCGTTCCTCTGTCGGTCCCACAATCCTCCGTCCCCACGTCAGACCAACTGTTCGCCTAAAACTAGAACAAGGCGTCCGAGGCTCATCGCTTCAGCGTGCGTCCGCGGGCCGGCTCCGCACTCCAGGTGTCGACGGATGGTGCCGGCGAAGCGGCGCTGTCGGTTTCAGACTGCCGTTCGCTGCTCCCGTCATGCGGTGTCTCATAGAGCGCGCGGAATCTGAAGCAACTACCCAAATCCCTTCTGGGGCAGGCCGACTACGTCCGACGTGTTCATCCGCTCCTGACCACCGACGCCGCCACGCCCCAGGGCCTGATGCGGCGGGCCGGCGCACTGGGAGTGGCACGCGCGCCATTCCACACCCGAACCGGGAAACCGGAAAGCGGCAATCCCCAGCAGACGGGGGACCCTGCGCGCCTTGCTCGCCACAGCGGCCGTCGGAACAGCAGCACTGGCCGTAGCAGGCGTGGGAACCCTGGACGACGAACCCTGTCCCACCGCGGAGCCGACGCATCTGCGTGGCACGGCCCTGCTGCCGCACCCAAAGCGCCGAGGTGAGGGTGCGCGACGTGAAAGGGTCAGACGCACAGCCCTCCACCCGGCTATCGGCGAGTTCGTCGGCACCTGTTAGGTCTTCGCGCCAGCGCCTATCGGACCCTTCCGATACCTCGCCGAGTGGTTCAGCCAGGGGCCGCGGTGAGTGAGCCGGGGGTGCATCCGGTCCCAGGCCGTCGCTGGCTGTGCCGTAGCGGGTGGTGTCCGTGGCGGTCGTGACGTCGGGCTCGTGCCAGCTGTCGGGCTTCTTGAACGTGAGGACGCCGCCAGGTCCATCAGGTGATGGGAGATCATGCGGTGCAGCTCGTCCATCGGGCCGTCGTCCTGCTCCAACTGCCGGGCCGCCTCGATGCCCTGGGTGATGAGCACCTCGGCGGCCTGGGCCATCAGCCGCTGGGCGAGCTGACCCATCTCCAAAAGCGTGCGGCGCAGATCATCCGGCACCGCGTGCTGGGGATGGCGCCGCCGGGCCGCCGTGGCCACATGCTGCGCCAGAACGCCGCAGCGTTCCAGGTCCGCGCTCATCCGCAGCGAGGTGACCGCAGGTCCGTGGCGAGCGACTGATGACGGGCCAGCACCGCGATCGCGCTCCTCCAACTCCCGCTGCAGCGCTTCGACCTGCTCCTCGGTGGAGGTGACGCTCTGCGCCTGCTGGAGGTCGGCGTCCAGCAGGGCGCCGGTGGCCCGGCCCATGGCCGAACCGACCAGGTTCGCCGTCTCCACCAGCGACTGGCCGATCGACTCCAGTTCCTTACGCCTCGCGCATCCCGTCCTCACCGCCCGGTCGACAGCCCCGTCTTCACCGGCTGCCAGCTCGCACACCGCTCAGTGTGCCCGAGGGATACCCAGCGTGAGCCGGCCGGACCCGCGCCCCCACCCCGGGCGGGTGCGCGGTCGAGGCCGGTGTGCGCTCGTGCTCCTCCCACGCTTCCGTTGCCTCAATCTCGCCGGGAGGGTCGAACGGCGGAGCTGCCCGTTGGCCACATCTCCATAGGAGTAGGACTGGCAGCGACGCCTGACGACATCGGCTCCGGCCTGTGCCGAAGGGCGCGGGCCGGAGCCGAGTACGAACAGGCGTGAGGTGGGGGTCAGTCCGCGGATCGGACGGTGGGCATGGCGAGGGCGACCGGTCCGGTGCCGGCACGGCTCTTGCAGGAGTCGTGGCAGTCTTTCTCCAGGCTGCAGCACAGGGAGCAGATCGCCCCGGAGTGGAAGGGGCAGTTGGCCACGTCGGGTCGCTCGAAGTCGGTGGTGCACACGGTGCAGGTGAGAGTGACTGCTGACGGCAGGCCGTCGGGGCCGAGCAGCGGCTCCTCCAGGTCGTCGACACGGGCGATGTAGTACTTGCCCTTGGTCAGCACCGCGAAGAGCGGCGAGAGCGCCATGGCCAGGAAAAGGGCTATGAAGGGGGAGTACGCCTTGCCGTAGTCGCCGAACGCCTCGAAGTACGCGGCGATGGAGACGGCCGAGGCGATGAGCATCGAGCCGAAGCCGACCGGGTTGAAGTTGTAGAGGTGGGCCCGCTTGAACTCGATGTACGAGGGGCTGAGCTTCAGCGGCTTGTTGATGACGAGGTCGGCGACGACCGCGCCGATCCAGGCGATGGCCACGTTGGAGTAGAAGCCGAGCACCGTGTTGAGGAAGCCGAAGACGCCGCCCTCCATCAGGGCCAGGGCGATGCCGACGTTGAGGAAGATGTAGACCACGCGGCCGGGGTGGCGGTGGGTCAGCCGGGAGAAGAAGTTCGACCAGGACAGCGAACCCGAGTACGCGTTCGTCGAGTTGATCTTTATCTGGGAGAGGATCACGAAGAACGTGGCCAGGCCCAGCGCGACGGGCGCGGCGAAGGTCTTGAAACCGTGGACGTACTGCTGGATGGGCTCGTTGGCCTTGGACAGTCCCACGCTGCCGGCGATGTAGAAGGCGAGGAAGGCCCCGCCGATCTGCTTGGCCGCACCGAGCACCACCCAGCCCGGTCCCGCGCTGAGCACGGCGCCCCACCACTTCTTGCTGTTCTCGGGCGTCTTGTCGGGCATGAAGCGCAGGTAGTCGACCTGCTCGCCGATCTGCGCGATCAGCGACAGCGCCACGCCGGCGCCCGCGCCGACGCCGAGCATGCTGATGCTCGAGCCCGTGGGAGAGTTGCCGGCGAAGTGCGTGAACTGCGAGAACTTCTCCGGCTCTTGGATGGCGATGGACACGAACGGCGCGACCATCAGCACCAGCCAGACCGGCTGCGTCCACACCTGCATCTTGGACAGCGCCGTCATGCCGTAGATCACCAGCGGCAGGATGATCAGCGAGCAGATCAAGTACCCGACGGCCAGCGGGATGTGCAGGCCCAGCTCCAGGGCCTGCGCCATGATCGAGCCTTCGAGGGCGAAGAAGATGAAGGTGAAGCTGGCGTAGATCACCGAGGTGAGGGTGGACCCGAGGTATCCGAAGCCCGCGCCGCGGGTCAGCAGGTCCATGTCGATGGAGTACTTCGCCGAGTAGTACGAGATCGGGATGCCCGTCAGGAAGATGACCACTGCCGCTGCGAGGATGGCCACCATGGCGCTGGAGAAGCCGTTGGAGATGGCGATCGAGCCGCCGATGGCGAAGTCCGCGAGATACGCGATGCCGCCCAGCGCCGTCGTGGCCACCACATAAGGCGTCCAGCGGCGGAAGGACTTCGGCGCGTAGCGCAGCGAGTAGTCCTCCAACGTGTCGTTCTGCGCCCAGTTGTTGTACGTCCGGCCGCCCGCACTCGCCGGCGGCGCTTCCTTGTCGACGATCTCCGTCACGACGCTTCCCTCTTCCGCACGCAGGGCCACAACCCGGATGACCCCGGGTGTTTTCACGGAAGAGTCAGGTCCCAGTGTTTCTTGAGCGTTTCGCGTCCTTTAAAGGAAATATCTTTAACTAGCCTTTATGTGACACGCGTAGAAAATAAGACGGAGGGAATTGGAAAAGGCCCTTTCGGGTGTCCCGGCATACCCCTGACCTGGTCACTTTGTTGCGATTCCGGGGCTGCGGTTGGGCCACACGGACTCCGGCAGTAATTCCCTGCCGAACGGTCGGGCGAGCGGGGGGCTGTTTGAGGAGACAGGGGAATTCCGTGATTGCGTACGTTCTGACGACGGCCTCGTCGGTGCCCGTCTCGCGCCTCCCGGTAGGGACGCGGGACAGCGGGTGCCCAGAGCGGCGCGGTCGCGGTGGTGACCTGCCTGCACCTGCCCTCGCTTGATACTTCCCATAGAAAGTATTTCCGTGTCAGGCTATTGTCAACGGCCACGCAGGACAGCAACTTGCTGGGTGTGCTGACCGGCGCCAACTGAAGGGCGAGGGGTCAGAGTTGGGCGACGATGTGGAAGTCGAAGGCGTCTGCCCGGGCCAGATACAGCCGTTGGGCGAGATGGTTGCCGTCCAGCCGCAGCACGCCCCGCGGCCCCTCGTAGGACACCGTGTCTCCCACCGCGCACATCGCCCGCACCTCCAGAGACCGCGCGCGCTCGGCCAGTGCCGCCAGCAGCCGTACTCCTTCGAAGCACGACTCGCCCAGACTCCCCACGACGGGTGCGTGCACCCCGAACCGGGCCGCGTATCGGGCGCTGAAGTCCAGGCTCTCGGCGGTCGCGAGGGTCTCGAAGAAACCGGCCGTAGCCCACAGCCCGTCGGTGCCCTCGGCGCCGGTGGCCAGCAGGATGTTCTCGTCCATGTGACTGCTCAGACGCAGACACCGCTGGTGAAGGCCGTACGCGGCGAACGCCCGGTTGAAGCGGGCCGCGTCGTTCCCGATCAGCAGCATCAGAACCGCGTCCGCCTCGCTCCGCTCGATCCGGCGCAGGACCGGCGCGAAGTCGTGCGTCCCCAGCGGCACGAAAACCTCGTCCCGCACCAGACCGCCACAGGCCCGGGCGTACCGACGCGCGGTACGGGCGGTCACGCGCGGCCACACATAGTCGTTGCCCACCGTGCACCAGCGCCGCGCGCCCGTGGCCTCGGCCAGCAGCCGCATCGCCGGGAGCAGTTGAGCGGCGTCGGTCTCGCCGGTCAGGAACACTCCGGGGGTACGCTCGCCGCCCTCGTACTGGGCCGTGTAGACGTAGGGCACACGGCCGGCGATCCGCGGCAGCAGTGCCTGGCGCACCGCCGAAGTGTGCCAGCCCAGCACTCCGTCGACGGCGCCCAGCGACACCAGGGCCTCGACCTCGGCGGCCACCTGCTCGGGCGGTCCCCCGCCGTCCACCGTGACGAACCGGACCTCCCGGTCCAGCACACCGCCCGCGGCGTTCAGCTCTTCCATGGCCAGCTGCGCGGCCAGTTCGCACGAGGGGCCGAAGACTCCCGCCGGCCCCTGCAACGGCACGACCAGAGCCACGACCAGCGTGGTGCTCGCTTCGCCGTTCCCTCTGGGCGGCACCGGCTGCACAGACCACCTCCGTGAGGGCATGGGGCGCGCGGATCCCTGTCCGGGCCCCGGCGCCCTCGCGGAGGCTCGTAATCTGCCCGAACAGTAGACCTAGTGGAAGGACACAGGCAATGCCGTCCGAACCCTCCTCCCCGGACCTCGCCCATCTGCTCAGCCATGCCGCGCGACGGCTGGTGCAGCGTTTGGCGGGGGTGCTGGCGGAGGAGGGCTGCTCGGTGGAGGAGTGGCGTGTCCTGTCGGCCGTAGCCGACGGCCTGGGCCATCCGATGACCGGGATTGCCGAGCACGTCCTCATGCCGGCGCCCAGTCTGACCAAGCTCGTGGACCGCATGGTCGCCGGCACCTTGGTCTACCGTCGCCCGGATCCTGATGACCGTCGCCGCGTTCTGCTGTACCTCACCGCCCGGGGCCGCATCCTCCACGACCGCGCCGCGCGACGCGTCTACGCCGACCAGGCCCGGCTCCTCGATGCCGTGGACGACCAGGGAGAACTCGCCCGGCTGCTGTCCGTGCTCACAGCGACTGCGGACGGGCTGCCTGCCGCAGCGCCAAGACGGCCGCAGGGCTGAAGGCCAGTCCAGACCTGCGCGGGTGTGCGCTTGGTGGCTTTGGCCCTCCCCGCCTTCCCGCCGCACGTCATCACACCCCGTCGAAACGGTGAAGGCGGTCGTCAAACCCCCGCCCATACGCTCCGGAAGCAGCAGTCACAGGCGATACGCCTGGCCCCCGGCCTGGCGCTGAAGCCCTGTTCCGGCCTCTTCCCGGACTCGACCAGTCGGTGGCCGGGGACGGTTCGGTTCCCGGACGGTGCTGGAGGAGTCCACCGAACTCCCGTGGGCAGCCCTCCTGTCCAGCGAGTCGTACTACCTCCTCTGACGGTCTGACCGCCCCAGGTCCAGCGAGCCCCCAACCGCCTCCGCATTCCGGACGGCCGGGGGCTCCAGCCGCTGGAAGACCACACGGAACAGTTTTCCGCGTCGGCGGCGGGGCAGCCTGCCGGGAGACAATCCGCCGGGAGCCGGGGATCTGCCTGGACGAGTTGCTGCCATTCGCCCGCATCACCAGCAGCGCGCACAGCTCGTCGGGGAATACGGCCCCGGCGGCAGCCCCTCTGCAAGTGGCGCATGGCCCCGGTACAGCAGTGGGGGCCCGGCGTGCGCGCCACACCAGCACCAGCGCCTGACCCGTCGCATGCCCCGCCGGGTGACCAGCACACCGCACCCGGATCCGGCACGGGTACTCGTGATTCTCGCTATATCGCCGTCCTACTGGTAGCAGCCAGCGGCACACAGCACGGTGACCATGCCCGCCTCGCCAACCGGCGTGGAGGTGCTGTGGGTGACGGCCGTGGGCGTCTTGCTGGTCTCCCAGGGCATAGGCGCGGCCACGGCCTGAGGAGCGAGGACGGTGAAGGCAGCAGTGCTCATGAACAGGGCGGCTATCGCGCGCTTACGCAGACGCATCTGGACTCCTCGAACGATGACGGGCCAGCAAGAAGCAACTTCGCTGTGGTCGGCACTGTTAGGCCACACCGTAGGTGTCGCCTATGAACACCAGCCAACCCTTCGAGCACCATCGAAACGATGGCACGTCGTGGCCAGTGGGCCCCCTCGAGATGTGACCCGTCGCGCTCGCGGAGCTGATGCCGGTCCTGCCGACCGGCGAACAGCCGCGGTGTGAGATCAAGCTCGATGGCCAACGCACAGTTCTGTGACGCCTGGCGGACAGGGTGAGGTTGTAGGCGCGGTCGGGTCGGGATGTCACGGCGTCGTGGATGGACATCGCTTCCGGGGATGGACTTGCCATCGGCCGTACTGGACGGCGAGGCCGTGATCGTCCTGGAGGTGCGATCTCGTTCGCGGCGGCGCGGTCTCAGGCGGCAGCGTCGTCGGCGAGAACGCGGCGGCTGTCGGAGGATCATCCGGCGCTGTTCATCATGTGGGACGTCTTGCAGCTGCCGACGGATGTGCGCGGGCGCCCGTACACGGTGCGATGCTGCTGGACGATCTCTCCGGTCTGCCGTCGCCGACGGCACTTCAGGCCGTGTCGGCGACAAACGATCCAGAGGCGGCGGGGGCCTGGTACAACTCGCTTCAGCCGACGGTGTCGAGGGCGCCGTAGCGAAACTGGGCATCGTCGCCGTACCGGGCGGGGCGGTCCTCGTCCGGGAAGAAGGTCCGGCACGCGGACACGGTGGATACCGACGTCGTCGGCTTCACCGGGCCGCCGTCCAGGCCACGGGCGCTGGCGGTGCGTCTCCCGGACGGCCGAACGGCGCTGTCCCAACGCCTGGGCGCCCCCCTGGCAGCGCAGGCTGCCGTGTACCTGACGGGGGCGCCGAAGGGCGGACGGGCCGGACCGACGGCGGGTGACGCGTACGTGGCGGCTGAGCTGGGCCTGACCGTCGAGGTCCTGGCGGGTACGACGCGACACACGGTCGTGACAGTTACACGCCTGCGCTGACCCGCCCCTGCCGTCCTCACCGCGGGCATTAATCCGGCAGTACCGCTGTTTCACCAACGGACGCCTGCCACAGCAGCCCCGACCGGCGTCTCCAAGGAACAGGCGAGAACGGAAACGGGCAGCATGAGCGACACACAGACCGGCAGCCTCATACGGGCCGCCGCACCGACTCTGGACAGCGATCTGCTCGAACGGGCACGCCGGCACCGGCGCCACACCCTGGAACTGCTGACCGTCTGCGCCATCGCTCTCGTCCCCTGGACCGTGCTGCTGGCGGCGACGCTGCCCTCCGGATACCAGGTCCATCACTGGAGCGTCACCTGGGTGGGGTTCGACGTCCTGCTCGTGGTCGCGATGGCGTCCACCGCGCTTCTCGGGTGGCTGCGGCACCGCGCCGTCATCGTGGCGGCGCTCGCGACGGCCCTGCTGTTGATCTGCGACGCGTGGTTCGACGTGTCTCTCGCCTTCGGTACCCCGGAAATCTGGCTGTCGGCGGCACTGGCCGTGTTCGCCGAACTGCCTCTGGCCTACTACCTGATCCGCCGGGTGACGGGGATGATCTCGTTGGCGCAGTGGCCCTCCGCCAAGGCCGAGGCGTGCAGTGACGAGCAGGCCACCGACCGGACCTGAAGGATCCGCGGCACAGCGGCCGTCTGCTCCGCCGGGGTCAGCTCGTGTGCCGCTGCGCCGCGGGCGTCACCGACTCCGGGTGCGCATACGACGGCGCCACGCGCAGCAGGCGGGCCGCCCAGCCGGGCAGATACCAGTTCCACGGGCCGAACAGCGAAACGAGGGACGGAACCAGCAACATCCGCACGATGGTCGCATCCAGGAGGATGCCGATACCAAGGCCCGTCGCCAGCGTCTTCAGATCGGTGCCCGGGCCGGAGGCGAGCGCGGCGAAGGCGAGGAAGAGGATCAGCGCGGCGCTGGTGACCAGCCGGCCGGTGCGGCCGAGGCCCTCGATCACGGCGGCGTCGGTGGAGCGGCCGGTGTCGTACTCCTCTCGGATGCGGGAGAGGATGAACACCTCGTAGTCCATGGACAGTCCGAACAGGAACGCGAAGACCATCAGCGGGATCCAGAAGGTGATCGCGCCGGTGGCCGCGATGCCGAAGACCGCGTCGGAGCCGTGCCCGTCCTGCCAGAAGATCACCATCACGCCGAGGGTCGCCGCAAGGGAGAGCAGGTTCAGCAGGACCGCTTTGAGCGGCAGCAGCAGGGAGCGGAATGCGCGCACCAGCAGGACGTACGTCAGCAGGGCGATGATGGTGAGCATCAGCGGGAAGTTGCCGTAGACGGCATGCAGGAAGTCGATCTGTGCCGCGCCGATGCCCGCGACGCCGAGGACGCCGGGCAGACCGTCCGCGGCGGTCTTGACCCGTTTGACCACGCCGACGCTCTTGGAGTTCACGGTCTCGTGGTCGGGGACGACCACGACGATGCTCTGCCCGGCGCGGTTGCCGGCCGGTCCGGACGGCACGAACACGCTGCTCACGCCGTCGATGCCGGCGAACTTGGCGGCGGCCGTGCGGGCCCGGTCGGTGCGGACCAGGACCTCCATGGGGGTCAGGGCGCCAGTTGGCGCACCACCGCGCTCCAGGGTCTGCAGGGTCTCGTAGGCCGGGCCGCTCTTGGCCAGTGACTCGGACGACGCGAGACCGATCTTGACGCCGAGGAAGACTCCGGTCAGAGCGAACAGTGCGGCCAGCGCGGTGGCTGCGGCGATCCAGCGGCGTCGTACCACCGCAGCGGTCCACCGGCTCCAGAAGCGGCTGGCCCGGTTCTCGTGCCGGATCTTCGGCCAGTCGACTTTCGGCCCGATGCCGCCCAGGATCGCCGGGGTGAGTGTGAGCGTCGTCAGCACGCTCGCCAGGGGGATGAGGGCTCCGCCGTATCCCATGCTCCGCATGAACGGGACCGGCAGGACCACCAGCGCCAGCAGACCGATCGCGACGGTGACGCCGCTGAACAGCACGGCGTGCCCGGCGTGTTCCATCGCGACGACGACCGCGTCGTGATTGTCCCGGCCGTGGTCGCGCTCCTCGCGCCAGCGGGTGACGAACAGCAGCGAGTAGTCGATCGCCACGCCCAGGCCGATGAGGGCCACCAGGAACTGCACGATGAACGACACATCAGTCGCATAGGTGAGCGGCAACAGCATCACAAAGGTCGCGAGGATCGACACCGCGGCCACCACCAGCGGCAGCAGGGCCAAGAAGGACGCGAACACGAAGGCGAGTACGGCCAGAGCGCCGACGGCGCCGAGAAGTGTCTCCCCGAGGACGCCCGGCCCACCCCCGTTGTCGCCACCGGAGGCCAGGACGTCCTCCCCCGTCACGCCGACCGCAGACCCCGCCGGCACGGCGTGGCGCGCCGCCGACCGGATCGGATCGGTGAGCAGCTTCTGGCTGGGTGACGGGTTGAAGCGGTAGAACACCAGGGCGTAGGCCGTGCGGTCGTCCGTCGTCCGGAACGCCTTGTCCCCGGTGTTCGCCTCGTCGATCACCCGTAGGCCCGGGACGGCTGTACCGGCGGCTGCGAACGCCCGCCCGACGTCCTGCTCGTGACCGGTGACCGTCTGCCCCGCGGGGAATGTGACCGAGACCAGATAGGGGTTCGTGTCACCGCCGCTGCCGAAGGCACGCTCGATGCGGTGGGCCGTCACCGTGCCGGGCTGACCGGGCAGGGAGAAGTCGATCGTCAGCCGGTTCGTCGTCCGGCCGGCCAGGAGGATGCCTGCGACCAGCACCAGTCCCCAGAACCCCACTACCGCCTTGCGATGCCTCAGAACGAACTCGGCCCACCGCCGCATGCCCGGGCCCTCCCCACGTTGTAGGTTGCGGGAGTTTAGCGCTATGCACCCTTCCTTCACTATCAGGTAGATCGATAACTTTTGATGCGATCGAGTCCGTGTCGCACAGGGCCCATCGGGGACGACTGCCGTTCTCCGGCCAGTGCGACTCGGGCTCGACGACCAGCTCCAGGTGGTCGGTGCAGTCGGCGCACTTCCGGGACTTCACCCACATGCCCGGGTGGTTGCGGTGCTCGCTGGTGACCTCCCAGGCGAGATGAGCCCACTCGGGTTCCCCGACGACCTGGTCGAGGGAGGCGATGGCCTCGCGCCGTCCCGTCGCCGCACATCTCCGCGAAGCGCATGCCCGGCCAGCAGGTGCCGCACTGCCTGTCGAGGCAGCACCCCCACTTGGCGTCGGCCGCTACGGTAACCACCGATTGTGGCGCGAGATAACAATCTGCCCACCAGCGGGGCCCAACAGCCGGGCGCCGTACCGTGGTTGTCAGCCCGGTCAGTTGAACGTGTTGCAGCCGGCAACGCGGCCGGAGCGGTAGCCAGTGGAGAACCATTGCTGGCGCTGGCTCGCTGAGCCGTGGGTCCAGGTGTCGGGTGTGACCTTGCCCTGGTAGCGCTGCTGGATACGGTCGTCACCGACGGCGGCGGCCGCGTCCAGCCCGCGGTTGATGTCGTCCTTCGTCAAGTCGGTGATCAGTGGCTTGCCGCTCCTGGGATCGGGGGTGGTGGTCGCGTGGTGAGCCCACACCCCGGCGTAGCAGTCCGCCTGCAACTCGAGTTTCACCGAGCCGCTGTTCTGGCCCTTTCCACTGCCGCGAGAGATCATTCCGCTGAGGTCCTGGAAGTGGTGGCCGTATTCGTGCGCGATGACGTAGGCCTCGGCGAACGGGCCGCCCTCGGCGCCGAACTTGCTGCTCAGGTCGTTGAAGAAGTCGAGGTCGAGATAGACCTTGCCATCGGCTGAGCAGTAGAAGGGGCCGACCTCGGACGTGGCCCTGCCGCAACCGGTGTTCACACTGCCCGTGAACAAAAACGTCGGGGCCTGCTGGTAGGGCTTGCCGGCGGCTGTCTCCGTCTGCTTCCAAAATGCCTGCACGCTGTCGACCACGGCGACGATCCGGCACTCCTCCTTGCGGTTGGCGTCGGCGCCGGTCCGGCAGTCCGCCGCAAGGTCCGCGGCCGATTCGCCGGACGAGGACGTGTCGCTGCTCCCGGAACCGAACATGGCGGGGTCGACACCCAAGAGTACGGACGCGACCAGCACCACGAGCCCGACCAGTCCGCCGCCGATGGTCTTCCCGCCGCCCGGGATCGCGCTCAGCGCACCTCCCCGACCGTCCTCGACCTCGGACGTGTCCAGAGCAGCATCGTTGTCGAATTGCATACGTTGGCCCTCTCTCAAGCAGCGCGCCGGACCGCCCCGCGTCGTCCCGCTCGCTTACCCCGTACGAGGACATCCCCATCCCGTCCTCTTCCTCCCTCGCCTTCCGAAGAAGCCGGCCGCCGCGAGCAGCCCGTGCCGCGTCTCCGTCAAGGTCAGCTAGGACTCGTGTCGTGACTCCTCCACCCCGTAAACGGGGTGGCTTCTCGCTAAGCCGGGTTGGCGTTGCGACGGACCAGCCCGGCCCGTAGAACGTTGGTTGCTCCCACGACGTCGGCGTGCGCTGTGTGGCCGCACGAG
>NZ_WVUG01000147.1 GCF_017614965.1 Streptomyces griseorubiginosus | reverse complement strand
CCTCGCCTCCCGCTGCCCCGCACCCCTTACCGATCCGCCGCCACCGCCACTTCCTTGGCCCACCGGTAGTCCGCCTTGCCGCTCGGCGAGCGCCGTATCGTCTCGGCGATCACCAGCTGGCGGGGGATCTTGTAGCCGGCGAGATGGGTTCGGCAGTGCGACTGGATGTCCTCCAGGGAAGGCCGCGACGCGCCCTCGCGAAGTTGGACCACCGCCGCCACATGGTTGCCCCACTGCGCGTCCGGCACCCCGGCCACCAGCGCGTCGTACACGTCCGGGTGGGACTTCAGCGCCTGCTCGACCTCCTCCGGGTACACCTTCTCGCCGCCGGTGTTGATGCACTGCGAGCCACGGCCCAGGACGGTGACCACGCCCTCCTCGTCCACCGTGGCCATGTCGCCGAGCAGCACCCAGCGCCGGCCGTCCTTCTCGAAGAAGGTCTCGGCGGTTTTCCGCGGGTCGTTGTAGTAGCCGAGCGGCACATGGCCGCACTGGGCGACCCGGCCCACCTCACCCACCGCTACCGCCTCGTGCGTGGCCGGATCGACCACCTGCGTACGGGCGTTGACGCGGATGCGGAAGCTCTGTCCGGCCCCGGAGTCCGCCGTCGCCGTGCCGTTGAAGCCGGACTCGGAGGAGCCGTAGTTGTTGAGCAGCATGGCGCCCGGGAGCAGTTCCTGGAACTGCCGGCGCACCGTCTCCGACATCACCGCGCCGGAGGAGGAGACGCTGAACACCGAGGAGCAGTCCGTGCCCTTCATCGGCCCCTTCAGCGCGTCGATCAGCGGCCGCAGCATCGCGTCGCCGACCAGGGACATGCTGGTGACCTTCTCCTTCTCCACGGTCCGCAGCACCTCTTCGGGCACGAACTTGCGGTGGATCACGACCCGTTGGCCGAAGTTGAAGCCGATGAAGGAGGTGAGGGTGGAGGTGCCGTGCATCAGCGGGGGAGTGGGGAAGAAGGTGATCCCGCTGCCCCCGGCAGCCACCCGCTCGGCCAGCTCCTCCGGTTTCTTGACCGGCTCACCGGTCGGCGCGCCCCCGCCCAGCCCCGAGAAGAACAGGTCCTCCTGACGCCACATCACACCCTTGGGCATTCCGGTCGTGCCGCCGGTGTAGATGATGAACTGGTCGTCCCCCGACCGCGCGGGGAACCCGCGCTCGGCCGAACTGCCCGCCTCGGCCTCGGAGAAGGACAGCACGGAGGCCATGTCGGCCGTTTCCCCCACCCGGACGAGATGCCGCAGCTTCGGGCACTGCGGCAGCGCGGCCGCCACCCGGTCGCCGAACTCCGCGTCGAAGACGAGGGCGACGAGGTCGGCGTCCCGGTAGAGGTACACCAACTCCTCTTCGACGTACCGGTAGTTGACGTTGACCGGTACGACCCGTGCCTTGAGGCAGCCGAGCACCGTCTGCAGGTACTCGACCCCGTTGTAGAGGTGCAGGCCGAGATGCTCGCCCGGCCGGATCCCCGCGTCGATCAGATGGTGGCCGATCCTGTTCGCCGCCGCGTCCAGCTCCGCGTACGTCAGCCGGCGCTCCGCGCCCGTGCCGGGGTGGTCGATGTACACCAGGGCTTCGCGGTCCGGCACCACGTCGACGACCGACTCGAACAGGTCCGCAAGGTTGTACTCCACCGCTCCTCCTGACCCCGGCAGCCATGACCAAGAAAGGCGCATCCGTCGGTTCGCCGGTCATCAGAGCAAAGGGCGCGGCAACTGTGAAGGGTTCGCGCGAAGAAATCTGACTGACTGTCAGAAAACTCTTGAAGTGCCTCCCCGGCTACTGCAACCTGTTCTCGTTCCAGGAGAGGGGAGTTGGCCATGGGTGGGACGGAACACCTCACCGTGCGGCGCGAAGGCGCCACACTGGTGCTCACGCTCAACAGGCCCGAAGCCAAGAACGCGCTCTCGCTGCCGATGCTGGTCGGGCTGTACGACGGCTGGGTGGAGGCCGACGAGGACGAAGCGGTGCGCTCGATCGTGCTCACCGGCGCCGGCGGCTCGTTCTGCGCCGGCATGGACCTCAAGGCCCTCGCGGGCCGCGGCACGGACGGCGAGCACTACCGGGACCGCCTCAAGGCCGACCCGGACCTGCACTGGAAGGCACTGCTGCGCCATCACCGCCCCCGCAAACCGGTGATCGCCGCCGTCGAGGGGTACTGCGTGGCGGGCGGCACGGAGATCCTCCAGGGCACCGACATCCGGGTCGCGGGCGAGTCGGCGACCTTCGGGCTCTACGAGGTCAAACGCGGTCTGTTCCCGATCGGCGGGTCGACCGTCCGGCTGCAACGGCAGATCCCGCGCACCCACGCCCTGGAGATGCTGCTCACCGGCCGCCCCTACACCGCCCGCGAGGCCGCCGACATCGGACTGATCGGGCACGTCGTCCCGGACGGCACCGCACTCGACAGGGCACTGGAGATCGCCGAACAGGTCAACGCGTGCGGGCCGTTGGCGGTCGAGGCGATCAAGGCCTCCGTCTACGAGACGGCCGAGATGACGGAGACCGACGGCCTCGCCTCCGAACTCAAGCGCGGCTGGCCGATCTTCGACACGGCCGACGCGAAGGAAGGCGCCCGAGCCTTCGCGGAGAAACGGCAGCCCGTCTACAAACGCGCCTGACCCCCACCGAAGGAGACCGGGCATGCCCGAAGTCCTCAAAGCCCCCCTCGCCGTCGAATTCCCCTTCACCCGCTCCCTCGGCCCGGTGCAGAGCGCCTTCCTGACCGGTCTGCGCGAGCGCGTCGTCCTCGGCGTGAAGGCGAAGGACGGCCGCACCCTCGTCCCGCCCGTCGAGTACGACCCCGTCACCGCAGAGGAGATCCGCGATCTCGTCGAGGTCGCCCCCACCGGCACCGTCACCACCTGGGCCTGGAACCACGAACCCCGTCGCGGTCAGCCCCTCGACACGCCCTTCGCCTGGGTCCTGGTCCGCCTCGACGGCGCCGACACCGCTCTCCTGCACGCCCTCGACGCCCCCGGCCCCGACGCCGTGCACACGGGGATGCGCGTCCGCGTCCGCTGGGCCGAGGAGCGCTCCGGTGCCATCACCGACATCGCCTGCTTCGAGCCGTACGACGGCGAGCCGGCCGGGCCGACCGGTCACAGCGGCGAGTTCGCCGACGCGATCAGCGGCATCGTCGCCTTCGCCCGTCTCGACTACACCTACTCCCCGGGACGCGCGCAGTCCGACTACATCCACGCCCTCTCCGAGCGGCGCACGGTCGGCGAGCGCTGCCCCTCCTGCCGCAAGGTGTACGTGCCGCCGAGGGGCGCCTGTCCCACCTGCGGCGTCGCCACGGCCGAACACGTCGAAGTGGGCCCGCGCGGCACGGTCACCACCTTCTGCATCGTCAACATCAAGGCGAAGAACCTCGACATCGAAGTGCCCTACGTCTACGCCCACATCGCCCTCGACGGCGCCGACCTCGCCCTGCACGGCCGGATCGGCGGCATCCCCTACGACCAGGTGCGCATGGGACTGCGCGTCGAGCCGGTGTGGACGGAGGGCGCCCGCTACCCCGACCACTACCGGCCCACCGGCGAGCCCGACGCGGAGTACGACACCTACAAGGAGCTGCTGTGACCCGGGACATCGCGGTCGTCGCCTTCGCCCAGACCGACCACCGGCGCACCACCGACGAGCTCTCCGAGGTGGAGATGCTCATGCCCGTGCTGCACGAGGTGCTGGACCGGACCGGCCTGAAGACCGCCGACATCGGCTTCACCTGCTCCGGCTCCAGCGACTACCTCGCGGGCCGCGCCTTCTCCTTCACGCTCGCCCTCGACGGGGTCGGCGCCTGGCCGCCGATCTCCGAGTCGCATGTCGAGATGGACGGTGCCTGGGCGCTGTACGAGGCGTGGACCAAGCTGCTGACGGGCGACGCGGACACCGCGCTCGTCTACTCGTACGGCAAGTCCTCGCCCGGCTCCGTCCGTGACGTCCTGACCCGGCAGCTGGACCCGTACTACGTGGCGCCCCTGTGGCCGGACTCGGTCGCCCTGGCCGCCCTGCAGGCGCAGGCCCTCATCGACGCGGGCGACACCGACGAGCCCGCCCTCGCTGCCGTCGCCGCCCGCAGCCGAGCGGACGCCACCGCCAACTCCCATGCTCAGCTGAGGGGTTCGCTGCCGCAGGGCGAGTATCTGGTACGACCCCTGCGCACCGGCGACTGCCCGCCGATCGGCGACGGCGCCGCCGCTGTCGTCCTCGCGGCGGGGGAGCGGGCCCGGGAACTGTGCGAGCGCCCCGCGTGGATCCGGGGCATCGACCACCGCATCGAGGCGCACAGCCTGGGCGTGCGCGACCTGACCGACTCGCCGTCCACGCGGCTGGCCGCCGAGAAGGCGGGCGCCTTCGAACGGCCCGTCGACACCGCCGAGTTGCACGCGCCGTTCACCTCGCAGGAGGTCGTGCTGCGCAAGGCCCTGCGGCTGGACGACAGCGTGCGCGTCAACCCGTCCGGGGGAGCCCTCGCCGCCAACCCGATGATGGCCGCCGGACTGATCCGCATCGGTGAGGCGGCGGCCGGCATCCACCGGGGCGAGTCCGACCGGGCACTGGCCCACGCCACCTCCGGCCCCTGTCTGCAACAGAACCTGGTCGCCGTACTCGAAGGGGATCCGCGATGAGCAAGGAGCCCGTGGCCGTCGTAGGGATCGGCCAGACCAAGCACGTGGCGGCGCGCCGGGACGTGTCGATCGCGGGCCTCGTCCGCGAGGCCGCCGGGCGGGCACTCGAGGACGCCGAGCTGACCTGGGCCGACGTCGACGCCGTCGTCATCGGCAAGGCGCCCGACTTCTTCGAGGGCGTCATGATGCCCGAGCTGTACCTCGCCGACGCCCTCGGCGCGGTCGGCAAGCCGATGCTGCGGGTGCACACCGCGGGCAGCGTCGGCGGATCGACGGCCCTCGTCGCCGCCAACCTGGTCGCGGCCCGCGTCCACGGCACGGTGCTGACCCTGGCCTTCGAGAAGCAGTCCGAGTCGAACGCCATGTGGGGCCTGTCCCTGCCCATCCCCTTCCAGCAGCCGCTGCTGGCCGGCGCGGGCGGCTTCTTCGCCCCGCACGTGCGCGCCTACATGCGACGCAGCGGCGCCCCCGACACGGTCGGCTCCCTGGTGGCGTACAAGGACCGGCGCAACGCGCTGAAGAACCCCTACGCCCATCTGCACGAGCACGACATCACCCTGGAGAAGGTCCAGGCCTCACCCATGCTGTGGGACCCGATCCGGTACTCGGAGACCTGTCCGTCCTCCGACGGCGCCTGCGCGATGGTACTGACCGACCGGGCGGGGGCCGCGCGGGCGCCCCGGCCGCCCGCCTGGATGCTGGGCGGTGCCATGCGCAGCGAACCGACCCTCTTCGCCGGCAAGGACTTCGTCTCGCCCCAGGCCGGCAAGGACTGCGCCGCCGACGTCTACCGGCAGGCCGGCATCGCCGACCCGCGCCGGGACATCGACGCCGTCGAGATGTACGTGCCGTTCTCCTGGTACGAGCCGATGTGGCTGGAGAACCTCGGCTTCGCCGACGAGGGCGAGGGGTGGAAGCTCACCGAGTCCGGGGTCACCGAGCTGGACGGCGATCTCCCGGTCAACATGTCGGGCGGGGTCCTGTCGACCAATCCGATCGGGGCGTCGGGCATGATCCGCTTCGCCGAGGCGGCGCTCCAGGCGCGCGGGCAGGCCGGAGAACACCAGGTGGACGGGGCCCGGCGGGTGCTCGGGCACGCCTACGGCGGCGGATCGCAGTTCTTCTCGATGTGGCTGGTGGGCTCAGAACCCCCCGAGTCCTGAAAGGTTCCCGAAAGGTCCTCCTCACGTGGCCTGTCGGCGGTCGGACGCGATCGCTAGGCTGACCGCGGACGACGAAATCGGGAGGAGCACGGACGTGGCCGAGAGCACCATCCAGCAGCACCCGTTCGCGGGCTGGGACAAGCCGGAGCTGGACCTCAGCAACGCCGACTGGCACTCGAGCAGCCGTGGTCTGGGGGATGTCCAGATCGCCTTTGTCGAGGGATTCATCGCGATGCGCAACAGCGGCCGCCCGGAGAGCCCTTCCCTGATCTTCACTCCGGCGGAGTGGGGTGCGTTCGTGTCGGGTGCCAGGGAGGGCGAGTTCGACCTCACCTGAACCACGGGAACCCGAACCGCCGAAACCCGAACCGCGCCACCCCGAACGGCGGGGGCCGGTCCGGGTGAACCGTCGGAGGTGCGTTTCGCCGGTTTTTCCGGACACGCGACCGTGAGCACGTCCCCGGGACCGCCGCCTGAGCGAGGCTGGCCCCGGGGGACGGTCGTACTCCGGAGGTGAGGAACCCATGAGCACCCTGCCGGTCATCGCGGCGGTCGACGGTTCGGACGACAGTCTGCGCGCCCTGGACTGGGCCCTCGACACCTCCCGCAGACGCGGGGCGCCGCTGCGGGTGGTCCATGTGCGGCAGTATGCCGCCTGGGCACAGCCCGACGTCCTGGTCGCGGGGCCGCCGGACCCGGATGCCGATTCGGTGCTGGACCAGGTCCACGCGTATGTCGCGGGGATGCCGGACCGGCCGGACATCGAGTACGTGGGTCTGGAGGGCGCACCCACCGCTCTGCTGCCCGAAATGGGGTCCAGCGCACAGCTGTTGGTGCTCGGTTCCCGGGGGCGCGGCGGCTTCGCCAGTCTGCTGCTCGGCTCCAACGGCATGGCCGCCGCACGGGACGCCGAGTGCCCCGTGGTGGTGATCCCGCGGCCCGGCCGCGAGGTGCACGGCGAAGCGCCCGCCGAGCCGGGCCCCCGTGTCGTCGTCGGGCTGCAGGTCGACAGCCCCGACGAGGCCACCCTGGACTTCGCCTTCACCGAGGCCGCGCTGCGCGGCGCCCGCCTGCAGGTGATCGCCGCCTACGCCTGGCCGGTGCAGTCCTGGGCGGCCCCCTCGGAGCTCATGCCGCTGATGGTCGACCAGGAGGCCGTCGAGCGCGACACCTGGACCCTCGCCGAGGGCTTCCTCGCCCCCCACCGCAAGAACCGCCCCGACGTCCGCGCCGAGGCGTACGCCATGCCGGGCGACGCGGCGGGTCTGCTGGTCGCCGCCTCCCGCGACGCCGACCTGGTCGTGGTCGGCCGCCACCGCCGGCGTCTGCTGGCCCCGGCCCGCATGCTGGGCTCGGTCACCCACGCGGTCCTGCTGCACGCGGTCAGCCCGGTCGCGGTGGTGCCGCCGACGCCGGCGGAGGAGTGACACCCTCCCGGTGGTCACATCTCGACACCTTCCCCGGTGGTCACACCTCGACGAGCTTCTCGAAGAAGAACTCGTGCTTGAGGAACGACGTCTCGTGCTCCGCCCCCGGGTAGGGCGGGACGAGCTGGGCCGCCTGGAACAGCCGCCAGCCGTCCTCCAGGGCGGCCACGCCCGTCTTGTACGGCGGCTCGTCGCTGTCGCCGGTCGTGGGCCGGCTGCCGCCCGTGCCGTCGTAGCGGGCCCAGCCGACGACGTCGGAGTCGAGGGCGGAGGTGCCCAGGTACAGGACGAGGACCTGCTGTCGGGTGGTCACACCGTGCTCCTTCGCGAGGCGGGCCGGTTGGAGATCCGGGTGGCCCAGTGGTCGATGTCGAAGCCGGCGTCGCCGGTCAGGGAGCGCCACAGCCGGACCCGGTTGTGGATCTCCAGTCGGCCGGTGGCGGTCTCGTACCAGGGAAAGACCCGCCGCAGCTCCTCGCTGACGGCCGGGGCATCCAGGTCGGCCGTGTCCCACAGCCGCACCTGCGGCACGGTCGGGTTGAAGCGGATCTTGTACATGTGGCGGACGGTGTCGCTGTCGTTGCGCCGACCGCCGTGCCAGATGCCGTGGTGGAGCAGGGCGACCGTGCCGGCCGGGCAGGTCAGGCGGGTCTGGCCGAGGAGGTTCTGGTAGCGGCCGGTGTCGCTCTCGTTGGTGCGCCGCAGATGGCTGCCCGGGACGATGAGCGTGCCGCCCATGTCCGCGGTGACCTCCTGCGGGTAGTACATGAGCTGCACGTCGAACGCGTCGAGGCGCAGGTCGATCAGGGCGTCCGCGTGCAGCGGCTGGGCGCTGCCCTGGTGCGGCTCGCGGGTGTGCACGAAGTGGTGGTCGACGGTCGGATCCGGCCCCACGAGGCTCTCCAACGCGCCCGCGACGACGGGCAGTTCGACGAGCCGGCGGGCGAAGGAGCCCTCGGGGAACGCCTTCGGCACCTCGGAGCCGTACGGCACCGGGTCGAGCCCGGTGTCGAAGACGCCGAGCGCCTCCTCGTTCATCTCCGGGGGCACGACCGCGTCCAGACGCAGGAAACCGTGGGCCACGAACCGCGCCACCTGGACGGAGTTCAGCAGCTGTCGTGTGGTTGGCATACGGCAACCGTAGAAAGCCCTGGGCGGTCCGTCGTGGGCTGTATTCGGCGAGCACTGGTAAATTTCCACCATGCCTCAGCACGTGGACCTGGCCCTCGACCTGCCGCCGCAGGTCGTCAACGCGGGCGTCGGCGTCCACGGATCGGCCGGCCCACACGAGGTCTTCCGCCTCCCACGCCTGTGGCAGCTGCATCTGTACGGCTACTCGGGCGTCCTGGAGTTCGGCGGCACCCGGCACCCCATCCGCCCCGGCCACATCAGCCTCGTACCGCCAGACACGGAGGTCCACTTCCACTACGACGCGCCCCGCTGCGAACACCTCTACGCACACTTTCGTCTCCCCGGCGAGGGCGAACGGCGCCGGGTTCCGGCGATGCAGGACGCGGGCGCGGAGGCGGCCGTGCTCAGCGGGCTGCTGCGGCAGACGGTCGCCGCCGGCACCCAGTCCCCGGCGCGGGCCTCGGCGGAACTGTGGACGGTGCTGTGGCGTACGACGGCCCTGGCCGACGCGGCCGAGCACCGCCCAGGCGTCCGGCACCCCGCGCTGCGCACCGCCATGGCGTACATCGAGGAGCAGCTGGCCGGCCCCCTGACCATCCCGGACATCGCCCGGGCCGCCGGCGTCTCGCACACCCATCTGACCCGGCTGTTCCGTGACGGCACCGGGTACACGGTCGTCGCCTACATCCGGCGCCGACGCATGGAGCGCGCCCGGCACCTGCTGATCGCCTCGACCCTCGCGATCCCCGCGATCGCGGCCACGGTCGGCATCCCCGACCTGCAGGCCTTCAACAAGACCTGCCACAGGGAACTGGGCGCCTCACCCCGCACGGTACGGGCGACCGCGGGGAGCTGAGGCCCGCCGGCGCCGAGTGGGTAACGCCTGTCCCCCTTTCCGCCTGGACCTGGGCGGGACCGAGCCGGGCGGTATGCAGATCGAGCACGCTACATGACGGGGCTGGGAGCGGTGTGCTCAGACCGGATAGGCGTGTGTCTGTGTCGCCTTCACCGTCGCCCACACCGACGCGCCCTGGTGCAGGTCGAGTTCGGCGGCGGCGACCGTGGTGAGGTCGGCGGCCAGCGGGAGTTCGCCGGTGAGGTCGGCGCGGATCTGGTCGCCGTGCGTCTCCAGTCCGGCGACCTCGCAGCGCCAGAGGTTACGGGCGCTGGAACCGGTGGGGCGGTCCCGGTAGAGCGTGACGGCGCTCGGCGGGAAGGCCACGAACACCGGGCCGGTGAGGTCCTCGGTGGTGGTGATGGCGGGACCGGTGTCGAGGCGGACGGTGTGACCGCCGGCCTGCCCGCGGTAGAGGTTCAGGCCGACGAGCTGCGCGACGTACTCCGTGCGCGGGTGCCGGGCGATACCGGACGGGGTGCCCTCCTGGACCACCGAGCCGTCTTCGACGACGACCAGACGGTCGGCCAGGACCATGGCGTCCAGCGGATCGTGCGTGACGAGCACGGCGACCGCCTCGAACTCGGCGAGATGACGGCGGAGTTGTGCCCGTACGTCGAGACGGGTGCGGGCGTCCAGGGCGGCGAGGGGCTCGTCCAGGAGCAGCAGGCGCGGACGCGTGGCCAGGGCCCGGGCGAGGGCCACGCGCTGGGCCTGGCCGCCGGAGAGCCGGCGCGGTTTCACGGCCGCGTGGTCCGCCAGGCCCATGCGCTCGAGCCACTCGGCGGCCCGCGCCCGCGCCTCCGCCTTGCCGGCACCCTGGCAGCGCGGGCCGAAGGCCACGTTGTCCAGGGCCGTGAGGTGGGGGAAGAGCAGATAGTCCTGGAAGACCACGCCGACCGGGCGGGACTCCGGCGGCGTACGGTCCAGCTCCTCGCCGTCCAGCCGCAGATGCCCGCCCGTCAGCGGGGTCAGACCGGCGAGGGCGCGCAGCGCGGTGGTCTTGCCCGCCCCGTTCGGACCGAGCAACGCGACCACCTCGCCGGGCGCGACGCTCAGGGCCACGTCCAGGCGGAAGGCGCCCCGCTCGACGATCAGGCGGGCGTCCAGCCCGTCCAGCGCGGTGTCGGCGCGCACGTCGTGGGTCCCGGTCATCCGGCGCTCATCCAATGGTCGCGCAGCCCGGCCAGTACCGCGATGGACACCGCGAGCAGCACCAGACTGAGGGCGATGGCCGCCTCGGGATCGTTCTGCAGGGCGAGGTAGACGGCCAGCGGCATGGTCTGGGTACGGCCGGGGAAGTTCCCGGCGAAGGTGATGGTCGCGCCGAACTCGCCGAGCGCGCGGGCCCAGGCGAGGACCGCGCCGGCCCCGATGCCCGGCGCGATCAGCGGCAGCGTGACCCGGCGGAACGCGGTGAAGCGGGAGGCGCCCAGGGTGGTCGCGGCCTCCTCGTAGCGCGGGTCGGCGGCCCGGAGCGTGCCCTCGACGCTGATGACGAGGAACGGCATCGCGACGAACGCCTCGGCCACCACCACGCCCGCCGTGGTGAACGGCAGGGTGACGCCGAACCAGGAGTCCAGCAACCGCCCGACGACCCCGTTGCGGCCCAGCGCCATCAGCAGCGCCACACCGCCGACCACCGGCGGCAGCACCAGCGGCAGGGTGACCAGGGCCCGGACCAGGCCACGGCCGGGGAACTCCACGCGGGCCAGCAGCCAGGCCAGCGGGACGCCGAGCACCAGGCTCACCGCGGTCGCGGCGGTGGCGCACAGCAGGGACAGCCTGAGCGCCTGCCACACGGCGGGACTGCTCAACTGGTCCGGCAGGTCGTGCCATTCGGTCCGCACCAGCAGCGCGACGAGCGGTACGAGCAGAAACGCCAGGCCGATCAGCGCGGGCACCAGCAGCGGCAGCGGCACCCCGCGGCCCCACCACCGCGCGTGCCGCCGCCGCGCCCCGGCCACCAGGGTGTCGGGCGCGGCGTCGGAGGCGTCCACCTTGGTCACGGCTTGAGGAACCCGGCCTCGGTCAGGACCTTCTGGCCCTCCGCGGACTGCACGAGCGCGATGAAGGCCTTGGCCGCCACGGCGTTGGGGGCGTTCTTGACCAGGGTGATCGGGTAGTCGTTGATGGCGTTCGCCGACTCGGGGAACTCCACGCCCTGCACCTTGCTGCCGGCCGCCTTCACGTCCGTCTTGTAGACGACGGCAGCGTCGGCCTCCTTCAGCACCACCTTGTTGAGGGCGGACTTGACGTCCTGCTCGTAGGAGACCGGGGTGAGCTTGAGCTTGCTCGCTGTCAGCGCCTTCTGGGCGGCGGCGCCGCACGGCACCGTCTTGTCGCACAGCACCACCTTCAGCGAGGACTTGGTGAGGTCCTTCAGGGAGGAGATCTTGTCGGGGTTGCCCGGCAGGGTGGCGATCTCCAGCTGGTTGCGTACGAAGGTGGCGGGGGTGCCGACCGCGTCTCCCTTGGCCGTCACGATCTTCATCGTCTTGGGGCTCGCCGCGGCGAACACGTCGGCGGGCGCGCCGCCGGTGATCTGCGCGGCGAGGGTGTCGCTGCCGCCGAAGCTGAAATTGACCTTGGTGCCAGGGTGCTCCTTCTCGAACTCCTTGCCCAGGGCCGTGAAGCTCTCCTGGAGCGAGGCGGCAGCGAAGACGGTCACCGTGCCGGAGGTCTTCGTCGAGGCGGAGCCGGAGGCGGACGCCGAGGAGTCCGACTTCCCCGAGGAGGAGTCCGAGTCGGACGACGAGCAGGCGCTCAGGGCCAGCAGCGCGGCGGCGCCCACGCCGGCCACCTGCAGGGTCCTGCGGTTCCGGCGCGCGGTACGGGTCATCACGGGTCCACTCCCTCTGGTCCTCACGGACACGACATCACGTCTGGTCCGGGCGGACCAGTCACGGCCTCTCGACGACCACGTCGGTCGACTTGATCACGGCCACCGCCGGAACACCCGGCTCCAGCGTCAGCTGCTGCGCCGACACGTCCCCGAGGATCACGTCCGTGACGAGCCCGGAGAAGCGGTTGCGGGCCGAGGAGCCGGTGGTCTCCCGTTCCGTGCCGTGCAACCGCCGGGCGTAGGCCGCGAGAGCGGGCCCGGGGATGATCCGGTGGCCAATCTCGTCCCGGTCGGCGGTGAGTCGTGTGCATACACAGAGGATTTTGCCGCAGATGCGAGGGGAAAGTCTCTAGTCGCACCGCATGAGCCGGAATTGTGATCTACCAGGTTGGCATGTGCGTTTGTACGGGGAGTGCGTCCGGGTACGGTCATCCGGGAGGTGGTAGCCCGTGAGCCAGTCCTTCACAGCCGCCGCACCGGTCGCGGAACTCGTCCTCACCGGCGACCTGACCCGTCCCGCCCGGCTCACGGTGCCCGACCTGCTGGCCTGGCCGCAGCACACGGCCGAGGTGAGCTTCGAGTGCGCCACCAGCGGCGTCCAGTACCACCGCTTCACCGGGCCGCTGCTGCACGACGTACTGGCGGCGGCCGGGCCCGTCTTCGACCCCGCCCGCCGCAAGGACCGCCTGCGCTTCCTGATCGCCGTGTCCGGTACGGACGGCCACCACGCCCTGCTGTCCTGGGCGGAGATCGACCCGGACTTCGGCCGCGCACCCGTCCTGCTCGCGGTGACCATCGACAGCACCCCGCTCGACCGCACGGGCCCCCAACTCGTCCTGCCGCAGGACCGCTGCGGCGCCCGGCACATCAGCGGCATCGACGCGATCCGCGTGGACGGCGGCTATCCCATGTGGATGTGACACCCGTGACCCCGCCCTCGCTGCGGATCAGCCTGGGGGGCACGCGGCGGACCCGGGGCCCCGGAATCGCGTTGCCGTACACGAGCGCGGTGATTACGGTCGGCCGCATGGCGGATGACGAGATCACGCGCGCGACGAGGCTGCTGGACGCCCAGGCGAAGGCCGAGCGGCTGTTCGCGGAGATCGGGGCGCTGGGGCTCGTGGCGCCCGGCGCGGGGGAGCGGGCGGTCAGCGACCGGATCCGGGATCTGGCGAACGACCTGTTCGGCACGACCCGGCACTGGCACAAGCGGATCGTGCGTTCCGGGCCGAACACCCTGATGCCGTACCGGGAGAACCCGCCGGACCGGACGATCGGCGCGGACGACATCGTGTTCGCCGACTTCGGCCCGATCTTCGAGGAGTACGAGGCCGACTTCGGCCGGACCTTCGTCCTCGGCGACGACCCGGTCAAGCACCGGCTGCGCGACGACCTGGCGAAGATCTTCGAGGCCGGCAAGCGGTTCTTCGCGGCCGACCCGGACATCACCGGCGCCGGGCTGTACGCCGAGGTCGAGCGGCTCGCGAAGGACGCCGGCTGGGAGCTGGGCGGCTGGCACGCCGGGCACCTGGTCGGGGAGTTCCCCCACGAGACGATCGAGGGCGCGCACACCGAGTCGTACATCACCCCGGCCAACGACACCCCGCTGCGGCGCACCGACAAGGCCGGGCGCCGCTGTCACTGGATCCTGGAGGTCCATCTGGTCGACCGGGAGCGGGAGTTCGGCGGGTTCTACGAGGAGCTGCTCACCCTCTGATCCGGCCGCACCAACGGCCTGGCCGTCGCTCGGTGCCGCCTGTGGGGCTTGCGGATCGGTGACGTCCGCCAGCCGTCAGATACTTCCCGTACGACGGAAGTGGTTCCGGGTCCGGCAGTAATGGTCAGACCGGGGCGCGGCGCCCCCGTGAGGCGTACTCTGAGCAGCCTGTAGGCCACGGTGCGCGCTCGCTCCCCGCGCGGGCGCACCACCGGGGCGGGGGGTACACATGGTGCAGCGCATCGTACGGAGCAAGCGCACCCTCTTCGAGCGCGAGAGCGAACTCGCCGCTGTCGACGAGGCGTTGGACGAGCTGGCCGGACTGCGCACGGACGGCGCCGAAGCGGCCGAGCGTCCCCGGGGCGCGCTGCTGGCCGTCGCCGGACGCGCCGGCATCGGCAAGACCACCCTCCTTGCCGAGATCCGTCGGCGCGCCACCGCGCGGGGCTGCACCGTGCTCTCCGCGCGCGGCGGCGACCAGGAGCAGCGGGTCGCCTTCCACGTGGCACGCCAGCTGCTGCAGCCCGAGTTCGCCGGCTCCGGCGAGAGCGACCTGCGGGCCTCGCTGGGCAGTTGGTACGACATCGTCGGCCCCGCACTCGGTCTGTGCGCGCCGACCGCCGCCGCCCCGCCCGACCCGCAGGGCCTGCGCGACGGCATGGACTGGGTGCTGACCCATCTCGCCGTGCTGCGCGCCCCGATGGTGCTGGTGCTGGACGACGCCCACTGGGCCGACCCCGAATCCCTGCGCTGGCTAGCCGCGTTCGCCCCACGCGCCGAACAGCTGCCGCTGCTGGTCGTCGTCGCCTACCGGCCCGACGAACTCCCCGACCACGCCGAGCCGTTACGGGGACTGCCCGGCCGTGCGGGCGGACGCCCCCTGGACCTGGAGCCGCTCAGCGCCGCCGCGGTCGCCCGCCTGGTGCGCGAGACCTTCGGGCCGCACGCCGACGACGCGTTCTGCCGCGAGTGCTGGGCCGTCACCGCCGGAAGTCCCTTCGAGACGGTCGAGTTGATCGCCAAGGTGCGCGACCGCGGTCTCACCCCCACCGAGAACAGCGCCCATCTGCTGCGCGATCTCGCCGCCGCCGTCAAGGGCAGCGGCCTCGTCGCCCGCCTCGAACGTCTGGGCGCCTCGACGGTCCGCTTCGCGTGGGCCTGCGCCGTCCTCGGCACCGAGATCCATCCGCTGCTCGCCGCCGCCGTCGCCGGCCTCGGCCACGAGGAGGCCGCCGACGCCGCCGACGCCCTGCGCGGCGCCCGCATCCTCACCGGCGGCGAGACCCTGGAGTTCGTCCACCCGCTGATCGCCACCGCCGTCTACCGGGCCATCCCGCCCGGAGTCCGCGTCGCCCTGCACGGCCAGGCCGCGTGGTGTGTGATCGACGCGGGACTGGGCCCCGCCGCGGCCGCCCGGCACCTTCTGGAGACCCACCCCGAGGGCGACACCTGGGTCGTGCAGCAGCTGCGCGCCGCCGCCGCGCAGACCCTGCGCGCCGGCGCCCCCGACGCCGCGCGCAGCTACCTCGCCCGCGCCCTGCGCGAACCCCCGAACGCCGAGGACCGCGCCGCCGTCCTGTACGAACTGGGCTCCGCCTCGCTGCTCACGGAGCCCGCCACCACCGTCAACCATCTGCGCGCCGCCCTCGAGGAGCCCATCGCCGACGCCGGCCTGCGCCACCGCATCGTCTACCGGCTCTCCCAGGTCCTCGCCCACAGCGACCGCCTCGCCGAGGCCTCCGAGACCCTGGCCCGCGAGATCCGGGTGACCGACGACGCCCGGGTCAAGCTGCGCATGGTGTCGGAGGAGTTCATGTGGGACGCCTTCCGCGCCGACGAACCCGACCACCCCTCGCGCTCCCGCCGCCTCACCAAGCTCGCCGACCGCCTCAAGGGCCGCGATCTCACCGAGCGGTACATCATCGGCCTGCGCGCCTGGGACGCCACGCTGCGCGGCGAGCCCGCCCACATCGCCCTGCAGCACGCCGAACGCGCCCTCGACGGCGGCCTCGGCTGGGCCGAGCCCGACCGCGGCTTCGAGGTCCCCGTCCTGGTCGCCCTCGCCTTCATGTACGCCGACCGGCCCGGCCGCACCGAGGAACTCTTCGCGGCCGGCATCGCCGACTTCGAACGCCAGGGCTGGCGCGGCGCCCACCTCTCCTTCGCCTACACCCTCCTCGCCTACGTCCGCTACCGGCGCGGCCGGCTCGCGGAGGCGGAGGACTTCGTCCGCGCCGGCCTCCGCCTCGCCGAGCGCGTCGGGCCCGGCACGCCCGCCCACTGGTACGCCGTCGGCATCCTCATCGAGGTCCTGCTCGCCCGCGGCCGGCTCACCGAGGCCACCCACGTCGGCGAGGACTACTCCTTCTGCGCGCCCTTCCCGGCCGCAGTCGTCTTCCCCGACGCCCAGACGGTCCACGGCGAGCTCCTGCTCGCCCGCGGCCTGACCAAGGAGGCGGCGGAGGAACTGGCCGCCGCGGGCCGCCGCCTGGAACCGCGCGGCATGCGCAACCCGGCCTGGTGCCCCTGGCAGCTCCACCTCGCGCGCGCGGAGGCCCATGAGACCCCGGAGCGGGCCGTAGCCACCGCCCTCGAAGCGCTCGCCCGCGCCCGCCAGTACGGCACCCCGTCCGCCGTGGGCCAGGCCCTGCGCACCGCGGCGGAGGTCTCCTCGGGATCGGCCCGCGTCAAGTACCTGGAGGAGTCCGTCACCCATCTGGAGCGCTCCCCGGCCGCCTACGAACTCGCCTGCGCCCTGGTCGCCCTCGGCACCGAACTCCGCCGCACCGGCCGCCCCCGCGAAGCCGCCGAACACCTCTACCGGGGCCTCGACGCGGCGGTCCAGTGCGGCGCCGACGGACTGGTCGAGTCGGCCCGCGAGGAACTCACCGCGGCCGGGCTGCGTCCCCGTCGCCTGCACAGCACGGAGACGGACACCCTGACGGCCCGCGAACGCACCGCCGCGAACCTGGTGGCCGAGGGACTCAGCGAGGCGGAGATCGCGCGGGAGATGCAGATCGACGAGCCGATGGCGGTCCGCCTGCTCTCGGCGGTCTGCCGGAAGATGGGCACGGAGATCACCGGACTGCCGGCCGCGCTGAGGACGACCTGAGAGCGGTACGGTCGGCACGCACCCGCGCCCGCGGTACGGCCCCTCGTCCCATTACCATGGGCGCATGTCGTTCCTCCGCCGCCGCAACGCCACCCCCGCCGGCCCCGACTTCGACGTCCTGGCCATGGACCCGGGCGACTGGCCCGGCAACCTCGGCGCCGGTCTGCTGCCCGCCCCCGACGGCACCTGCCAGGGCGTCTTCCTGCGCTACGACCTCTTCGGCGGCCGCGGCCCCGCGATGATCATCGGCAACCTGCCCGAGGGCTCCCCGGCCCGCGAGGTCGGCGAGGGCGAGATCCCCTTCGAGGTGGCCCAGCTGCTGCTCGCGCTGGAGAACGAGGAGGAGGTCACCGTCGTCGGCGTCGAGGACATGCCCGTCATGCAGGGCGACAACCTGCTGATCGTGCGCCGCCTGAAGCTGTCGGAGAGCCGGATCTCCTGCGTCCAGTTCGACCGCAGTGACAACGTCCTGGTGACCATCGCCGCCTGGGACCGCCCCATCACCGACGACCTGTACGCCCTGCTGAAGCCGCTCCCGGCGGAGCTTTTCCAGCAGGGCTGACGCGGCTCGCCTACCTGCCCGCGGGCAGCAGCCGCACGTCCGCCGCCCGGACGAACTCCACCCGGTGGCCGTACTGGATCTCGTAGTACAGGTCCTTGCCCCTGACGACCCGGTGCGCGTCGGTGGTGAAGGTGACCGCGTAGTAGTACTCACCCGGCACCAGTTCCCCGACGACGTACTTCTGCCCCTTCGGCAGGGTGTACGGCAGCGGGGACACCGCCTGGACCGGCACTCCCGCCGGGTACGCGGCGGCTTCCGGGTAGGCGCGTCCGTACACCGGAACGCTGTCCAGACCGGCCTTCGGCGTGACGACGAGACCCGATGCCGGCACCGCCGTCGGGTGCTTCTTCGGGTTCTTGAACCAGGCCTTCTGACCCAGGTACCAGATCGCCGTCCAGTCCTTGTAGTGCCCGGCGACCGCGTACTGCTGGCCGGCGGAGACCCGTGAGCCCACGTCGTTGACGTCGATCGTGGAGTCCGCGCCCTTGTGCAGCCCGACGTCCTTGATCAGGGCGGAGTTCTCGTCGTGGTCGGAGTACAGCCGCACCTCGCTGGAACCGTGCGCCGCGCACGGCCGGCCCGAGGTGCCACAGCCGGTGTACACCGGCCGGTTGGTGGCGTAGTCGGGCAGGATCGTCACCAGCGCGCCGCTCTTGCCCGCGGTCCGCTTGAAGGGGTGACCCAGCAGCTCGAAGTAGTGCCGCCAGTCCCAGTAGGGGCCGGGGTCGGTGTGCATGCCGGGGATGGTCGACGTGGTCGGGCCGGGCACGTTCTCGTGGCCGAGGATGTGCTGCCGGTCCAGCGGGATGCGGTACGTCGCGGCCAGATAGCGCACCAGCCTGGCCGAGGAGCGGTACATGGCCTCCGTGTACCAGGCGTCCGGCGCGGCCAGGAAGCCCTCGTGCTCGATGCCGATCGACTTGGCGTTGATGTACCAGTTGCCCGCGTGCCAGGCCACGTCCTTGGCCTTCACGTGCTGGGCGATCAGACCGTCGGTGGAGCGGATGGTGTAGTTCCACGACACATAGGTCGGGTCCTGGACCAGGTTCAGCACACCGTCCCAGGCGCCCTCGGTGTCATGGACGACGATGTACTTGATGCTCTGTGAGGCCGGGCGGTCGCCCAGGTCGTGGTTGCCGTAGTCGTTGTCGCCGAACTGCTGGTACGGCGCCGGGATCCACTCGCAGGACACCGACTTCGGGCACTCGGTGCCTTCGCCGGACAGGGCGCGCAGGCCCGTCCTCCCGATCTGCGCGGTGTCGGGGGCGAGGCCGGGCTCGGCGGTCAGAGCGACCCGCTGACCGGCGTCCGTGGTGCGCTGCTCGCCGGTGCGGAGCACGTCGAAGACATCGTTGGCATAGGCGGCCGCGGTCGCGGTGTCGTCCGCGCCGGAGAAGCGCGCTACCGCTCCGTACCAGTCCGCCGGGTCGCCGCTCAGCGGCTCGCCGAGGTCCTTCTGGGCGGCGGCGAGGAGTGCGGCACCGCCGGCGACGTTGGCCGCCTCGTCGGTACGCAGCCGCTCTGCCGGGATGCCGGTCAGTGCGGCGGCCTTCGGCAGCGTCTCGAGGCGTGCGGGGAGCCGGGACTCGGCCGGCACGGTGGCGGTGGGGTGCAGGGCGCGGCGGGCGCCGTCGCCGCGGGCGTCCTCGGTGCCCTCGCTGTGGTGCGAGGTGGCGGCGAGCGCGGTGTGCGCGTCGGTGAGGTGCATCGGGCCGTAACCGCCGCTCACGCTCGGCGCGCCGTCGTGCGTGTCCCAGCGGGACTGGAGGTAGGAGACGCCGAGCAGCACGCTCGGCGGGACGTGGTACTCGGCGGCCGCGGCGGCGAACGCCCGCTGCAGTGATCCCGCGGACGACGCGGGGGTGCCGGCGGCCGGGGCCGCGCCGAGCAGCGGCAGCAGCAGGGCCGCCGAGGCGAGGGCGCCCGCGACCGTGCGGGCGCGTCTGTGGCCGGGGGTGGACGCGGGGTCGGTGACGGATCCTCTCAACGCAGCCTCCTGGGACGGACGAGCCTGACGGGGCGTGCAAAGCCGAGCGGTGGGTCAGTGGTACCCGCTGGCCGACGATCCGTCAATCATGCCCAGAGGCGGGAGATTTCCCATGTCAACACGAGGGTGGCGGAGTTTCGCGGGGGCGGTGTGCGGGCCTGCGGGGCGTCAGTGGCCCACACCAATGGCCGTGTCCGCACCGGCCCCGGACATACGAAGATCCGCGGTGCGCCGTCGGTGGCGCACCGCGGACCGCCGTCCCCGTCAGCGAGTGCCGACCGCCGCGCGCACGGCCTTGCGGGCCAGCTGGCAGTCGTCGTGCAGCCGCCGCAGCAGCAGCCGTTGCTCCTCGCCGGACGGCGCAGCACCCGGGTGGGCCACTCCCGGTGCCGCCGGGGTCGCGTCGTGCATCGAACGCTGCACGGCCGTCTCGTAGGTACGGATCTCCCGCGTCAGGACGAGCATCAGGTTCACCAGGAACGCGTCCCGTGAGGCGGGGCCCGCCGACTGGGCGATCTGGCTGATCTGACGGCGTGCCACCGGCGCGTCCCCGAGGACCGACCACAGCACCGCCAGGTCGTAGCCCGGCAGGTACCAGCCCGCGTGCTCCCAGTCCACCAGCACTGGACCGGCCGGGGACAACAGGATGTTCGACAGGAGTGCGTCGCCGTGGCAGAACTGGCCCATGCCCTGCCGGCCCGCGGTCGCCGCGATGCCGTGCAGCAGCTTCTGCAGATCGCCCATGTCCCGGTCGGTGAGCAGCCCCAGCTCGTGATACCGGGAGATGCGGGCCGCGTAGTCGAGCGGGGCGTCGAAGGTGCCCGCCGGCGGTCGCCAGGCGTTGAGCCGGCAGATCGCGCCGAGGGCCGCCCTGATGTCCGCCCGGGGCGGGGCCTCGGCAGGGTGCCGCTGCAGCGCCGCCACCCGTCCCGGCATCCGCTCGATGACCAGGGTGCAGTTGTCCGGGTCCGCCGCGATCAGTCTCGGCACCCGCACCGGGGGGCGGTGCCGGACGAACGAGCGGTAGGCCGCTATCTCGTGCCGGATCCGCTCGGACCACGCCGGGGAGTGATCGAGTAAACACTTGGCGACGGCCGTGCTGCGCCCGGTCGTGCCGACCAGGAGCACGGACCGTCCGCTGCGGCGCAGCACCTGCACCGGAGCGAACTCCGGGCAGATGCGGTGCACCGACGCGATCGCCGTACGCAGCTGGGCGCCCTGGGGGCCGGACAAGTCGAGTCTCCCGCTGAGCGGTTGGGTGCCGAGCCCCGCCGGACGCCGTGGCCGACCCGCACCGAGCACGGGGGCCGCCTGCCGGGCGGCGGGGTCGAGGTAGGGGCCGCTGCCCGCCGGGCGGG
>NZ_WVUG01000146.1 GCF_017614965.1 Streptomyces griseorubiginosus | reverse complement strand
GGTTCGGGGGGATGCGGCGGAGGTGACGGTGGCCTGGGGCGGCGGCAGATGGAAGCTGCCGGTGTCCGACATGCCGGGCGGCTGAGCGGGGACAGCCGATTGCGGCTGGGAGCCGGTGTCCCGGCGCGGGTCGACAGGTGGAGCAACGCCCGCGGACGGTACGGCGCTTGTACGGGCACGAGGTGGCCCGGAGTCTGCGCCGGAGCGGTGCGGCATGGAATCCGGGCCGGGTTCGGACGGCACGGAGCCGGTACCTGCTCCGAACGGCAGAGAACCCGCGCTGGAGCTGGAAGGCACGGATGCTGCGCCGGGCCCGTGCGGCCTGGATCCTGCGCCGGGCCCGGGCTTCACGGACCTTGCGTCGGACCCGGGCGGCACGGATCCTGCGTCGGACCCGGGCTGCACGGACCCTGCGCCAGGCCCGGGCAATTCGGATCCTGCGCCGGGGCCGGAGACCCGAGAGCCCGTGCCGGACTCGGAGGGCCGAGAACCCGTGCCGGAGGTGGACGACGAATCGTCGGGGGAGGCGCTCGGCCTGACCGCGACTCCGGGCGCCGGTTTCAGGGGCCCCTCGGCGGCGAACCCCGGTGGCAGCGGCCCGATCTGGTCGAAGATCTCGATCAGCTCGTCGTCGGGACCGGGCTCCGGCAGCAGCTCCCTGGCCGCGGCAAGCGCCTTGCGCGCCCCCGTGGCGGTCCTGAACCGCGCCTGCGGGTCGGGCTGCAGGAGCGTCGCCACGACCTGCCACAGCGGCTCGGGAACGCTCTTGGGCGCGCTCGGCGTCCCGTGCGCCGCGAAGTACTCCACGAGCGCCTTGGTGTCCGGCTTGGCGCCCTCCAGCAGATACAGCGCGACCAGGCCGACGGCGAACAGGTCCGCGGGGAAGTCCGGTTCCGCGCCCATCATCTGCTCGGGCGCGAGATAACCGGGCGTTCCCACCACGAGGTTGGTCTCCGTCAGCCGCGGCTCACCCAGCCGCATGGCGATGCCGAAGTCCGACAGCCGCAGCCGCGGCCGGCCCGTACCGGTGGCCTCCAGCAGCACGTTGGCGGGTTTGATGTCCCGGTGCACCACGTCCTCGGCGTGCACCGCGGCCAGCCCCGACAGCAGCTGGTCGAGCAGCGTGCAGACGAACGCGGGCGGCAGGGGACCGTAGTCGCCGATCAGATGGACCAGCGAGCCGCCGGCGACCAGATCCATGGTGAACAGGACCTTGTCGTCGTCGGCGGCCCAACTGGCGGGCGCGAGCACATGGGGGTGATCGATCCGCAGAGCCTGCTCACGGACGAACCGCAGCAGGGAGTGCGCGTCGCTCTGCTGGAGCACCTTGGCGGCCACATAGCGGCGCCGGCGGTGGTCCCAGGCACGCCATACGGCGCCGACCCCTCCGCGCCCGATCGGGTCGACCAGTTCGTACCGGCCGGCGAAGACCTCACCCATGGCTGTGCGTCGCTCCTCCCCCTTCGGCTACCCCCCTTGCTTCCCCCTCGATGAGCGATACGACTCCCCCTCGTTGCCGTGGCCCGGCCGCCGAACCCCCTTCGGCGAACCGGGCCGCGGGCTCAGTTCTGGTGGGACTGGTAGTGCGCGACGGCGTCGGAGGTGCGGCCGGCGCCGTACACCCGGAGGAACTCTGCCAGTTCCGGGTGGCTCGGGGCGAGGGTGTCCGCGGCCTCGATGATGTCGCCCGCGGCGGCCACGGACCGCAGCAGCGACTGGATCTCGCGGACCACCCGCTTGACGGTCGGCGCTCCCGAACTGCTCGTCGTGGTCGTGGTGTTGCTGAGCACAGATCCCCCCTGAGACTTCTTGATCTCCTCCATGCGGTCGGTGGCCTCCGCCGCGCTGACACTGCCGTCCGCGACCTGCCCCGCCAGGTCCTGCAGCAGCTGCACCCGCTGTACGACAGCGGGATTGCCGATCTTCGCCCGCTGACCGCTCATCAGCTGCGACAGCATCGGAGCGGACAGGCCCAGAACCCCCGCGAGACGAGCCTGGTTGAGGCCGAGATCGTCTATGAGCTTACGGAAGAGCGCCCCCAGTGGCTCCCCGTACCAGTTCCGCTGCAGTTCCCGCGCTCTTGCGGTGGCTTCCTGCTGTGCGGCGTCCATTGCGTCTCCCCATCGCTTCCCCAAGTACGGTGGTTCGCTGTAGCGAACCACGCCGAGCATCTTACGGAGAGTGGTCGTCTGCGGGGACCCCCAATCTTTTTGCGAGATCCCCGGGATGACCCGGTACTCTGGTCTCCGGCGCCCGTCGGTACGCGGTTCTTCCGATGGGACGCACCACTTCCGGGGCCTTAGCTCAGTTGGTAGAGCGCTGTCTTTGCATGGCAGATGTCAGGGGTTCGACTCCCCTAGGCTCCACATCGAAACCCCTCTGACCTGGCGAAACATGGTCGGAGGGGTCTTTTCATGCCGTCGGCCGCTGCGTTGGAAGGGCCCGCAGGACGCTTCGGGGCCGTCACCGGGCGGAGGCTGCCGTCAGGCCGTGCGCCGTTCGCCGCCGCTGTGGGCATCCTTCCTCCACGTCGGCCGCGTTCCGAAGCCGCGCCACTGCCCTGCGGTCGTGCCCCCTCAGCGGGGCTCAAAGGGATGATTCCCGGCTCCCCTCGGCCGGTGACGTGCATCACCGGGGCGCTCTCTCCCCGCGACATTGCAAAAGTTTGCGCAAAGATGAGCATGCGTCAAGATCCATGGGCGGTCACCGCGGCGGCCCGCGCGGCGGCGGGACGCTGGACGCGGATAGAGAGCCCTTGCCCTGAGCTGGCGCGAAGGGGATCGCCGTAACCAGAAGGACGCACTCCGTAAAGAGAGTCCGCACAGGGTCCGCACAGACGGGGCGTTGCAAACGTCATCGTCCGCGGTGGAGACAAGGGGAGACACCCGTGGGGCGGGAGACCGTCAAGTCTCCCGCCCCACGGGCGTGGTCGGGCACCTCGGAGGTCAGGGGCCCTCGTCGTGCTTGGCGGCCTCCTCCTCGGCCTCCTTCGCCTGGACCTCGGGATCGAGCACCGACTGTCCGCTGCCGTCCACGGACGTCAGCCGGCTCGTCTCGGGCACCTCGGTGGCGGCGGGCGGCTCGACCAGCCAGTCCGGGTTGGCCTGCTTGTCCCACCACTTCCAGGCGGCGAAGGCACCGCCGGCGACCGCGCTGATCACCAGCAGCGTCCTGGCCACCCGGCCGGCCCGGGCCCGCCGCTCCTGCCTGCGGACCAGCCTCTGGATCTCCTTCGGCGAGACCTGGCCGCGCAGCGCGGCCAGCGCGGCGGCACCGCGCGCGGCGGCCTCGTCCGCGACGGGCACGGCCACGGCGACCGCCTGCTCGATCCTCGGCCGTGAGTAGTCGGCGGCCTGCCGGGCCGCCTTGCGGGTACGGACGGCGGCCTCATGGGCGGCCTGGTCGACCTTCGGCGGCACATGGGTGCGGGCCTGTTCCAGGCGCGGCGCGACAAGGGCGTCGTACTGGACGCGTGCCTGGTCGGCCGCCAGGGACACCTTCGGCGCAAGCCGTACGCGTGCCTCGTGTGCGTAGTGCGCGGCCCTGTCCTTGGCCGTGTCGGCGTAGGGCGCCACCACTTCCGCGGCGTGCAGCACGCTGTCCTTCGCCGAACCGGTCGCGGCGCGCACGCTGTCGATGCGGGTCACGGGTTCCTCCTCCTCGGTGGCGTACGGTATTTCGACTTTCCACCCTTTTACGGATCATGCCTGTCAACGAACCCTCAGGCATGCGAGGGCGGGCATCCGGGTCATCTGAGGATGAATACGGGGCAACGAGAGCTTGTCGTCGACAATGCCACGGATCGCCGCCCTTCGCTCCGGTACCGGGGGGTACAAGACCGGTTTTCCGCATCCGGTTACCCGGGATCCGCGCCGAGAAGCGGGCGCCGGACGACGTGGGGCGGGTACCGTGCGAGGATCGGGGAGTCACGGAAAGACAACGGAAGGCAGATCGTGGCTGAGCAGCTTTACGCCACCCTGAAGACCAACCACGGCGACATCGACGTCCGGCTCCTGCCGAACCACGCCCCCAAGACGGTCCGGAACTTCGTCGAGCTCGCCCAGGGCGAGCGTGAGTGGGTCAACCCCGCCACCGGCGCCAAGTCCACGGACAGGCTCTACGACGGCACGGTCTTCCACCGGGTGATCAGCGGTTTCATGATTCAGGGCGGTGACCCGCTGGGCAACGGCACCGGCGGTCCCGGCTACCAGTTCGAGGACGAGTTCCACCCGGACCTGTCCTTCAACAAGCCCTACCTGCTGGCCATGGCCAACGCGGGTCCGGGCACCAACGGCTCGCAGTTCTTCATCACCGTCGCCCCCACGACGTGGCTGAACCGCAAGCACACCATCTTCGGCGAGGTCACCGACGCGGCCAGCCAGAAGGTCGTGGACGCCATCGCCACCGCCCAGACCAACCCGCGCACCGACCGTCCGGTCAACGACGTCGTCATCGAGTCGGTCGTCGTCGAGACGCGCGAGGGCTGAGTCGCCGCACGGCAGGAACCAAACGCCCCGCTCATCCGTAAAGATGGGCGGGGCGGTGCTTTTGCGCAACGCACCCGTACGACGACCTAGGGGATGTCATGGACCACGCGGCAGGCAGCTCGCAGGACGCCACGAGCGCGCCCGGCTGCTACCGCCACCCGGACCGCGAGACCGGCATCCGCTGCACCCGCTGCGAGCGGCCGATCTGCCCCGAGTGCATGGTCAACGCCTCGGTGGGCTTCCAGTGCCCCGAGTGCGCCCGCGGCGACTCCGGCACCGGGCATCCGCCGGCCGCGGCCCGTCCTCGTACGATCGCCGGCGGCAGCGTCGCGGCCGACCCGCGTCTGCTCACCAAGATCCTTATCGGTATCAACGTCGCGGTGTTCATCGCCGTGCACGTACGGCCCTCGCTGCTGGACCACCTGGTCCTCATCGGGGAGTGGCCCCCGGCGCCGTACCACGCGACACAGGGTGTCGCCGCGGGTGAGTGGTACCGCCTGGTGACCTCGATGTTCGCGCACCAGGAGCTGTGGCACATCGCCTTCAACATGCTGAGCCTGTGGTGGCTCGGCGGACCCCTGGAAGCGGCCCTGGGCCGTGCCCGCTATCTCGCGGTGTACTTCGCCTCGGGTCTCGCGGGCAGCGCCCTGGCCTATCTTGTGGGTTCCCCGACCACCGCGACCCTCGGCGCCTCCGGCGCCATCTTCGGCCTCTTCGGCGCCACCGCCGTGCTGATGCGCCGGCTCAACTACGACATGCGGCCGATCCTGGCCCTGCTGGCGATCAACCTGGTCATCACCTTCGGCTGGGGCGGAATCTCCTGGCAGGCCCACATCGGCGGTCTGATCGCCGGTGTGATCACCGGCTACGGAATGGTCCACGCCCCCCGCGGCCACCGCGCCCTCGTGCAGTACGGCACCTGTGCGCTCGTCCTGGTGGTTGTCGTGGTCCTGACCCTGATCAGGACGGCTCAGCTCACCTGACGTGCCCGGTTGTCCACAGCGGGTGGCGGATCTTGTGCATGACGGACGGGAACAGCTGTGCCCCCTGTCACTGACCGTGTTTGCGCAGGTCAGGCAGGGGGCGAACAGGCTTGCGAAGAGTCATGGGATGGTCGTACCGGCGTCAACGCCCGACGGGTTATCCACAGATCGTCGTTCTTTATCCCCAGGGGCTCTGTGGATTTTTTCTCCGGGCTGTGGATAACTCTGCGGATAGCCGTGGGCAGAGCTGGGTTCACCCGGCCGTAGCCGTCGCGTCGACCGCTACTTCCACTGCGTGGAGACGCCGAATCCCGCGGCGATGAAGCCGAAGCCCACCACGATGTTCCAGTTGTCCAGCGCGTCGATGGGCAGCGAACCGTCGGTCACATAGAAGACGACGATCCAGGCGAGGCCGATGACGAACATGGCCAGCATCACAGGCGCGACCCAGCTGCGGCTGTTCAGCTTGAGGTTGGTCGCCTGCTTCGCCGGAGGCGGCGTGTAGTCGGCCTTCTTGCGGATACGTGACTTCGGCACGAGGGTCTCTCCTGTCGATGCGCTGCGTGGCCGCGCAGGGAACTGGGGCTGGCTCCGGGGCAGCGTACAAGGGGACTCTCAGAGCTCCCCCGGGCGTCCGTTAGCGTAGTGCTTCCGCGGTGCCGAAGGAGATAAGGGTACGTTGAGCAATTCTGCCGACTCCCCCCAGGCCGGATCCAGTCCTGGCCGGGGGCCCCGTTTCCGGCCCGTGCGGATCCTCACGGTGGCCGTCTTCGCCCTCGCGGGGCTCATTTTCTTCACCAGTTTCAATACGGCCAAGGGCACCAATATCCGCACGGACACGTCCTTGTTGAAGCTTTCGGACCTCATCCAGGAGCGCAGCCGCAAGAACAAGGAACTGGACGAGTCCAACGCCTCGCTGCGCGGGGACGTCGAGGCGCTCGCCGAGCGCGACGACGGCAGCACCAAGGCGCAGGACGAGAAGCTCGCCGGCCTGGAGAAGAGCGCGGGCACGCAGAAGCTCAGGGGCAGGGCGATCACCGTCACGCTCAACGACGCCCCGCCGAACGCCACCGCCAAGCTCCCCGGCTATCCCGAGCCGCAGCCCGACTACCTGGTCATCCACCAGCAGGACCTGCAGGCCGTGGTGAACGCCCTGTGGCAGGGCGGCGCCAAGGGGATCAAGGTCATGGACCAGCGGCTGATCTCCACCAGCGCGGTGCGCTGCGTGGGCAACACGCTGATCCTCCAGGGCCGGGTCTACTCGCCGCCGTACAAGATCACGGCGATCGGGGACCCGGACAAGCTGAACCAGGCGATGTCGGCCTCGAAGGCGATCCAGAACTACATGGTGTACGTCAACGTGTACGGCCTCGGCTGGAAAGTCACCCAGGACGGGACGGTGACTCTTCCCGGCTACTCGGGCACAGTGGATCTGCACTACGCCCAGCCCGTGAAGTGAACTGAGCCGCTCGGGAGCTGCCGGTGCGCGTCGTCGTCAGGACCGTCAGCGAACTCTGCATCACCGTAGGTGCGTTGATAGTCCTCTTCGTCGCCTATGTCCTGTTCTGGACGGGTGTCCGGGCGGACGGTGCGATGAGCCACCAGATCGATGTGCTGCACAACCAGTGGTCGAAGCAGACCGTGCGCCCCACGACGACGGCCGGCGCCGCGGCCACGCTCAAGAAACCGGCGCCCTACAGTCCGGGCAGACCCTTCGCGATCATGTACATCCCGCGGCTTGGTTTCACGTGGAACAAGCCCGTGCTGGAGAACACCGCCGTGAGCACCCTCAAGAAGGGCCTCGGGCACTACGCGGACACCGCGCAGCTCGGCCAGGTCGGCAACTTCGCGGTCGCCGGCCACCGTCGCACGTACGGCGACCCCTTCGTGGACTTCCCGAAGCTGCGGCCGGGAGACGCCGTGGTGCTCACCGACGGGACCACGTGGTTCACGTATCGGATCGACAAAGGCCCCTACAAAACCGTTCCCACCGACGTTGAGGTGATCGACCCTGTGCCACGTAAGTCGGGGTACACGCGTCCGGGCCGTTATCTCACGCTGACCACGTGCGATCCGGAGTGGGGGCACAGCCACCGCCTGATCGTGTGGGGGCACCTGGACTCCACACAGCCTGTGGAGGCAGGCAAACCGGCCGCGCTGCGCCGTTAGTCTGGTGACGGTACGGCGTTGGACTGGTGCCGTGGGTGGAACGGAAGGGACGGCATGTACGGCTGGATCTGGCGGCATCTGCCGGGGAACGTGTGGGTGAAGGCGCTGATCTCGCTCGCGCTGGTCCTGCTGGTGGTCTACGTCCTGTTCCAGTACGTCTTCCCGTGGGCCGAACCGCTGCTTCCCTTCAACGATGTGACGGTGGACAACCAGTGAGCGCGCGCATTCTGGTCGTGGACAACTACGACAGCTTCGTCTTCAACCTGGTCCAGTACCTGTACCAGCTCGGCGCCGAGTGCGAGGTGCTGCGCAACGACGAGGTGTCGACCGCGCACGCCCAGGACGGCTTCGACGGCGTCCTGCTCTCACCGGGCCCGGGCACACCCGAGGAGGCCGGCGTCTGCGTCGAGATGGTGCGCCACTGCGCCACGACCGGCGTCCCGGTCTTCGGCGTCTGCCTCGGCATGCAGTCCATACAGGTGGCGTACGGCGGTGTCGTGGACCGAGCCCCGGAGCTGCTGCACGGCAAGACCTCGCTGGTCGAGCACGAAGGCAAGGGCGTCTTCGCCGGCCTGCCGACGCCGTTCACCGCGACCCGCTACCACTCGCTGGCGGCGATGCCGCCCACCGTCCCGGCCGAGCTGGAGGTCACCGCGCGCACCCACGACGGGATCATCATGGGCCTGAGGCACCGTGAACTCCCCGTCGAAGGCGTGCAGTTCCACCCCGAGTCGGTGCTCACCGAGCACGGGCACCGGATGCTGGCCAACTGGCTGGTGGAGTGCGGGGACCAGGGCGCGGTGGCGAGGTCGGCGGGGCTGGCCCCGGTGGTGGGCAGGGCCACGGCGTGACCGCGCTGCGCCCCGAGCGCGAGTCCGGCACCTCGTACGGGCAGGAGCCGCACGAGGCCTCCGGCGCGTTCGAGGACTGGACGGTGGGGCGGCAGGCCTACGAGCCGCCGATCGACGAGGAGACCGTGGCGCTGCGGATCCCGGATCCGCCGCCCGGCGAGTCGATATCGGCTGTGCGGCCGTCTGGCGCCTCAACGGCCGCCGCTGCGGGCAGAGTCACCCCGGGAGGCCGAGCGGCCCGCAGAAAGGCCGCCAAGCGTCGTCACGGGCGTCACGGGGGAGCTCCGGCGACTCCTGATACTGCTGAGGCCTCTGAGACTTCTGCCTCCGGGACGTCCGGGGCGCAGGCACCGCTGTCCCGGATGGAGGCCCGCCGGCAGGCCCGGGCGCGCAAGCCCAGCGTCGGCGTGATCGCGAGCCGGGCGATCGGTGAGCTGTTCATCACCACCGGTGTCCTGATGCTGCTGTTCGTCTCCTACCAGCTGTGGTGGACGAACGTTCGCGCCCACGCGCAGGCCGACAAGGAGACCAGCACCCTGCAGAACGACTGGGCCAGCGGAAAGCGCGCGCCCGGGGAGTTCGAGCCGGGGCAGGGCTTCGCGATCCTCCACATCCCCAAGCTGGACGTGGTGGTGCCGATCGCCGAGGGCGTCAGCAACAAGAAGGTGCTCGACAAGGGCATGGTCGGCCACTACAGCGAGGGCAAGCTGAAGACGGCGATGCCCTCCGCGAAGACCGGCAACTTCGCGCTGGCCGGCCACCGCAACACGCACGGCGAGCCGTTCCGGTACATCAACAAGCTCAAGCCGGGCGACGAGGTCGTCGTGGAGACGCAGGACGAGTACTACGTCTACAAGATGACCTCGACGCTGCCGGTGACCTCGCCCAGCAACACGAGCGTGATCGACCCCGTCCCCAAGGGGTCCGGTTTCACCCAGCCCGGCCGCTACATCACCCTCACCACCTGCACGCCGGAGTTCACCAGCAAGTACCGGCTGATCGTCTGGGGCAAGATGGTCGAGGAACGGCCGCGCAGCAAGGGCAAGCCGGATGCGCTCGTCGAATAGGACAGAGGAACGTGGCAGCGACCACCGACGACAGACAAGAGGACACGGACGACGCGGACGCGTACGCCGGGCCCCCGGCCCGCCGCCGGGGTTCCGGCCGGATCGCCACGGCGGTCAGCGTCTTCGGTGAACTCCTCATCACCGCGGGCCTGTTGCTGGGCCTGTTCGTCGTCTACTCGCTCTGGTGGACGAACGTCGTCGCCGACCGCGAGGCGGACAAGCAGGGCGACAAGGTCCGCGACACCTGGGCCCACGAGCCGGGCGGCCCGGGCGCGCTGGACACGAAGAACGGCATCGGCTTCCTGCACGTGCCCGCCATGAAGAACGGCGAGGTGCTGGTGGAGAAGGGCACCACGACGAGCGTCCTCAACGACGGTGTCGCCGGCTACTACCTTGACCCGGTGAAGGCGACGCTCCCGATGACGGGCAAGAAGGGCAACTTCACGCTCGCCGCCCACCGGGACGGCCACGGCGCCAAGTTCCACAACATCGACAAGCTCAAGGTCGGCGATCCGATCGTCTTCGAGACCAAGGACAAGTGGTACGTCTACAAGGTCTACGACGTCCTCGACGAAACCTCGAAGTACAACGTCAAGGTCCTCGCCCAGGTCCCCAAGGAGTCCGGCAGGACCAAGGCCGGCCACTACATCACCCTGACGACGTGCACCCCCGTCTACACGAGCCGCTATCGGTACGTGGTGTGGGGCGAGTTGGTGCGGGTGGAGAAGGTGGACAGCAAGAGGACGCCGCCGAAGGAACTGCAGTGAGACAAGCGGGCTGAACCAAGCAAAGGGGCCCCTGCCGGGATCGCTCCCGGCAGGGGCCCTTACGCGCCTGAGGGCACCCTCAGCCGCCTGTGCCGCCGAAGAGGTTGGTGCCGCCGTCGTTTCCGCCGTTGTTGTTGCCGTTGCCGCCGAAGGTCGTCAGGTTGACCGACGACCCCTGGTCGACCGTGCTGCCCTGGCCCGGGTCCGAGCTGATGACGATGGCGTTGTCGTCCTGGGAGCCGTTGATGTTGCCGACCTGGAGGCCCACCTGCTGCAGGGCGTTCCTTACGTCCTTCAGCCTCTGCCCCACGATGCCGTTCGGCACCTGGACCTGGTTGTTCTGCTTCTGACCGATGTTGATCTGCACCGCGGTGTTCTTCTTGACCTGGGTGCCGATCGACGGGTTGGTCGAGATGGCCTTGCCGTCCTGGTTGTCGTCGGTCGTGGGGGTGTTGACGCAGTTGCCGTTCAGGCCGTTCTGCTGCAGCTCGGCCTTGGCGTCGTCACAGCTCTTGCCGGTGACGTCGGGCACCGCGACCGTTTCCGCGGCCTTGGCGATGGTGAGGGTGATCGTCGATCCCTTCTCCACCTCCTTGCCGCCGATCGGGTCCTGGTCGAGGACCTGGTTCGCCGGTTCCGTCGACTCACGCGTCTTGGTCTCGACCTTGAACTGGTAGTCGGAGCCCTCGAGCTTCGCCTTGGCGTCGTCGAGGCTCAGACCGACGACACCCGGCACCTGGACCTTCGGCGCCCCGGTCGAGACCACCAGGTTGACCGTGGTGTTCTTCTTGACCTTGCTGCCCGGTGTCGGGTCCGTGGAGCAGATGTTGCCCTTGGACTGGTTCGCGCAGGGCTGTTCCTTGACCGTGCCGACCTTGAGGTCGCTGTTGGTCAGCTGTTTCTCGGCGTCCGCCTTCGGCTGGCCGACGATGCTCGGCACGGCAACCGTGTCGTTGCCGGTGCCGTGGCCGCTGACCACCCACCTGCCGATCAGGATCGCGCCCACCAGCACCAGGATGCCCGCGACGACCAGCAGGATCGTCGAGGTGTTGTTCTTCTTCTGGCGCCGCCGGTCGGGCCGGTCGTCGTAGCCGAAGCCGCCGTCGTCCGGGTTCATGGGCGGCAGCATCGACGTGGCGCCGGCGCCCGCGTCGGAGCGCAGGGCCGTCGTCGGCTGGTCGTCGGGGTAGCCGCCGTAGCCGACGGAACCCATCGCCGCCGTCGCCGCGACAGGCTGGCCGTCGAGGCACGCCTCGATGTCCATGCGCATCTCGTCGGCGGACTGGTAGCGGTAGTTCGGGTCCTTGACCAGCGCCTTCAGGACGATGGCGTCCATCTCGGGCGTGATCTCGGGGTCGAATACGGACGGCGGCTGTGCCTCTTCGCGGACGTGCTGGTAGGCGACGGCGACCGGGGAGTCGCCGACGAACGGCGGCCGTACCGTCAGCAGCTCGTACAGCAGGCAACCCGTCGAGTAGAGGTCCGAGCGGGCGTCCACCTGCTCGCCCTTCGCCTGCTCCGGCGACAGGTACTGCGCCGTGCCGATGACGGCGGCCGTCTGCGTCATCGTCATGCCGGAGTCGCCCATGGCGCGGGCGATACCGAAGTCCATGACCTTGACCTGGCCGTTGCGCGTGAGCATCACGTTGGCGGGCTTGATGTCGCGGTGGACGATGCCGCTGCGGTGGGCGTACTCCAGGCCCTGGAGGATGCCGATGGTCATCTCCATCGCCCGCTCGGGCAGGAGCTTGCGGCCGGAGTGCAGGAGTTCGCGGAGCGTGGAGCCGTCTACGTACTCCATGACGATGTACGGGATCGAGACCCCGTCGATGTAGTCCTCGCCCGTGTCGTAGACCGCGACGATCGCGGGATGGTTGAGCGAGGCGGCCGACTGGGCCTCCCGGCGGAACCGGGCCTGGAAGGACGGATCCCGCGCGAGGTCCGCGCGCAGCGTCTTCACCGCCACGGTGCGGCCGAGCCGGGTGTCGTGCGCGAGGTAGACCTCCGCCATGCCACCACGGCCGAGCACCTGGCCCAGCTCGTACCGGCCGCCGAGGCGACGCGGCTCTTCCATAGCTTCCTACCAGCCCTCTCCGTCGGTCCCGACCGACACGGGTGTGCGGTCGGAGGCTGCCGTCCGGGCCTACCGTACCCGGCTAGCTTTGTGTGACCTGGCCAAGCCCGTAACCCGATACAGGACCGGTATCGCAACGTGCACCGATGTGAGGAGGGCGTGAGCGGGGTCACTTCTTGGAGTTGATGACCGCCTCCATCACGCTCTTCGCGATCGGCGCCGCGAGGCCGCCGCCGGAGATGTCGTCACGGTTGGCCTGATCGTCCTCGATGACCACGGCCACGGCGACCGGCGCGCTGCCGTCGGGGAGCTTGGCGTAGGAGATGAACCAGGCGTACGGGTTCGCGCTGTTCTCGACGCCGTGCTGTGCGGTACCGGTCTTGCCGCCCACCGTGACGCCGTTGATCTGCGCCTTGGTGCCGGTACCTTCCTTGACCACCGTCTCCATCATCGACTGCAGGATCTGCGCGTTCTTCGACGACAGGGGCTGGCTGAGCTCCTGCGGGTCGGTCTGCGCGATGGTGTCGAGGTTGGAGGACTGCAGCTTGTCGACCATGTACGGCTTCATCAGCTTGCCGTCGTTGGCGACCGCGGAGGCGACCATGGCCATCTGCAGCGGGGTCGCGGCGGTGTTGAACTGGCCGATGGAGGACAGCGCGGTCTGCGAGGAGTTCATGTTGTCGGAGAAGACCGAGGCCGCGGAGCGGACCGGCGTGAACTGCTCCTCGTCGAAGCCGAACTTCTTCGCTTCGGCGAGCATCTTGTCGTTGCCGAGGTCGGCGCCGATCTTGCCGAAGACGGTGTTGCAGGACACGCGGAGCGCGGTGCGCATGGTCGCGTTCTTGCAGGGGATGTTCCCCTCGTTCTTCAGCTCGGTCGTGGTGCCCTTCATGATGTAGGGCAGTGGCGAGTCGGTGGCCTGGTCGGCGGAGGTGTACAGCCCGTTCTCCAGCGCGGCGGCGGCGGTGACCACCTTGAAGGTGGAGCCCGGCGGGTAGGTCTCGCGCAGCGCCCGGTTCAGCATCGGGTCGCTCGGGTTGTTCTTCTTCAGCAGCGAGTTCCAGGCCTTGGTGTCCGTCGACGTGGAGTTGCCGGCGAAGCTCGAGGGGTCGTACGAGGGGTACGAGGCCAGCGCCAGGATCTTGCCGGTGGACGGGTCGAGCGCGGCGACCGCGCCCTTGCCGCCCTGGGCCTTCAGACCGTCGTACGCGGCCTTCTGCGCGGCCGCGTTGAGTGTGGTGACGACATTGCCGCCCTGCCGCTGCTTGCCCGTGATCATGTCGAGCGTGTTGCGGAAGAACAGCCGGTCGTCGTTGCCGGTGAGGATGCCGTCCTCGATGCTCTCCAACTGGGTGGCGCCGAAGGCCTGCGAGGCGAACCCGGTGACCGGCGCCCACATGGGGCCATTCTTGTAGGTGCGCTTGTACTTCAGGTCGTTCAGGCCGCTCTTGCTCGTCGTGGTGGACCCGGTGATGGGGTCGCCGTCGACGATGATGTCGCCGCGCGGGGTGGAGTAGCGGGCGATGGTGACACGGCGGTTCAGCGTGTCGTTCCTCAGGCTGTCGGCCTTTACGTACTGCAGCCAGTTGTCCCGGACGAGCAGCGCGAGGACCAGAAGGCCGCAGAAGATCGCGATCCGGCGCAGGGGCTTGTTCATGACGGGCGGACCACCTGGGTCATCTCGGCGTCGGGGTTGCTGGCGGGGGTGGGCGCCGGGCGGCGAGCGGTGTCGCTGATTCTGATGAGGATGCCGATGAGGGCCCAGTTGGCGATGACGGAGGAACCGCCGTACGCCAGGAAGGGCATCGTCATACCGGTCAGCGGGATCAGGCCCATGACGCCGCCCGCGACGACGAAGACCTGGAGGGCGAAGGCGCCCGAGAGGCCGACGGCGAGCAGCTTGCCGAAGGGGTCGCGGGCGGCGAGGGCGGTGCGCACGCCGCGCTCGACGATCAGGCCGTAGATCAGCAGGATCGCCATGATGCCGGCCAGGCCCAGTTCCTCGCCGAAGGTGGCGAGGATGAAGTCGGAGTTGGCCGCGAAGCGGATGAGGTCGGAGTGGCCCTGCCCCCAGCCGGTGCCGAGGGTGCCGCCGGAGCCGAAGGCCCACAGGGCCTGCATGGCCTGCTCGGAGTGGACGACACCGTCCCTGACGCCGGCCTGGCTGAGCTTGTACTCGTGCAGCGGGTTGAGCCAGGCCTGCACACGCGTCTGGACGTGCGGTTCGAAGCTGGCCACGCCGACGGCACCGGCCGCGGACATCAGCAGACCGAAGACGATCCAGCTGGTGCGCTCGGTGGCGACGTACAGCATGATGACGAACATTCCGAAGAACAGCAGCGACGTACCGAGGTCGGTCTCGAAGACGAGAATCAGGATCGACATCGCCCAGACGACGATGATCGGGCCGAGGTCGCGGCCGCGCGGCAGGTACAGCCCCATGAATCGACGGCTGGCCAGGGCCAGGGCATCTCGCTTCACCATCAGGTAACCGGCGAAGAAGATCGCCAGAACGATCTTGGCGAACTCACCGGGCTGGATGGTGAAACTGCCGATCTGGATCCAGATCTTGGCGCCGTACGTGATGTTGGCGCCGAGGCCCGGGACCAGAGGGAGCAGCAGCAGGAGCAGCGCGCCGACCATCGAGATGTACGTGTACCGCTGCAGGGTGCGATGGTCCTTGAGGAAGATCAGCACGACGACGAACAGGGCGATGCCCAGCGCGGTGTAGATGAGCTGGTTGGGCGCCTTGCCGCCGGCGACACCGATGGCCTGCAGCAGTTTCGACTGGTCGAGCCGCCAGATGGCCACCAGTCCCAGACCATTCAGCAGCGTGGCCAGCGGCAGCAGCAGCGGGTCTGCGTACGGGGCGAACTTCCGTACCGCGAGGTGGCCGACGCCCGCGAGCAGACCGAGCCCGAGGCCGTAGCTCAGCAGGCCGGCCGGCACCTTGTCGTCGATGGCCAGGCCCACGTTGGCGTAGGCGAAGACCGGGATGACGACGGCGAACACCAGGAGCGCGAGCTCGGTGTTGCGTCTGCTGGGCGCTCCGATCGCGCCGATCGTGGACGTATGGTGCGTCGGTGTGTTGGTAGTACTGCTCATCGTGTGACGGGGCCTCTCACGGCTTGCCTACTGCTTACCGCACATCGAGACGACCTTCTGCTCTTCCTCCGAGAGGCTGGGGCCGGGGCTGGGAGTGGCGGTGGTCGCGGACGGGTTCGGGGTCGGGGAGGACTTCGGCTTCGTGGACGGGCTCGGTGACGACGTGGCCTTGGACGTGAGCGAGGTGCTGGTGGTTCCCGTGGTGCCACCGGCCTGCCCCTGACCGGTCTTGGCGTTGTTCTTGCTCTCGGCCGCCTGCCGCTCGGCCTGCTTCTTGCACGCGGAGGCCTGCACGGCGAGCTCGTCGACCTTCTTCCGGGCGTCCGTCAGGCCGCCCTCGGCGATCGTGTTCTTGACCTGCTTCTGCTGGTACGGCGGCAGGTACTTGAGTTCGATCTCGGGGTGGTCCTTCTCCACCTTGGACAGGGACACCCAGGCCAGGTCCTGGCTGATGCCCCGGTACAGCGCCACGTGCTCGCCGTTGGTGCCGACGTAGTACTGGGTCTGCGTCCAGCGGTAACCGCCGTACAGACCGCCGCCGATGACGGCGAGCGCGAGCACCGAGTAGAAGGATCTCTTCAGCCACTTGCGGCTTTTGCGTGGTTTAACGAAGTCGTCGTCGGTGTAGTCGCCGAAGCTGCCGGCCGGGATGTAGCCGGTGGTGTCGCCGGATCCGGGCGGCCCGAACTCGCCGCCTCCGCCCTGCCCGGGCACCTGGCGGCCGAGGCCCGAGGCGCGCCCCGCGGGCGTCTGCATGATCCCGGGATCGTGGTGCAGGTGGTTCTGGTTCTCGGCGACCGCGCCGACCACGACCGGGGTGTCGGAGAGCTGTCCGGCGAGGGTGTCCCCGGTGTCCAGGTCCAGGACGTCGGCGACGATCACGGTGATGTTGTCGGGGCCGCCGCCGCGCAACGCCAGCTGGATGAGTTCCTGGACGGTCTCCTGGGGGCCCTGGTAGCTGGCGAGGGTGTCCTCGAGGGTCTGGTGGGAGACCACGCCGGACAGGCCGTCGGAGCAGATCAGGTAGCGGTCGCCGGCCCGGACCTCACGGATCGACAGGTCCGGCTCGACGTGCTCGCCGCTGCCCAAGGCCCGCATGAGCAGGGAGCGTTGGGGGTGGGTGGTGGCCTCTTCCTCGGTGATGCGGCCCTCGTCGACCAGCCGCTGCACCCAGGTGTGGTCCTGCGTGATCTGGGTCAGGACTCCGTCGCGCAGCAGGTACGCGCGCGAGTCGCCGACGTGGACGAGACCGAGCCGCTGCCCGGTCCACAGCAGGGCGGTGAGCGTCGTGCCCATGCCCTCCAGCTGCGGGTCCTCCTCGACCATCGCGCGCAGCTGGTCGTTGGCCCGCTGTACGGCGGCGCCGAGCGAGGTCAGGATGTCGGAGCCCGGCACGTCGTCGTCGAGGGCGACGATGGTGGAGATGGCCTCGGAGGAGGCGACCTCGCCGGCGGCGGCGCCGCCCATGCCGTCGGCGATCGCGAGCAGGCGCGGGCCGGCGTATCCGGAGTCCTCGTTGCCCTCCCGGATCATGCCTTTGTGCGATCCGGCGGCGAAGCGCAGTGACAGACTCATGCGCACCTCGCCCGTCGGCTCCGGGTACATCCGCACGGTGCCCACCCTCCGGTCGGGAGCGCGCCGGGGCCCGTGGTGGGGGCCGCCGCTGCGTGCTCGCTCCGCTCGCTCATTGTCGTACTACTTCCGCAGCTCGATGACTGTCTTGCCGATGCGGATCGGCGCGCCCAGCGGAATCGGCGTGGGGGTCGTCAGCCGGCTCCGGTCGAGGTACGTGCCGTTGGTGGAGCCGAGGTCCTCGACGATCCAGTTGCCGTCGCGGTCCGGGTAGATCCTGGCATGGCGGCTGGAGGCGTAGTCGTCGTCCAGCACGATCGTGCTGTCGTGCGCCCGGCCCAGGGTGATGGTCTGGCCCTGCAGGGCGACCGTGGTGCCGGTGAGGGTGCCCTCGCTCACCACGAGCTTGGTGGGCGCGTTGCGGCGCTGGCGGCCGCCGGACTGCTGGCGCTGCTGCGGAGGAGCCGCCTGCTGGCGGGCGGCTTGCTGCTGCTGCCGCCCGGCCTCTCGCCTGGACCCGCGCTGGGTGACGCGCGTACCGAACAGGTCGCTGCGGATGACCTGCACGGCCACGATCACGAACAGCCACAGTACGGCCAGGAAACCCAGCCGCATGACCGTGAGGGTCAGCTCTGACATTGCCCCCGCTTCACCCTTCGGCTTGCCGGTAAATGATGGTGGTGCTGCCCACGACGATCCGCGAGCCGTCGCGGAGCGTAGCGCGGGTGGTGTGCTGCCCGTCCACCACGATGCCGTTGGTGGACCCGAGATCCTGGATCGTCGAGGGCGTTCCGGTCCGGATCTCACAGTGCCGGCGGGAGACGCCGGGGTCGTCGATCCGCACGTCGGCTTCGGTGCTGCGGCCCAGCACCAGCGTCGGGCGGGAGATCTGATGGCGTGCGCCGTTGATCTCGATCCAGTAGCGGGTACGGCCGCCGGCCGCCGGGCCGGGCGCGGGCCGCTGGAGATAGGGAGCGCTGCCGCGGGCGCCGGGCGGCGGTGCGGCGGGCATCGGCGGGGCGCCCGCGGGGGCGGCGGCCGGCGGATAGCCGTAACCGCCGGGGCGGCCCGCGGCCGGGGCCGCCGGAGCGGGGCCGGCGGGCGGCTGCTGGCTGGTGGAGGAGGCGAGCGTACGGCTGCGCACCCGGTACAGACCGGTGTCGAGGTCGTCCGCCTTCTCCAGGTGGACCTTGATGGGGCCCATGAAGGTGTAGCGCTGCTGCTTGGCGTAGTCGCGCACCATGCCGGCGAGTTCGTCGCCGAGCTGGCCGGAGTAGGGGCTGAGCCGCTCGAAGTCCGGCGTGCTCAGCTCCACGATGAAGTCGTTGGGGACGACCGTCCGGTCGCGGTTCCAGATGGTCGCGTTGTTGTCGCACTCGCGCTGGAGCGCGCCGGCGATCTCCACGGGCTGGACCTCGGACTTGAACACCTTGGCGAAGGTGCCGTTGACCAGACCTTCGAGACGCTGCTCGAACTTCTTCAGGACTCCCATGGGGCACCTCCTCCGATGTCGCTGTCGTCCTGCTTCCCGCTTGGCGGGTACTGCCTTACCTTGTGCTGCCTTACCTGGTACTGCTTACTGATCGTATCCACGCGCCGGTGAATCGGCTGGTTCCCCCCGCGGGCCCCGCCGACGGGTGTCGCACCCGCCCCGGTTCCCTCCGGAGGTTCCCTCCGAGGCTCCCCTTCGAACTCCTCCCGCGAACTCGTTCTGGCATGGATCGTAGAGGTGGCCGCTGACCAGTGTCCCGCACCTGACTGTGGACCCGGCCCGGCTCCTGGGGAGACGGGCCGTACCGGTACGAGGTTGATACGAGAACCGGCACTCGCTGATACGGAGTGAAGGACTCCGAACGTCGGCCGGTCGCCGGGCGGGATCGGGAGACCTCCCTGGTGGGCGGCTGCCCCCGGGAAAGCGATGTGAACCCACCCCTGCCAGCGTGCTAATGTTCTGGGTGTCGGAAGGCGCCGGCCCGCAAGGGCGAGGAGCCGGAGGACACACCCAATGCGCGGGTGGCGGAATAGGCAGACGCGCTGGATTCAGGTTCCAGTGCCCGCAAGGGCGTGGGGGTTCAACTCCCCCCTCGCGCACCAGCCGAAGGCCCCCAGGTCCCAGACCTGGGGGCCTTCGCGTTGTCCGGATCGGTGTGAGGCGTATTACCTGGTGAGGACAATCACACGGGTCCGTCGGGCCATCGCCGGGCGGGGTTTTCCACAGGTTCGGAGTTGTCCACAGGGTCTGACGCGTTCTCGTCGCCGGCTGTACGGTCGGCACTAGTTGATGTTCGTCTTGATGTTCGCGTCTTGGCGTTCGCGTCTTGGCGTTCGTCTGGCGTTCGTCTTGAGAATCGTCGGCGCCCGGTGGTGGGCGTGCGTCGTGCGAGTGCGGGGGAGGCGGTCGGTGTGACCGAAAGCGGAGCGGTGGCAGCGGCGGAGGCGACAGCGGTGTCTGCGACCGTGGCGTCCGCGACAGTGGCGTCGGGTGCGCGGCGGTTGCCGCGCGTGCGCGGATTCGCCGAGTGGCCGGTGGAGGGATCGCCCAAGGAGGAGGGCAAGGCACTGCGCAAGCTGGTCCCGCGCCGGGCGCACGCCGAGCTGGACCTCGACGCGGGGCGGCCCGCCGCGGTGGCCGCGGTGGAGGAGTCCAACCTCGGCCGCATCCCCGAGCTCACCCCGATAAGGGCGGGCCGGATGGCGGCCACCCCCTTCGCGTTCCTGCGCGGCTCGGCGGGCCTGATGGCGTACGACCTCGCGCGCACGCCCATGACCAGGATCCGCGCCCAGATCTGCGGGGACGCCCACGCCGCGAACTTCGGTCTGTACGGTGACGCGCGCGGCGACCTGGTGATCGACCTGAACGACTTCGACGAGACGGTGTACGGCCCCTGGGAGTGGGACCTGAAGCGGCTCGCCGCATCCCTGGTGCTCGCGGGCCGGGAGGCCGGCGCCGACGAGACCCAGTGCCGCAAGGCGGCCTACGACGCGACCGGCGCCTACCGCCGCACCATGCGGCTGCTGGCCAAGCTGCCGGTGCTGGACGCATGGAACGCTATCGCGGACGAGGAACTGGTCTCGCACACCGACGCCCATGATCTGCTCGGCACGCTGGAGCGGGTCTCCGAGAAGGCGCGGGCCAACACCAGTGGGCGGTTCGCGGCGAAGGCGACGCGGCAGCACGAGGACGGCGGTCGCCGGTTCGTGGACGCGGCGCCGGTGCTGCGGCGGGTGGGGGACGAGGAGGCGGCCGCGGTCGCCGCGTCCCTGGAGAGTTACGTGGACACGCTGTCCGAGGACCGCCTCCCGCTCCTCGCCCGGCACGCGGTGCACGACGTCGCCTTCCGGGTCGTCGGCACGGGAAGCGTGGGCACCCGGTCCTACGTGGTGCTCCTGCTGGACCACCGCGGTGAGCCGCTGGTGCTGCAGGTGAAGGAGGCCCGCCCCTCGGCGCTGGTGCCGCACCTGGTGACCGCAGGATTCGAGGCGCCGGTCGTCGAGCACGAGGGGCGCCGGGTGGTGCTCGGCCAGAAGCGGATGCAGGTCGTCAGCGACATCCTGCTGGGCTGGACCTCGGTGGACGGACGGCCCTACCAGGTACGGCAGTTCCGCAACCGCAAGGGGAGTGTCGACCCCGCGGCACTGGCCGCCGACCAGATCGACGACTACGGCCGGATGACCGGCGCCCTGCTGGCCCGCGCCCACTCCCACAGCGCCGATCCGCGCCTGGTCGCCGGCTACTGCGGCAAGAACGAGGAACTGGACGAGGCGATCGCCGACTTCGCCGTCGCCTACGCCGACCGCACGGAGTCCGACCACGCCGATTTCGTGACGGCGGTACGGGCGGGGAGGGTGGCGGCGGAGATGGGGGTGTGAGGGTGTGATCTCTGGAGGGATCTCGAGGGAGGCGTGACGTCGGGCGGGTGTGTGCGGGCGTCATGTCCAGCGGGGTGCGTGGGGCTGTGAGGGCAGGCGG
>NZ_WVUG01000145.1 GCF_017614965.1 Streptomyces griseorubiginosus | reverse complement strand
CCCCAGATCCCCCGCCGACTGGTAGGCGACGGCAAGGTTGTTACGGCTGCTCAGGGTGTCCGGATGGGTGTCCCCCAGCACCCGCTCGTACTGAGTCAGAGCTGCGGACCTCAAGGGGATGGTGTGGGCCTCACGGCCCAGCCGGTACAGGTACTGGGCGGTGCGGTAGAAGGCATCGGCGGTCTCGACCGAGGCGGGGCTGTCGGCAAGGGTGGATTCGGCCAGAGCGAGGGCGTGCGGAAGCAGTTGTTCCCATGCTGCGTGCTGGTCGGGGACCGCGGCGTCATCGTGCGGGCCGGCAAGGGCGTGCCGAAGTGCCTGCTCTGCTTCGCTGCGGCCCGGGGCGTATGTGCCGGACCGGTGGTGGTCGGCTGAGGTGCGCAGGACGGTCTGTACGAGGCGGTGGATGGTGACGCCCTGGCGGTCGTCGGTGAAGGCGATCATGCTGTAGGTGTGCAGGACGCCCAAGGCGTTGCCCAGGGTTATCGGGTCGGGGACGAGGGGGGCGAGCAGGGCGCGGGGAATGTCGTCGGGGGCGAGCCAGGCCAGGGTATAGAGCAGGGTGACGGCCAAGGGATCGCGGCCTTCGACGGCGGCCAGGGTCGCGTGCCAGATGCGCGCGAGGGTGCGTTGCGGGTCGATACCTTCCGGGGGCGTGTCCAGGACCAGGCCGAGTGATGTCTGGTAGGTGCCCAGGGCGTGGCCGGTTTGGTGGCAGTAGGCGCCGGCCTGTTCCAGCGCCAGCGGCAGGAAGCCCAGCGCCCGTGCCAGGTCCACCGCTTCGTGGCGTTCCTGCGGGGTCGGGACGCGGTCGGGGAAGGCCAGGGTGCACAGCAGCCCGGCGGCGGCGGTCTCGGTCAGCAGGCCCAGCGGCATCGCGCGCGCGATCGTGTGCCAGCCGGTGGCCTTGCGGCTTGTGGCCAGCAGATGCCCGCCGGTCAGCACCCGGGGTAGGGACGCAGGTGAGCGGGTCCTCGACGTTGTCGAAGATCAACAGCCAGCCCGGATGCCAGCCTAGCCACGCCATCGCCCACGCCGCCCGCTCATCCACGTCGGCCTGTCCAGCCCACTGCGGACACAACCGCACCGCCAGCGCAGCCAGCCCGGAGACAATCGACTCCGGGGCGTCCGCGGTGATCCACCACGTAAGCGTGTACTTGGCCCGGTGCCGGTGGGCGTAGTGACGACGGGACACTGGGCATCCTAGGTACCGGCCGATCTGAAGGACACGGGGAGCGCAGATGACACGACTGGGACCTGCCGCCCGCGTCGGCCTGTCCACCGTCGCCGGGGCCGCGGTCGGCGCCATCACCACCGCCTTGACGCAGGGCATCACCTGGCCCCTGACCAGCGGCCTGGCCGCATGCCTGGTCGGCATCACCGCCCTGGAATACTGGAATCGCACTACCATCCCGGTCCCCGCGCCGGAGCCGCAGCCCGCCCGCCGCACGCGCTACGAACAGCGCGCGACCAACCGCTCCGAGATCACCGGAAGTGGCGGCACAGCAGCGGAGGGAGCCGAGGTCACGGTCGCCGTGACCGACGGATCAGCCCTCACCGGATCACCCACATCCGCACGGGGAGACGCAGAAGCATCCCGGCTGATCGACGACCACTCCACGGTGAAGGACAGCCCGATCGATCTCGACGGTGACGCCCGCTGAGGCTCGGCAATCTGACGAATACCCGTTTTCCACCCGCAGGCCGCCGGCACGTGTGCCCGCCGTCGAAGTCACCGAGCTGACCGCAAGGCTGCCGGACTTCGGGGGCCGACGAGCCTACAGCCTCCCTGGTAGGCATGTGTATCCCTCGTTGCGAGCGAGATGCGACATGGCTGTGGATAAATGAGCTATCGAGGGGTTACTCATAGATGGCAAGGCTATTTGTTGCGTGAACCTCCGCTAGCTGCTTGTCCAAGGTTCGCCCATCGATTTGCCGCCCACTGATTATCTTCGTAGTCGAGGGGTCGAAGAAAGCCTGAGTAAGGCGCACTCCATTGCGGCGCAGCTCCAGCCGTGTAAATGGCACAATCTTTTCACGTCCGGCCCGAGCGGTCGACGCATTATTCCTGAACCAGGAGACTACGTCATCATAGGAGATGACGATGGCCGTTTCGAATTCTAGATTATTCGCGGCCCGTACGCTGTTCGCCTGTAGTGCCAGTACTGCGGTCGAAATCGGATCCACCGTCCAAACCCTCCAGCCCTAATTCGGTGACTGACGCTTGCTGTGAATTGATAGCCTGCAAAAGATCAGGATAGGAGGGATTCACAGGAATCTTTTCGGCTAGTGACTTAACGAGCATGGGCGCGGCGACGCCGATTGCAACCGCCCCGAATGGTCCGCTCACCTGATTTGAGGTAGCTGCGGCTGCTGCTAGACCGGCTCCGACTCCAAGTCTAATCGCGCTAGCGAGGAGAAATGGGAATGCCCTCGGGGATGCAAAGTTACTCCATGGCCATTCGCCATCCTTTCGAATAACGTTAGAGAAATCAAGCCCCTCGACGCAAAAGCCCCCGAATAGGCCCCATAGGGCATACTCCCACATGGCTCGCAAGGTACCGCAAGACTTAGATGGATGCTAGGGTTCCGTAGAGTCCATAACATGATCGCTGTCGGGTCTTTGAGGTCTCGGCAGACGAGTCCGTACGCGAGTGAGACGAATGCCGAGATCTCGTGCGCCGTACATGCCCCTCCTGGTGTTCGTGATGCTGTACGTCGTCGACTCGCGGCGGCGCCCTGCAGCACCCATGCGACGGAGACGATCGCCGCGGCGGCGAGCAACCGCACAACGCTGTCGACGAGGATCTGCAACGCCTGCAGACCGAAGACAGGTAATCGATTCAGCGCATTTTAGGAATATCCCGCTCTGTAACATAGCGCAGAAATCACACGTGCTTGACCCGCTTGCACGGGCAATACCTGATGCGGAACTAGGCCGCCGAACATTACAAGACTCTGGCCCGGCATGAGCTTCAGGGTGACAGCAGCTCTGTCGCACTCACTGCCGATTTCTCGGAGTGGCACTCCGAGATGATTTGGAAAGAGCCGGAAGGCTCCCGCCGCAGAATGGGGGTCTGAAAAATCCTGTAGAACAGTAACTACGACGAGATCACACTGTAATACATCTAGATGGAGGCCAATGAAGTCACCTGCCCGTGTGTAATAGTTGAACGACCCACGCTGCCCGGTGGGGCAGACCTGGACTCGACAGAGATCTTCCAAGAAGTGTCGCATCGACGCCGATTGATAAATCTTCTTCTGTGTAGGGCCACCGCCGCTGTGAACCATTCTTCGAGGTGGGTGACCGCCTCGACCGTCTCCGCCTTTTCCGGTGCGGAGGAATTGCTCGGAAGCCTCCCAGAATTGATCACGAGCTTCCACGGCCAGCTTTCCAAAAGCGACCGAATCAATTAGACCTTCGTATACCGCGTAACCGGAGTGCTCCGCAATTAGGGGACTCGCCCTCAGCGCTGGATCGACGGGGAGCCGTTCTGTGTGCTTGCTGCACGAGTGTTCGAAGGGGATCACTGCATGATCAAGGAGCCATCTCTTAAATGATTCGGTGTTGGCGCTGAAGTAATGACCTACGATCCAGTCGCTTTCCATGCGTGGCTTTGCGAACACGCCGCCACCGAGCACTGCGTCTGAGGTTGTAAAATCGCCAACGGAAAGACCCTGCATGCCAAATGCTAGCCATAGGGCAACTTCTTCTATAATCCAGTGATTTGACGACGGATGAGGCAGGGGCTTTACCTCTTGCAACTCAGCCGACCGCGAGGCAAGACGTACTCGAAGAGCAGCGAGGGGCTGCTGCAATACCTCGGCCTCACTTAGAGCAATTCCGACCATCAACCGTAGAGTGAGTTTTACCACCTCTTCGCCTAGCTGACGCATGGCACCAATCGACCTGCGGTTAAGCAGCATCACGCCGGAGTTGAATGGAGGGATGAATTGAGCACCGAGAGTCGCCGCCGCAGCTGAGAGTTTGTCCTCATCCAAGTAGGTTGGATCATAGGGCACGGGCCCACGTCGTGATCCGACTTCAGGACTCGCGACGACATCTTTCTCGTTATATTTATCGAAGAGTTGTCCAACATCCGAAAGGAAGACGGTATCGCAATCCACCAACAGAATTTGCGAGCAGTCGGGATCTGCGGCACGCGCAACCGTGAAGTATTTATGCAACACGGGATATTGATTAAGTAGATCTCCACCCGGGAAATCGACCAAGATTTCGTCGTATCTCTCGCATGCAATAATCTGTGCGCCAAGTTGCCTTAGATTGAGCTCAAAGTTTACGTCTACTGCACCGAGCCAGCATACCTTTACTTGGATCGACTGGTTGAATCTACGGAGAGATTGAATGCTCGTCAGAACTTGCCACCGCAGAAGGGCGCGGCGGTGGGAATCATTGGGCTCGCTCACCGAATAGCAAACTGTCCGAGCTCCCATGTAACTCTCCCCAATCGATGCCGCCAAGCACTTGCGGGCAAGCCTGAGCACCTGCTGCACGGGACGGTAACCGTCGAGTGAAGGCATCCATACTGGCGCGCCCAAGGCGATTAGAGTGTACTGTGATGTGCGTCACTGTCGGTAGCGAGGAGAAGCCGGTGGATGAGCGCGAGCGCCCTGATGGCGATCCTGCAGGTCCGCATCCGCACCCGATCGACCCAACACCGGTTGTGTTCCCGGATGCGCCCCCAACGGACCCGATCCCTCCGCTCCAACCGCACCCGATCGACCCAACACCGGTTGTGTTCCCGGATGCGCCCCCAACGGAGCCGACCCCTCCGCTCCAACCGCACCCGATCGACCCAACACCGGTTGTGTTCCCGGATGCGCCCCCAACGGAGCCGACCCCTCCGCTCCAACCGCACCCGATCGACCCAACACCGGTTGTGTTCCCGGACATTGCTCGGCCCGATGGCGGCGAGTGGATCAATGAGCTCTCCTTCGTGGTGCTGTGGGACGAACGAGTGCCACTTAGCGCCGAAGGGCGGACTCGTATCGAGCGGCAGCTTCGCAGGGTGGCACTAACCGAGTTGGGTGAGCTAGAAGTTCACGCAGATGTCTCAATCACCTCAGTTAACGAGGGAGGCACAATCGGTATCCGCATTCAGTGCATTCGGTAGGCAGGTTCAAACTGGGCTCGGAGGCACGCCCCAGGGGCGACCTTGGCGGTGGATGACGTTGATTCGCCCAAACGCGTCATCACGTGCGCCCTGTTCACGACTGTTTTCACCGAACTTCAAGCGTGGTGGAGCCAACAATCCTGTTTTGGATGGTCAATTCGTTTCCCTGGTGAGGTGAAAACGTTCCGGGTCAGCCGGCGTGCTCCTCGTGCCAGTCCTTCTCGTCCGTCCAGATGCGCAGCGGGACGATGCTGAGCCTCATCTCGGCCGCAACCTCTTTCGCTACCTCGCGCAGGAGGTCGAGGATCTCCTCGACGGTCGTCGGGCCGTCGGGGTGGAGAGGCGTCATCTCGCGGGCATGCGGCCAGCACGAGTCGAGCCAGCGTGGGCCGTCGCCGGCATCGATGACCTTGGTCGTGATCCCTGCCTCGCCGCACACCGTGCGGGGCGCGAACCCAACCCCTGGGGACTATCGCCGTCGTCGACACCACTCCGGTGCGGGCGGTCGGGCCTCGAGACCGCGCTGCCGTTCCGTTTCCCGGCGCTCTTCGTCTGCGATCCACGGCGGGTGCGCGCCAGGGCCCGCAACTGCACGCGCTCGAGGAAGCGGAGCATCACGAGACTCAACGGACCTAGATCGTTCACACGTTCGATTCCAGGACACTAAGTGGCGGGCGTACGTTCAGAAGCACAGGAGGCCATCGTGGAGCGCTGTGACCTTCAGAGCTTCATGGCGCCGAATCTTCAGCGGTATCTGTCGCCTGGGGCTGCCGTACGAGGCGGTAGATGGTCGATGTCGCGACCTTGAGCATGGCGGCAATACTGAGGGCGGGGTGGCCCGCGGCGTGCATCTGGCGTGCGAGATCGGCCTGTTCAGGGGTGAGCTTGGGAGGCGACCCAATACGTTGCCCACGAGCGCGAGCGGCGGCTTGTCCCTCCATCGTGACTTCGGCGATCCACATGCCTTCGAGTTGCAGGGTGGCATCGACGGCGCGGATGACGAGGTCGCCGTCAGGCGCGGTGGTATCGATCGGCTCTTCCAGGGAGCGCAGTCCGACATGGGCGTCGTTGAGCTGGCGGAGCAGGTCGTGCAGGTTGCGCAGACCGGCGGCGAATCGGGAGAACCGCACGATGACGAGGCAGTCGCCGGGACGGACGTATTGGAAGGCCGCGTCCCGGGCCGGTCGCGGACTGCTGGCGCGATGGGTGATATCGAGGAAGACCGTGTGGCAGCCGGCGGTGAGGAGAGCACCGGCTTCGGCGGGGCGGGGGTCACGCAGGGTGGAGAGCCCGTAGCCGATGAGGCGGGCGGCCATCACAGAACTCCGACGACGAGGGATTCACGGGCGGTCTCCACGACTTCGGCGGTGACGGTCGACAGCTGGTTGATGTCCATCACGCGCTCGATCTGCGCGACGAGGCGGCTGGTGAGCCGGAAGTTCCCGCTGGTGATCCGGGTGATGGCGGCGACGGCTTCGGCGGTGGTGAAGTCGCCGAGGTCGTCCAGGGCAAGACGGGGCCAGTGCCGGGTGATGACGAGGTGCTGTTCGTTCGGGGAGAGCGGCCGGTAGTGGTGGACGAAGCCGACGCGGCTGTAGAGCTGGGGGTAGCGGGCGAGGCTCTTCTCGATGCCGGGCATGCCGATGAGGACCACGCCGACGCCGGTGCGGTCGTAGTGGTCCCGGAGCTGTTCCAGGCTCGGGGTCTTGAGGCGGTCGGCCTCGTCGACGACGAGGAGTTCGGTGTTGCGGGCGGCTCGTGTCGTGAAGCGCGCCGCCGTGTCCGGTCCGCCGAGGCCGCCGTCTGTGGCGAGCTGGACGGCGTAGTTGAGGCGGTCCTGGTAGAAGGTGATCGACTTCTGCACGCTGCGCGGGGTGTTGTAGACCTCCGGCGTGTAGACGACGGTCCTGGCCGTCAGCGCGCTCTCGGGGATCGGTTGTCCGTTTAATAGGGTGAACGCATCCAGGTAGGGGGCGACTTCGCCCCAGCCCGCGTAGCGACGGGCGGAGAGGGTCTTGCCGACGCCGGGCGGCCCGTAGCACAGGCCGATATAGCGGTCCCGGCGTACGGCGTCGGCGAATTCGGTGAAGCGCCGGTGTTCCTTGGTGATGACGAACGGGGCCGGGACGGCGGTGTCCGGCTCGGGCGGGTTCTCGTTATCGTCCGCGTCGGCCGGGTGGCTGCCTGTGTCGGGGGCATCCAAGGCCTACTCCTCCCGATAGCGGCGCAGTTTGGGCCGCGATTCCTCGGGCCCGGACGGTGATTCCTGGGCAAGTGGGTCGAGCGGCTCGGGCGGGGTGGCGTGGACGGCCAAGAGGCGGTCGACGACGCTGGTGCGCTGCCTGAGGGTGCCGGACAGTTCGCGGCGGCGGGCGTTGCGGGCCGCCGTGATGTCCTTGAGCGAGACGGTGGTCCCGGCCAGCTGGGGGCAGATGGCGCGCGTGAGGTAGCGGTCCTGATGGAAGACGCGGATCTCCGCGAGGTCGCGGGGGTCGTAGCGGATGGTCACGTCCTCGCCGACGTAGGCGGCCAGGACCGGGTCGAGGTAGCGCAGGGACTGGAAGTGGATGCCGTCGGGGTGGATCCTGCGGGGCTTGGCCACGGTGAGCAGGAGCAGGTCGAGCTGTTCGAGGGCGTCGGGCATGTGGGGCAGGAAGGCGTCGGCCTCCCAGCGGGCCTGGGGCGGCTGTCCGGTCTCGCCGTGCTCTCGCTGGTTGTAGGTGCCGACGAAGAAGGCGCCCAGGGCATGGTCGAGTTCGGCGAGGGTGAGGCGGGCCTGTCCGGCGCGGTCCTTGGTGCCGCGGGGTGCGTAGCCGGGTAAGTCGGACAGGCACAGGGTGTTGACCGTGTCCATGATGCGCTCGATCTTCCCGCGGCCGCGGGGCTGGCCGGGCAGGGAGAACACGAGGCGGATCTTCAGCTCGGCGGCGGCCTGTTCCATGTGGGCAGAGGTGAAGTCGCTGCCGTGGTCGGTGTAGAAGGCGGCGGGGATGCCACAGAGGTGCCAGGCCGGATCCGGCTTGCGCCAGATCGCTTGCCGCAGCGCGAGCGCGGTGTTCAGCGAGGACGGAGCGCCTAGGTTGACCGCGTACCCGGCGACGGCGCGCGAGTAGTCGTCCTCGACGACGGTCAGCCACGGACGGACCGGCCTGCCGCTGGGGGCGATCACCCACAGGTCTAGCTGGGTGTGGTCGGCCTGCCAGATCGCATTGGGTCCTTTGGCCTCGCGTCGGTGGATCAAGTCGTACACCTCCCGGTACCGCTTGGTGCCCTCGTGCGCGAGCACCGCCAGAGCCGGGTCCAGGACGCGGACGATCGCGTACACCGTGCTGTACGAGGGCACCGGCCAGCCGTGTTCCTTGGCCACCTCGACCGCCCGCCGGTGCACCCACGTCACATGCGGAGCGGGACGCCGCAGGGCCAGACCTTCGATCAGGTGCCGCAGGTCCTCGGGGATACGGCGGTGGCCGGCGTCCGATCGCGGGGCGCGGACGAGACCGGCAAGACCCTTGTCCCGGTAGGCAGCAGCCCAGCGCTGTGCGGTCCGGCAGGCGATGCCTGCCTCGGCGGCGGCCTGCGCCAGCGGGACCCCGTCCTCAAGGTACGGCCGCAGCACTGCGAACCGGCGCATCGCCCCCTCGCGCTGAGGCCCGGTCAGATCTCCCAGCGCCGCGAGTTCGACGCCCGATGCCGCCATGCTCACCAGCGTGCCGTCCGCAGGTCGGGATCTCACCGGCGCACACGCGCGCGAAACCGGCGCCTACCAAATCCTCGCGCCCTCAGCTAAGCCCATGGCGCGCTGATGGTGTTCGGAAACGATCGTCTACGCGCACCATTGCGGGCGCTTCGGCGGAACTGCTAACGTCCCAGCTCGCCGATCAACCAATGGGTTTCACAACCCACGTACGGAATCAACGACCGAAACAGCGCCCCGACCACCGTTTGTGAGGACGTTTCAGGCATGGCGAAGATCGGATACGGGCGCGTCAGCACCCGCGACCAGAATCCCGACTCCCAGCGCGACGCACTCGTCGAAGCCGGGTGTGACAAGATCTTCATCGACAAGGCGTCGGGCAAGCTGGCCAGCCGCCCCGAACTCGACAAGGCCCTCGACTACGCTCGCGCCGGCGACACCTTCGTCGTCACCCGCCTCGCCCGCGCCGCCCGCTCGCTGAAGCACCTGATCGAACTCGCCGAGACCCTGCGCGAGCGCGGCATCGACCTGGTGGTGCTCAAGCAAGGCATCGACACCTCCACCCCGACCGGCCGCCTCGCCTTCCACATGCTCGGCGCGATCGACGAGTTCCAGCGCGAACTGATCGTGGAGGGCACCCACGAGGGCCTGGCCTCCGCCCGCGCCCGGGGCCGCACCGGCGGACGCCGCCCCACCCTGACCGCTACCCAAGTCCGCATGGCACGCCAGATGTACGACAGCGAGGAGTACACCGTGCAGGACATCGCCGACTCCTTCCACACCAGCCGCGCCACCGTCTACCGCGCCCTGTCCGACGACAGCGACTTCGCCTATGTGGTCTACCGCAGCGGCAAGCCCAAGGCCCGCGCCGACGGCACCCCCATGGGCGAGACCGGGCAGGGTGAGCAGAGCACGGCGCAGTACGACGCCGACCGCCAGTTCTTCCCCCTGGCCGAACACAAGCGCCCGTACGCCAAGGCGATGGTCTACGTCGTCGACGGAACCGTGAAACGCATCCGCGCCATCGCCCCCAAGGGAGCCTGGGTTCCCCACGGCGGCGACTGGGAGATCCCCGTCACCGCCCCCCTAACACCCAGCGAGATCGCCGAGCAGTTCCCCACCCTCGGCTTCACCCTCGGGGACGAGCTGCCCGCCCAGCGCGGCAAGCTCCGTCAGCACCTCGCGCTGTAAGAGATCTTGAGAGGTCGTACATTGCGATGAGCCCCAAAGAAGCCACGGAACGATCTTGAAGCCGTGACTCTCCAGATTCACGAACCAATCTCCCGAGACAGCACAGCGGCGTTGCCACGGCTCATTCGGCATTGAAGTTCCCGGAGTAGCTGACTCCTAACTGGGAAACCTCGGGAAGCTTCCCCGAAGTCCCTCGCGACAGTACGTGATTCCGCCACCCTTGATTACAGGACCAGGGGGGTGGCTGTGGCGCGGAGGGCGTACACGATGGGGCGCGAGGAATTGTTTGAGAGCCTCCTGAACGGGGTATTGGGGGGCGACGAACTTAGAGACATCCTGGCCAGCGGCAGTGGCGCCAGCGCGGATCAGTTGCGGGATGCGGCGAACGCGCAGCGACTCGACATCCTGGGACAAGTCGAGGACGCTGAACGTGCCTACCAGCAGAGGGTCACCGAGTCCCGGATGTTCAGCAGTCTTACCTGGCCATTGCTGGTGACCAGTGCGCTCATCATCCTGGCGGTGCTCGCCGTCTCGGTAGTCGTGGCGTGGAACTCGGTGCTCCAGGAAGCGCTGTCCAAGGACCGCCCTGTGACGGTTGGGGCCGTGGCGGGCCAGTCCTTCGTCATGCTGCTCATCATCGTCGTTCTCGCTGCCGCTGTAGCCACCGCAGTGTGGTGGGGCTGCTATCTGCTGTCGTCCCGTGTCCGGGCGGGCCACGGCCGGGCGAAGGACACCCAGCTGCTGGTCACAGCTGTTGTCGTCTACGTTCTGCTGGCGGTGTTCTGTGCGTTGTTCATCGGCGGTGGCACAGAGGCCATCGTCTGGCAGCTCGTGCACGACCAACAGCCGGGAAAGGGCGAAGCGGACGACTGGGGTGGGTGGGTCTCTCTCGGGATTCTGAGCCTCTTCGCACTTGCGGCGATTTCCTTGTGGAACCGCGCAAACGGCACGTCCGGCACTTATCTGTTTCGCCGCCAGTGGATCGGCCCCTTCGGCCCCTCGGATTTCAGCCACACGGAGTGGCAGGCCTTAGCCAATTGGCAGGACGCTCTCCGGCAGACCCTGTTGGCCTTTCTGCGCGCGCGCATCAACCAGGATTCCCAGCCCATCTACTCCACATCCCTCGCAATCACCGATGCGCCGGGGCTACAGCAGCTCCGAGTCGATGACGACCACGGACGGCATGTGCGGACGAACGCCTACGACGAACTGGTCCGACTCGCCGCCGCCATGGACGGCGGGAGCATCGCCCTCGCTGGGCCGCGGGGGGCGGGCAAAACGCAGCTGCTGCAGGTGTTCTGCAGCGAGAAGAGGTGGGGGGAAGAGGCACCACGGCAGCTGAGCCTCATCGAATCGGTGCCGGTCCTGTTCGAGCGGCGGGAGTTCATGCTCCACTTGTTCAACAGGTTGTGTGACCTTGCGATCGAGAAGAACCTTGGCACGGCCCAGGAGGCGAAGCGGCACAAGAGCTCGATCGGCTACCTCCAGACCTTCTCCGACGAGGTGGCGCTCAGCGCCGGCTGGCGGGCCTGGAACCTGTCGGCGAAGCGGGGGACAGCGCTTGCGCGGCAGCCGCAGACATACCCGGAAATTGTGGCTGAACTGAAGGCGTTCCTCACACGGACCGCGCGAGTGTTGCACAAGGAAAACCAAGGTCGGCGCCTGGTGATCGGGATAGACGAGCTCGACCGGATCGAGCCGTCCGCCACCGCGCGTGTCTTCCTGAACGAACTCAAGGCCGTGTTCGACGTACCGAAGTGCCTGTTCGTGCTGGCGGTCTCCGACGAGGCGCTCAGAGAGGCGCAGCTGGCACCGTTCGGCCGACGGGACGCATTCGACAGCGCGATCGACGAGGTTGTCCGGGTAGAGCCGCTCAATCAGAGGACCGCCGAGCAACTCCTGGGCCGCCGGGTGGTCAGGCTTCCGGTGCCATTCGCAGCCTTGTTCTACTGTCTGTCCGGAGGCATGCCCCGTGATCTTCTGCGAACGGCACGCGCCGGCGTCTCGTGCGTGTCACCGGGACAGCCCATCACGCTCACGCACTTGACACGCCTGCTGGTGGAGCGCGAACTTGCCCGGGTCGCGAGCGCAGCCGCCGGTCCCGAGGACTCCGCGGACCTCCTGCGGCTATTCCACTCCGACGTGGTCGGCGAGCAGGGCGGGCTTGGTGGTCTGGGGAGCCTCGTCCACCAGCACGCCGGGATGTCCGGCGAGCGAGGGCGGATCGGCGCGGCACTGGCCAACCGGGCATATCACCTCGACACAGTGCAACAGATCTTCACCACGGAGCGCACCCAGGAGGAAATCGAGAGGGCCTGCCAACCCACTCATCAGGGATCCTTCGATGCCCTGGCCAGGGCCCAGCGTGAAACTGGGACAGCCGACCCCTTGGCCCGTGCCACGCTCCGCCGTGTCAGAGCGGCCTGGTCGCTCCCCGACCTACCGCCCCTGGGTTCCGTGACGTGACCCGGGAAGGGCCGTGAGTCCGGGCTGGCGTTCAGAGCGCGATCGGCCAAGCCAGATCTTGGTCCAGCGGCAGAGTGGCAGCTACCACACAGCATCTCTCCTTGATTTCAGGGCTTCCGCGTGCCGCAGGGCGTGCGCCGTAGCAGCGTCTGTCGCGCCATTCACCACTGAAGATTCAATGCCATGAAGCCTTGAAGGTCACAGGAGCGCGTCGCGCGCCGCCACCTGCCGATCTTGCTCATTAATCGGTCGGTTGATGAACTGCCGTGTCTCCCGCCTTCTCCCGCCAGAGGGCGAGGTTGTGCCGTGCGCTCAGAGTGTGGGGATGCTCTGGGCCCAGTACGCGCTCGAAATCGGTGACGAGCTGTTCAAGAAGCGTGATGGCGTCATCGATTCGTCCCGCCTGCGCGTAGGCGCCGGCGAGGTTGTTCCGTGAGAGCAGGGTGTCTGGGTGGTCTGCACCCAGCACCCGCTCGCTGTCCGCCAGTGTGCGTTCGTACAACGGGATTGCCTGCCCCAGATCGCCCATTGCCAGATAGGCGCCTGCGAGGTTGGACAGTGAGGCTGGCAGGTCGCGTGTGTAGGCGGCTGTCAGCCGTCAGCCGTCGGTAGATCTCCACCGCTTCTGCGGCGGCCGTGAGTGCTTCCTCCGGGCGCCCTACCTCCGACAGCATCGTGCCCAGATTGCTCAAGATCGCGGGACGCCAGGGGTCATTGGCAGGTCTTTCAGCTGCTGCCTGCGGCCAGGACGATAGCCTCGTCAAGGTCGGCGGGCGAGCCAGTTCGCTCGAATCGATCCCACATGGAGGAATCCCGGTCACGGCTGCTCATCGAAGCCCCCCACTTCCTTGAAGATCTCAACAGCCGTTTGTCGATCTCTGAAATCCACGGTGCCCAAACGAGGGTGTCTCCACCGGATGAGAGAACCTTGCGGTGACGTCAGGGGACCTGGCTCTCCACCGGAGGAGGCATTCCCTGTCGGCGGCGGCTGAACCGTGACCCACTTTGGCCGAGTCAAAACGGACCCATTTATGCCTTTTTGCGTGTTAGTCGTTGTCGTGGTCGGTGGGGATGCGTCCGAGTTCACGTCCCCGCATGCGATACGAATCGCCCTTGAACGAGTGGACCTCGGCGTGGTGGACGAGCCGGTCGATCATGGCGGCGGCCACGGTCTCGTCGCCGAAGACCTCTCCCCAGCGTCCGAAGGGCTTGTTGCTGGTGACAATCACGGATGCCCGTTCGTATCTGTTCGAGATGAGCTGGAAGAACAGGTTCGCGGCCTCGGCCTCGAAGGGAATGTATCCGACCTCATCGACCACGATCAGCGGATAGCGGCCGAGCTTGGTCAGTTCCTGCTGGAGGCGGCCGGCCTGGTGGGCGGCGGCGAGCCGGTCGACCCACTCCGAGGCGGTGGCGAACGCGACGCGGTGGCCGGCCTGACAGGCGCGGACCCCGAGCCCGATCGCGAGGTGCGTCTTCCCGGTGCCCGGCGGGCCCAGAAAAACGGCGTTCTCCTTCCCGGCGATGAAGTCCAACGTGCCCAGATGCGCGAGCTGTTGGCGCGTCAGACCGCGCAGATGGGTGACATCCAGTTCCTCGACTGTCTTGATCGCAGGGAACCGGGCGGCGCGGACGCGGGCCTCGCCGCCGTGCGATTCCCGGGCGGACACTTCGCGCTGGAGGCAGGCGACGAGGTATTCGGCGTGGGTCCAGGACTCCTTGCGGGCGCGTTCGGCGAGCCGGTCGGCGGCGTCCAGCAGGGCCGGTGCCTTCATCGCGCGGGCGAGGAAGGCCAGGTCGGCGGCGGTCTGCTGACCCGTTCGGCGACTGGTCGTCCCCGTCTTGGCGGTGGCGGCCGTCTCCTCGGGCGCCTCGCCGCCGGCTATGGCGGTGCGGGGCATCAGCCGGCCTCCCTCTGGTTATCGCCGCCGCCGTCGATGACGGTGAACAGCCGGTCGTAGGTGCCCAGTTCGCGCTGTTCGACCTCGATCAGCGGACCGGTGCCCGCCTCGGCGGCAGCCCGGCGGGTGGCCTGCTGACGGTGTACTTCCTGACGCATCACGATGCCGGTGGCCGCGTGGTCGGGGTCGGTGATGGTCTGATGGCGGGCCCAGCAGCGGGGGTGCTGGGCGACGATCTCCCCACCCGCCGCCAGCACGATGACCTGGTCGTTGTCGCAGAGCACGGTCACCATCCGCCCGATCGCGGCGGGGTCGACGGAGTAGTCGTTGGTGTCGATGCGGACGTAGTGGTCGCGGCCGAGACGGATCTGGAATCTCCACCAGGAGGGCGGGTCGACCGGTGGCAGCGCGAGCATCCCGGCCCGGTCGGCCTCCCACCGTTCGGTGGGACGGGCCTGCAAAGTGCGGTGCTGGCGCCGGTTGGCGACCTTCAGCCAGGCGGCCAGCTGGGTGTTGAAGTCGTCCGGTCCGGCGAAATGGCGACCCGGCAAAAAGCTCGTCTCCAGATAACCATTCGCCCTTTCCACCAGCCCTTTCGCTTCTGGATCACGGGGGCGACAGAGATGGATCTTGGTGGCGAGCAGGCCCGCGAACGCCGCGAACTCACCGGTCACCCGGCCCCGGCCGACGCCCGCCTCGTTGTCCCAGACGAGCATCCTCGGCACCGCGTTCCACTCGGACAGCAGCCGCCAGTGCCCGTCGATCAGATCCCCGGTCCGCCGCGAGGGCAGCATCCGTGCCGCGATCACCCGCGAGTAGCCGGACACCATCACCAGCACCGGCGGCCGGCCCGTCTGGCCATAACCGAGCGGGATGTCCGCCTCCGGGAACCACAGGTCGCACTGGGCCAGCTCGCCCGGCCGATACGTCGTCCGCGACACCGGATCGACCGGCGCATAGGCAGGGCGCAGCTCACGGACCCTCTCCTTCAGGATCGTCATTCCGCGTTCCCAACCGATCCGCTCCGCGATCACCGTGGCCGGCATCGTCGGCGTCTCCCGCAGCAGCTCGCGGATCTGCACCTCGACCGCATCGACGGCCGAGCCCTTCAACGGCCTTTCGTACTTCGGCGGCCGGTCGTGCGCCAGCGCCCGCTTCACGGTGTTCTTCGAGATGCCCAGATGCCGCGCGATCGCCCGGATCGGCATCTGCTCGGCCCGGTGCAACCGGCGGATCTCTGCCCAGTCCTCCACAAGGATCACCCTTCCTCCTGACCTTGATCAACAAGGCCAGATTCAGGCAAAGGGCACAAAGTGGGTCAGATTTGATACGCCGTCAGTGACCCCGTTTTCGGCCGTCGCCGAGATTCCCGGCATCCAGAGTTCCAGCATCCGATGCAGGGCCCTCGTGCCGTTCAAGCTCTCCTGAGGCCGGAACAGCCAGGATCGTCCTGTTTGCTGACGGAAGGCCGCCGTCTGCGGTGCGCCAGAGCGTATGGATCCGTGTCACGACAACACCGATATCCGCCTCACCCACACGCTGCTGCTCAACGAGAACGCGAACCAGAGACTCTAGGTTCGCCCAACGGGGCACACCGGAGCCACGTAACACAGCGCTAACGCCTTCATGGCTGAGGTGCCAGGTAGATCGTCTCGCTCGCGAATCCCGGTGTGCTGATGGTGCGAGCAGCGGGCTTTCCTGCCAGCGCGTACAGATCGTGCAAGGCGACAGCCAAGTCCCGTCTCGGCCCCGGCGGCAGCTGATGCTCGTCGGGCATGCGGATGCCTACCACAGGAGTCTCCGTCAGCCTTTGTCAGGTTGTGTCAGTCCAACAGTTTGCCAGTCCACATCCAGTGGTGTCGTTTCAGCGCACCGGGGACTGGTGACAGGGATCGCTCGGGCACTCCTCCGCTAGCCGCATGGTGGATTTAAGCCTCCATCCGAACGGAGGGCCGAGGAGGGCAACGACATGACCATTCACCGCGACGACACGACCCGAATCGAGCGTCTCACTTTGATCGCTGCCGCTGTGCGCGGCGTCCTCTCGGGGGCGAGCCGGGCGTTCGCCGTCTGGCTGATCACCTTCCCGGCGGACAGGCATTGACGAGGTGTGAGCAGTCCGCAGAGGGCGGTCGAAGCCATTGCAGCTGACTTCGACCGCCCCTTCGACTGTACGGCGCGATCATGCGCGGGACGACGCGCCATCGTCGGCGTCAGCTGAGTCGCGAGGTCTGGGCCCGGTGACCGCCGCGAGCTTCAGGCGGCCGCCCATGGCGACGTTCACTCCCCTACGGGCGGACGTGGGACCAGAACAGCGGGGTCAGGCCCCGCCGGTCGGCGGGGGTGAGGAGGTCGGCCCGCTCCGGTTCGCCGAGGATGCCCTGGAGCATCAGGGCGTTTCGTAGACCAGGGCGGATTGCAGGCTGCGCAGGCACAGGACGAACATCTCCTGCTCGTCGCGCCGGTTCGAGGCGATCTCCCCGCCCTTGCCATAGGCGATCACGGAGTTGGCGCCGTTGGAGGACTCCATCACGTTCATCTCCCGCTGGAGATCCCGGAGCCGCAGATAGCGGGCCATTCTGTGAAATCAATTTTGTCAAGGCAGCCGGCCAAACGTCAGGCGTAGCGTCGTGCGGTGTCGGTCCAGGAGTCCTCGTGACGGTTGTCGGTGATTCCCTTGAAGTTGCGGGCAGCGACAGCAGCACTCGGCCGAAGCCTAGTCCTCGGTGCCGAGCTCAGCAGGACGGATGTGGCCGCCGACAACGACTTGATCGCCATATAGGGCTCCGCTTCGGAAGACCGCCAGCCGATTGGCTCTCCGCGCTTGATGCTCCGGCGGACGACCTTGAACGCCTGGCGGACACCACCGAGCACGGCGATGTCGTCCTCGGTAAGGCAGCGCTCAGCGGCCAGCTTGGCCATAAGCGCCTCGATCTGTCCTTCGGCTGCGGTTGCCCGTTCGAGCACGCCCCAGCCAACATGCTGGGGCGTGGTGACGGGTGTGTGGCCGTCCGTTAGGGAGTCCCACGTCTTCCAGATGGCGACAAATTCTCCGTAGAGACGTTGGAAGTCCTGAGCGGCTGCCAGGTCCATCTCGCGGTTCTTCTTGACTTGGTCCCAGCGGTCAGTGACCCGGGTCGTCACGAGCCAACCACCGCCGAGCGTGACGGCCACCGTGAGCAACGGGGCGCCCACTGACTCAATGATCGACATGCGCCTCCTACCGAAGGTAACGAGCAGTTCAGCTGAATTGTGCTGTGCGGTGTCGTGGCGTGCTCACGTTCTCCTTTCCCCGCTAATGCCCTAATTGACCTCGACAATCGGCAGAGGTGGTGGGTGCACACCCTGATTGCCCCGCTCGCGGGACCGTTGCTGCACTCTGCAGTGCGGCATATTCATTGGGGGTGACCCGTGGCACGGCGGAAGCCGTGGGAGATCAGTGACGAGCTGTAGGCGGTGATCGAGCCGCTACTCCCGAAGCATGAACGACGGTTCCGGCACCCCGGGCGCAAGCGGATCGATGACCGCAAGACTCTGCAGGGTGTGCTGTTCGTCCTCTACACGGGGATCCAATGGGAGTACCTGCCGCAGGAGTTGGGCTTCGGCTCGGGGCCCACCTGCTGGCGCCGGCTGGCCGGGTGGCAGGAGGCCGGCGTGTGGGAGGGACTCCAGCGGGTGCTGCTGGACCGGCTGCGGGCGGCGGACCGCCTGGACTTCTCCCGCGTCACCGTTGATGCCTCGCACGTGCCGGCCAAGCGGGGGCGCAGCAGCCCAAAAGTCGGTCCGAGTCCGGTTGACCGTGCACGGCCGGGCTCGAAGCACCACGTGCTGACCGACGCGCACGGCACCCCGTTGCGGGTATCGCTGACCGGCGGGCACCGCAACGACGTCACCCAGCTGCTGCCGCTGGTCGACGGCGTACCGCCGGTGCGGGGCAAGCGGGGGCGGCCTCGGCGCAAGCCTCGCGCGTTGTACGCCGGCCGGGGCTACGACCATGACATCTACCGCCGTCGACTACGCGAGCGCGGCATCGTCCCGAAGATCGCCCGCCGCGGTCAGCCACATGGCTCGGGCCTGGGTCACGTCGCACCGCAGGCACCATCTTGAGAGAACTCGGAGTGGGCATGCCCACGATCATGGAGATCCTGCGCCACACCCAGATCAGCCAGGCCCGGCGGTACGTCAAGGGCAGGCCCCACCTGTCGAAGGACGCCATGCGGCGCATGGGCGACGCGTTCATGCCGACCCCGGAGGGGCAGCCCGAACCGTGAGCTTCTTCAGAACGGTCACCGATCGGGTGACGTCCAGGGGCGCGGTTCTGGCCAGCACGGTGGCAGTCGCCCTGTTCGCCGACATCGTCAACAGCCGGTGCTTCCTCACTCGTCGGAGGGGCAGCTGAAGAAGCTCCGTCAATTGAGACCAGAAATGAGACCACGGACAGTCCAGCCGCACGCGCGCGGCGCCGCCGTCGCATCCGCTGAACGAGAAAGCCCAGCTCAGACGTTGTCTGGGCTGGGCTTGGAGAGAGCCCCCTGTCGGATTCGAACCGACGACCTACGCATTACAAGTGCGTTGCTCTGGCCAGCTGAGCTAAGGAGGCCTGCGTCCGCGCGATCGCGGACGTGCCCGTGCAGTGTACCCAGGCCACAGCGGCCCCCTGTCGAAAATTTCCGCGAAGTTCACATGCCGCCAGGTACTGACATACGGGCGAACGGCAGGTACCGTCCTGTGCCAGTCCACCCTCGTGGACTACACCACCACCTTCCTACAACGGATCGTCCGGCACGTTCCTGCCGGTAGAAGGGGGCCCTTTCACCATGGCCACTGTCTCGTTCGACAAGGCGACCCGGATCTACCCGGGTTCCGAGAAGCCCGCCGTTGACGGCCTGAACATCGAGATCGAGGACGGCGAGTTCCTCGTTCTGGTCGGCCCGTCCGGCTGCGGCAAGTCCACCTCGCTCCGCATGCTCGCCGGGCTCGAGGACGTGAACGCCGGCGCCATCCGCATCGGTGACCGCGACGTCACGCACCTGCCGCCGAAGGACCGGGACATCGCCATGGTGTTCCAGAACTACGCGCTGTACCCGCACATGACCGTTGCCGACAACATGGGCTTCGCCCTGAAGATCGCCGGCGTCAACAAGGCGGAGATCCGCAAGAAGGTCGAGGAGGCCGCGAAGATCCTCGACCTCACCGAGTACCTGGACCGCAAGCCGAAGGCCCTCTCCGGTGGTCAGCGCCAGCGTGTCGCCATGGGCCGCGCCATCGTGCGTGAGCCGCAGGTCTTCCTCATGGACGAGCCGCTGTCCAACCTCGACGCCAAGCTCCGTGTGTCGACCCGTACGCAGATCGCCTCGCTGCAGCGCCGTCTCGGTATCACCACCGTCTACGTCACCCACGACCAGGTCGAGGCCATGACGATGGGCGACCGCGTGGCCGTACTCAAGGACGGTCTGCTCCAGCAGGTCGACTCCCCGCGCAACATGTACGACCGCCCGGCCAACCTCTTCGTCGCCGGCTTCATCGGCTCCCCGGCCATGAACCTGGTCGAGGTCCCGATCACCGACGGCGGCGTGAAGTTCGGCAACAGCGTCGTCCCGGTCAACCGTGAGGCACTGAAGGCCGCGACGGACAAGGGCGACAAGACGGTCACCGTCGGCGTCCGCCCCGAGCACTTCGACATCGTCGAGGAGAACGGCGGCGCCGCCAACGCCCTGTCGAAGGACACCGAGGACAAGCCGGCCGGTCTCGCGGTCTCCGTGAACGTCGTCGAGGAGCTCGGCGCCGACGGCTACGTCTACGGCTCCGCCGAGGTCGGCGGCACCACCAAGGACCTCGTCGTCCGCGTCGAGGGCCGCCGGGTGCCGGAGAAGGGCTCCACGCTGCACGTCGTGCCCCGGCCGGGCGAGACCCACGTGTTCTCGACCTCCACGGGCGAGCGCCTCTCCGACTGAGAGGGATGACACGGCTGACACGGCTGACTGACTCGGCTGACACGGCCGACTCGGCTGACGCCAGACAAAACCACCAGCCCGGGTGAATTCACCCAGGTTGACGTGAAAGGCCCCGCAACCTGCTGCGGGGCCTTTTCCGTTGTCGACAAATACCCCGGCAGACCGGTCATTTCGAGCGGTGTACGTCAACGCCGTACCCGGAACGAGCCACCAGTTCATCCCCCGAACCGGTGACTAAATGTCGCCAAATCAGTACCGAACGCTACCCTCACTCGCGTGAAGCACTCCACTAACCCTCAGACGCGACGCGGCCAGGGCCCCGCCCGCCGGGTCGGCCGCACCCTCGCCCTCGTCCTGCCCGTCCTTCTGGTGCTGTCCGGGACCCTCGCGGTCACCCGGGTCAACTGGACGGGAAGCCCGTCCGGCTCGGTGCTCACCGCCTCCGACGCGATCGACGACGCCAAGGGCGCCGCACCGGTTCACCGGGCCCCGCAGGACGTGCTGCGGGACCAGCTCCTGGCCGAGCTGCAGGACAGGAACCCGGGCGTGGTCCTCACGCACCTCCAGGAGGCCGTGAACGGGCGTCCCTCGCTCGCCGGGCACTGCTACTCCATCGCCCGCGCCCTGGGTCGCGCCGCGGCCCGGATGTACGGCCCGGTGAGGGCGCAGTCATACGCCCGCCCGGTCTGCGACACGTCCTTCGCAACAGGCGTCGCAGCAGCACAGGGCTGAGCCCGCTCCGCCCACCCCGGACCAGCTCACCGATCCCGCACCGGCCGGTCTGGTTGGGGGTGGCTGGTTGGGGGTGGCTG
>NZ_WVUG01000144.1 GCF_017614965.1 Streptomyces griseorubiginosus | reverse complement strand
CCCCGAACACGACCCACCCGCCCGCGACGGTCGTCGGGTACTTGGAGACCAGGGTGAAGGGTTGGGTGCCGTATCCGACGTCGACGAGCCGCACCCACGCGTTGAAGGGCAGCGCGTTACGCACGCAGGCCGTCCAGTGGTAGGTGTCGGTCACGAAGGACGGCAGCAGGAGCAGCACGAGGGTCGTCAGGACCATCGTGGTCGCGCTGTGCCGGATCAGCGCCCCCATGCCCATGCCGACCAGCGCGCTCACCGGTGCCAGCAGCGCCGACGCCACGACCACGCGCCAGGCGCCGGGGAACCCGATCGACACGCCCGCGCCCCGGCCGTCGAGAACGGCCTGGGTCGCCGCGAAGGAGACGCCCGCGACCAGCGCGCCGTACAGCGTCATCACCGCCGTCACCACGGCCACCTTCGCCGCGACCAGCGCCCGGCGGTCCGGGACGGCGGTGAAAGTGGTGCGGATCAGGCCCGTCGCGTACTCGCCGACGATCGTGATCGCCCCGATGCCCGCGCACGCCAGCACCAGCATCAGGGCGGCGCCCTGGGTGAAGGCGTCCCGCAGCGCCCAGTAGACGAACTCGCGGTGGATCGGGCCGCCGTAGTGCGGGTAGTTGACGTAGTCCGCGCGGGCCGCGTTCGTGTTGAAGGCGACCAGGGCCAGGGCGCTCGCACCGAGGGCCCAGTAAGTGGAGCGCAGGGAACGGAGTTTGATCCACTCGGCGGCCAGCAGGTCGGTGAAGCGGGCGGCGGGCGGGGCGAGCGCGGTCATCGGCGGTCTCCGGCGAGGTACTCGACACGGTCGGCGGTCAGTTCCATGAACGCGGTCTCCAGGGAGGCGGCGGACGTCGACAACTCCCAGAGCAGGAAGCGGTGCTCATGGGCGATCTCACCGACCCGCACCGCACTCACCCCGCTCACCTTCAGCGTCTCCACGTCGTGGGGCGCCACCTCCGCGCCCTCCGCCTCCAGTACGGCGGCCAGCGGACCGGCGTCCGGCGTGCGCACCGTCACGGTCGGCGCGGTACCGCGCGCGGCGAAGCCGGCCAGGCTCTCGGCGGCGATCAGCTCACCCCGGCCGATGACGACCAGTTCGTCGGCGGTGTGCTCCATCTCGGACATGAGGTGACTGGAGACGAGGACGGTACGGCCCTCGTGGGCCAGCCGCCGGAACAGCTCCCGCACCCACAACACCCCTTCCGGATCGAGTCCGTTGAGGGGTTCGTCGAACATCAGCACCGGCGGGTCGCCGAGCAGGGCGGCCGCGATGCCCAGCCGCTGCTTCATGCCGAGCGAGAAGGTGCCGACCCGGCGCCGGGCCGCCGCGTCGGTGAGACCGACCTCGGCGAGCACCTCGTCCACCCGGCGGCGCGGGATCCGGTTGCCGCGGGCCAGCGCGTGCAGATGGGCCCGCGCGCTGCGGCCGCCGTGCACGTCGTGCGCGTCGAGGAGGGCGCCGACGTGGTGCAGGCCGCGCGGATGGCGGCGGAAGGAGTGGCCGCTGATCGTCGCCGTGCCGGACGTCGGCTCGACGAGGCCCAGCAGCATCCGCAGGGTCGTGGTCTTGCCCGCGCCGTTCGGGCCGAGGAAGCCGGTGACATGGCCGGGGCGGACGGTGAAGGACAGGTCGCGTACGGCGGTCGTGGGGCCGTACCTCTTGGTGAGCTGTTCGACTTCGATCATGCGGACCACGGTCGCGCGGGCGGCTGGTCCCGGGCATCGGGCGGACGCTGACACTCGTCCGGCCCGGCTGTCGACCGTGGTTGTACGTCCCCGGGCCGATGACCGGCGCGGGAGGGGCCGCCTACGATCACGGCATGTCCGCCATGCCGCCTCCGCAGCCCCTGCTCAAGCGTCTGTCGCCGGGTGACTGGACGGCGATCGTGTGGTGCGTGAGCACGCTGTTCACGCTCCTGACGACGTTCCGGCTGCCCGGTGAACTGGAGCCGAGCCAGTGGCCGGCGGTCCAGCTCTACCGCTGGGACGGCATGCTGTTCCTGGCGCTGTCCACCGCGATGGCCTTCCGGGGCGGCGGGCTGCTGCAGCGCGGACCGCTCCGGGCGCTGACGTGGACGATCCTCGCCGCTGTCGTCGAGACGACCACCCTCGGCGTGGGGGAACTCCCCATGGCGCAGTACCTCACCACGATCGTCGCGCTGTACTTCGTCGCCGCGGCCCACGCCCGGCGCACCGCGCTCATTGCCCTGACCCTGGCGGTCGGCACCCTGGCCGTCTACGTGTCGGTGCGGATGCTGTGCGGCTGGGTCGCCGGCACGGGACCCGAACTGGCCGTCGCGCTCGTCACCGTCATCGCCTGGCTGCTCGGCAACTCCAGCCGCCAGTCCCGCCTGCACGCCGAACGCCTGAGCGCCGAGCACGCGGACCGGGCCGTCACCGCCGAACGGCTGCGCATAGCCCGCGAGATGCACGACACCGTCGCCCACAGCATCGGCATCATCGCCCTCCAGGCCGGTGCCGCGGCCCGGGTGGCCGGGACCCGCCCCGAGGCGGCACTCGCGGCCATGCGGGCGGTGGAGAACGAGGGCCGCGAGACACTGGCCGGCCTGCGCCGCATGCTGGTCGCGCTGCGCGCGGCGGACGACGGCGGCGCCGGCGACGCGATCCCGGCGGGCCTGGACGACGTCGACCGCCTGGCGGCCACGACGACCGCGGCGGGAGTACGGGTGGAGGTACGGCGCCTCGGCGAGCCCCGCCGGCTCCCGCCGGAGATCGACCTGTCGGCGTTCCGGATCGTCCAGGAGTCGGTGACGAACGTGGTCCGGCACGCGGGAACCCCCCGGTGCCAGGTCACCCTGCGCTACACCGAAGACGACCTCACCCTCGAGATCACCGACGAGGGCCGCGGCCACGGCGCCTCCACCGACACCGGCTTCGGCCTGGCCGGGATGCGCGAGCGGGTCGCCCTGCTGCACGGGGAGTTCACGGCGGCCCCGCGCCCCGAGGGCGGTTTCCGGGTCGCGGCACGGCTGCCGGTACCGGCGGGCGTGCGGTGACGGACCGGGCGGTACGGGTCGTCCTCGCCGACGACCAGGAACTCATCCGCACCGCGCTGAGCATGGTGATGGCCGAGCTCGATGACGTGGAGGTGGTCGGCGAGGCGGCGAACGGCACGGAGGCCGTACGGCTGACGGCCGAACTCGCCCCGGATGTCGTCGTCATGGACATCCGCATGCCGGGCATGGACGGCATCGAGGCCACCCGCCGCATCACCGCCTCCGGCTCCGACGCCCGGGTGGTCGTCCTGACCACCTTCGACGACGACGACCACGTCTACGGCGCCCTCCGGGCCGGCGCGTCCGGCTTCCTGGTCAAGGACATGGGGCTGGACGACATCATCGGCGCGGTACGGGTCGTGGCGGCCGGTGACGCGCTGATCGCGCCGAGCGTGACCCGCCGCCTCATCCACGACTTCGCCGCACGCCCCGAACCGGCCGTCGGCCACCGGGAACTGACCGGCATCACGGACCGCGAACGCGAGGTCCTCACCCTGGTCGGCTCCGGCCTGTCCAACACGGAGATCGCGGCCGAGCTGTGCATCAGCGTCGCGACGGCGAAGACCTACCTCACCCGTCTGCTGACCAAACTCGACGCACGGGACCGCGTCCAGCTTGTCATCCTGGCGTACGAGGCCGGACTGGTGTCCGTACGGCCCCGGTGAATTCCGCTGTCCCGCTGTCCCTCCGTCAGACGCGTGAAGTGCGCAGACTCCTGCCGATTTTAGGGGCCGTACGCCGTTATCGGCAGCAAAAGCGTGAAATCAAAAAAGAAAGGGGAAGCACGCTGGAGTGCCGGGTCTCACCTCCGCCCGGAATTCCGAGTCGCTTTTTTTACGGTCGTTAAGGAGAGGAAATGAAGCCCCCCAAACCACCGGTCGGCAGTCATGTCGTGGACACGCGTACCGGGAAGGCCGGGATCGTGATGGGCCATGAGGGGCCGTACGTCCAGCTGAGACCCTTCGGCGGTGGGAAGGAGTGGGACGCCGATCCGGGGGCTGTGCGGGAGGCCCCCGCGGTGGGCGAGAATGGGGCCCATGAGCCTGTTCCGCGACGACGGCATCGTGCTGCGCACCCAGAAGCTCGGTGAGGCGGACCGCATCATCACGCTGCTCACGCGCGGGCACGGGCGGGTGCGGGCCGTGGCCCGCGGTGTGCGGCGGACCAAGTCGAAGTTCGGGGCGCGGCTCGAACCCTTCTCCCATGTCGACGTGCAGTTCTTCGCGCGGGGGAGCGAGCTGGTGGGGCGCGGGCTGCCGCTGTGCACCCAGAGCGAGACCATCGCCCCCTACGGCGGGGGGATCGTGAGCGACTACGCCCGCTACACCGCGGGCACCGCCATGCTGGAGACCGCCGAGCGCTTCACCGACCACGAGGGCGAGCCGGCGGTCCAGCAGTACCTGTTGCTCGTCGGCGCCCTGCGGACGCTGGCCCGCGGCGAGCACGCCCCGCACCTCGTCCTCGACGCCTTCCTGCTGCGCTCCCTCGCCGTCAACGGCTACGCGCCCAGCTTCAGCGACTGCGCCAAGTGCGGGCTGCCCGGGCCGAACCGGTTCTTCTCCGTCGCCTCCGGCGGCTCGATCTGCGCCGACTGCCGGGTGGCCGGCAGTGTCGTACCGTCTCCGCAGACCCTGGACCTCCTCGGCGCGCTGCTTACGGGAGACTGGGAGACCGCGGACGCGTGCGAGCCGCGGTACGTCCGGGAGGGGAGCGGGCTGGTGTCCGCGTATCTGCACTGGCATCTGGAACGCGGACTGCGTTCGCTTCGTTACGTAGAGAAGTAAGCGGTAAGAGGAGACGAGAAGCACATGGTCGTACGCGGGATCCTGGGAAGCCGGCGTCGCGAGTACAAGGCGCCGGAGCCGCACCCGTCGGGTGCCCGCGCGCCGAAGCTCCCGGGTGAGCTGGTCCCGAACCATGTGGCGATCGTCATGGACGGGAACGGCCGCTGGGCCAAGCAGCGCGGACTGCCCCGCACCGAGGGCCACAAGGTCGGCGCCGAGCGCGTGGTGGACGTGCTGCAGGGCGCGATCGAGATGGGCGTCGGCAGCATCTCGCTGTACGCCTTCTCCACCGAGAACTGGAAGCGCTCGCCCGACGAGGTCCGCTTCCTGATGAACTTCAACCGCGACTTCATCCGCAAGAGCCGGGACACGCTCGACGAACTCGGCGTCCGGGTGCGCTGGGTGGGCCGGATGCCCAAGCTGTGGAAGTCGGTCGCCAAGGAGCTCCAGGTCGCCCAGGAACAGACGAAGGACAACGACCGGCTGACGCTGTACTTCTGCATGAACTACGGCGGCCGGGCCGAGATCGCGGACGCCGCGCAGGCCCTCGCCGAGGACGTGAAGGCCGGCCGGCTGGACCCGTCGAAGGTCACCGAGAAGACCCTCGCCAAGTACCTGTACTACCCGGACATGCCGGACGTGGACCTGTTCCTGCGGCCCAGCGGCGAGCAGCGCACCTCCAACTACCTGCTCTGGCAGAGCGCCTACGCCGAGATGGTCTTCCAGGACGTGCTCTGGCCGGACTTCGACCGCCGTGACCTGTGGCGGGCCTGCGTGGAGTTCGCCTCCCGCGACCGCCGCTTCGGCGGCGCCGTGCCGAACGAGGAACTGCTCGCCATGGAGGCGGCGATGAGGGGCGACGACACCACGTCGTGAAGCACTGCCGCGACTGATGTCGATCACCTGGCCGATGCCGAGCGCCTGTACCATCCCGCTCCATGGACATGGGGCGGGACGCCGAACAGGGCGTGATCGAGCTGGTGTATCAGCACGTCATAGGGGATTTCACCGGAGTGCTGCGGGAGCGCCTTCGGCTGAAGCGGCGGGGGTGGATGCGGAGATGGGCGCTCGGTCTCGTGGCGTTCGCCTTCGTGCTGAACGCCGGGCTCGCGGTGGCGGGCAGTGAGAAGCCCGACTGGTTCATGATGGTCTGGCTGCCCGTGGTCGGGGTTCTGCTGCTCCTGGTGCCCCGCCTCCAGGCCCGCGCGTTCCTCAAGCTGGCGAACCGCAACGGCACCTACCGCGTGGCCGTGGCGGACGGCGGGCTGACGATGGCCAACGACAACAGCACGACCTCTCTCCAGTGGGCCGCGCAGCCCCGCTACCGGGAGACGCCGGAGGCGTTCTTCACCTACAGCGACGACAAGAACGCCAGCTGCTTCACCGTGCTGCCCAAGCGCGGCCTGAAGGATCCCGCCGATGTGGACAGGCTGCGGGAGATCCTCGACCGCAACCTGACCCGGGTCTGAGCCCTCAGTTCCTCGACGCCTCGGCGCAGTCCGCGCAGGTGCCGAAGATCTCGACCGTGTGGGCCACGTTGACGTAGCCGTGTTCGGCGGCGATGGCCTCCGCCCATTTCTCGACCGCGGGGCCCTCCACCTCCACCGCCTTGCCGCAGATGCGGCAGACCAGGTGGTGGTGGTGCTCGCCGGTCGAGCAGCGGCGGTAGACCGACTCGCCGTCGGAGGTGCGCAGGACGTCGACCTCACCGGCGTCGGCGAGGGACTGGAGCGTGCGGTAGACCGTGGTGAGGCCGACCGAGTCGCCCTTGTGCTTGAGCATGTCGTGAAGCTCCTGCGCGCTGCGGAACTCGTCGACCTCGTCCAGGGCCGCCGCCACGGCGGCCCGCTGCCGGGTGGCACGGCCCTTCACGGGCGGTCCAGCGGTCGTCACCGGTTCCTCCTTCACGAGCATCGCGTCTGCGCCTGCCCGGTCATTGTGCCAGCCCGGGCTGTGGGCGGTCAGACGCCGACCTTCCCCCCGGCCTCCCGACTGGCCGGAATCGCGCACTCCACGGGGTCGCCGGCGGGCAACCCCCCGGCGGCCGCACGGGCGCGGCGGCGGGCGAGAGGGGCGGCGAGGGCGGTCAGCAGGACGAAGGCCGCGATGGTCAGCAGCACGATCGTCGCCCCGGGCGGCACGTCCTGGTAGTACGAGGTGATCGTGCCGCCGAGGGTCACGGACACCCCGATGGCCACCGCGATCGCGAAGGTGGCCGCGAAGCTCCGGCTGAGCTGCTGGGCCGCGGCGACCGGCACCACCATCAGCGCGCTGACCAGCAGCAGTCCCACCACCCGCATCGCGACCGTCACCGTCACGGCCGCCGTGACGGCGGTGAGCAGGTTCAGCGCCCGCACCGGCAGCCCCGTCACCCGCGCGAACTCCTCGTCCTGGCTCACCGCGAACAGCTGCCGGCGCAGACCGAGGGTGACCAGCACGACGAAGCCCGCCAGCAGACAGATCGCCGTCACGTCCGACTGCGAGACCGTCGAGAGCGAGCCGAAGAGGTACGACGTCAGGTTCGCGTTGGAGCCGCCGGGCGCGAGGTTGATGAACATCACCCCGCCCGCCATACCGCCGTAGAAGAGCATGGCGAGGGCGATGTCGCCACGGGTGCGGCCGTACCAGCGGATGAGCTCCATGAGGATCGCGCCCAGCACGGACGTGAGGGTCGCCATCCACACGGGGGAGGCCGAGAGCAGGAAGCCGAGGCCGACACCCGTCATCGCGACATGCCCGATGCCGTCGCCCATCAGGGCCTGGCGGCGCTGGACGAGGTAGATGCCGATCGCCGGGGCCGTGACGCCGACCAGGACGGCGGCGAGCAGGGCTCGCTGCATGAAGGCGTAGTCGAGGAAGTCCATCACAGTCCCATCAGCTCAGCAGCCCCGTGCGGATCGGCCCGTGGGGATGTACGTGGTCGTGGCCGGGAAGGGCGTGCTGCCCGAGCGCGGGCGGCGGCGGTCCGTCGTGCGTCACGCAGCCGTCGCGGAGCACGACCGCGCGGTCGATCAGCGGCTCCAGCGGCCCGAGTTCGTGCAGGACGAGCAGGACGGTCGAACCGGCCGCCACCTGCTCCCTGAGCGTCCGCGCCAGCACCTCCTGGCTCGCCAGGTCCACGCCCGCCATCGGCTCGTCCATGATCAGCAGTTCGGGTTCGGCGGCGAGCGCGCGGGCGATCAGCACGCGCTGGTGCTGGCCGCCGGAGAGGGCGTTCACGGAGTCCTTGGCCCGGTCCGCCATCCCGACCAGTTCCAGCGCCCGGCGCACGGCCGCGTGGTCCGCCCTGCGCAGGACGCCGAAGCGGGCCCGGGAGAGCCGTCCCGAGGAGACGACCTCGGTGACGGTGGCCGGGACACCGCCCGCGGCCGTGGTGCGCTGCGGTACGTACCCCACGCGCGCCCAGTCCCGGAACCGCCTCCTCGGTGTCCCGAACAGCTCGATCTCCCCGGCGCTCACCGGCACCTGGCCGATGATCGTCCGGACCGCCGTCGACTTGCCGGAGCCGTTGGCGCCGAGCAGCGCGACGACCTCCCCGCGTGCCACGGTGAGGTCGATGCCGCGCAGGACGGGGCGCGCGGCCAGCTCGGCGCTGACGCCCCGCAGGGATATGACGGGTTCGGTCATGCCGTCCTCCGCGTCCTTGGGTGTCACTTCGTCCCCAGGGCCGTCTGCAGCGCCTTGAGGTTGGCCTCCTGCACGGAGAAGTAGTCCTTGCCGCGGGACTTGGCGGTGATGCCCTCGATCGGGTCCAGGACGTCCGTCCTCAGGCCGGCGTCGGAGGCGATGGTCTTCGCGGTCTTGTCGCTGACGAGGGTCTCGTAGAAGACCGTGGTGACGTGGTCGGCCTTCGCCATCCGCTCCAGGGCGCGTACGCGTGCCGCGCTCGGCTCGGACTCGGGGTCGAGGCCGTTGATGGCCTCCTCGGTCAGGCCGTAGCGCTCGGCGAGGTAGCCGAAGGCGGCGTGAGTGGTGATGAAGACCTTGGACTTGGTGTGCGCGAGCCCGTCCTCGAACCGCTTGTTCAGCTCGTCGAGCTTCTGCACCAGGGCCGCGGTGTTCTTCTTGTAGTCGGCCGCGTTCTTCGGGTCGGCCTTCTCGAAGGCGGCGCCCACTCCCTCGGCGACCTGGGCGTAGCGCACCGGGTCGAGCCAGATGTGCGGGTCGAGGCCGGCCAGATCCTCGTTCTCGGAGTCGTCGTGGGAGGCCGCGTGGCCGCCGACCTCGTTGCCGTGCTTCTCCAGCGAGGTGAGGGAGGCGGCGTCGATCTTCGTCCTCACGTCGGACTGGGCCACGGCGTCGTCGACGGAGGGCTGGAGGTTCTTCAGGTAGAGCACCGCGTCGGACTCCTGCAGCTGCGCGGTCTGCTTCGCGCTGATCTCCAGGTCGTGCGGCTCCTGGCCGGGCTGGGTGAGGCTGGTGACATGGACGTGGGCGCCGCCGATCTCCTCGGCGAGGAAGGCCATCGGATAGAACGACGCGACGACGTCGAACCTGCCGTCGCCGGCCGCGGCGGCACTGTCGGAGGAGCAGGCCGAGAGGGTGGAGAGGCCGAGGGCGGTGACGGCCGCCACGGCCACGCCGGTTATGTGCTGTCGTCGTACGTTCATGACAGTCATTTTCATCGGAGATGGAAACCGTTGTCAACAAACGATCCGACCGGAACCGATTTGATTGAGGGGGAGCCCCCGCCGGTACCCTGAAGCATTCGCTCTGAAGCGTCTCGCTTCGTCGCCCGTCGTCGTAATGAAGAGAGCACCGTGGCCGCCGACAAGATCGACACCATCGTCAGCCTGAGCAAGCGCCGTGGCTTCGTATTCCCCTGCAGTGAGATCTACGGCGGCCAGCGCGCCGCCTGGGACTACGGACCGCTGGGTGTCGAGCTCAAGGAGAACCTGAAGCGCCAGTGGTGGCGCTACATGGTGACGTCGCGCGAGGACGTGGTCGGTCTCGACTCGTCCGTGATCCTGGCCCCCGAGGTCTGGGTCGCCTCCGGCCACGTCGCCACCTTCACGGACCCGCTGACCGAGTGCACCTCCTGTCACAAGCGGTTCCGCGCCGACCACCTGGAGGAGGCCTACGAGGCCAAGCACGGCCGCCTCCCGGAGAACGGCCTGGCCGACGTCAACTGCCCCAACTGCGGCAACAAGGGCCAGTTCACCGAGCCCAAGCAGTTCTCGGGCCTGCTCTCCACGCACCTCGGCCCCACCCAGGACAGCGGCTCCATCGCCTACCTGCGCCCCGAGACCGCGCAGGGCATCTTCACCAACTTCGCCCTGGTGCAGACCGCCGCCCGCAAGAAGCCGCCGTTCGGCATCGCGCAGATGGGCAAGTCCTTCCGCAACGAGATCACGCCCGGCAACTTCATCTTCCGCACCCGCGAGTTCGAGCAGATGGAGATGGAGTTCTTCGTCAAGCCGGGCGAGGACGAGAAGTGGCAGGAGTACTGGATGGAGCAGCGCTGGAACTGGTACACCGGTCTCGGCCTGCGCGAGGAGAACATGCGGTGGTACGAGCACCCGAAGGAGAAGCTCTCCCACTACTCCAAGCGCACCGCTGACATCGAGTACCGCTTCCAGTTCGGCGGCAACGAGTGGGGCGAGCTCGAGGGTGTGGCCAACCGCACCGACTACGACCTCACGGCCCACTCCAAGGCCTCCGGCCAGGACCTCGTCTACTACGACCAGGAGGCCCAGGAGCGCTGGACGCCGTACGTCATCGAGCCCGCGGCCGGTGTCGGCCGCGCGATGCTGGCGTTCCTGCTCGACGCCTACGTCGAGGACGAGGCCCCCAACGCCAAGGGCAAGCTGGAGAAGCGCACGGTGCTGCGCCTCGACCACCGGCTGGCCCCGGTCAAGGTCGCGGTGCTCCCGCTCTCCCGCAACCCCGAGCTGTCCCCGAAGGCCAAGGGCCTCGCCCAGGCCCTGCGGCAGCACTGGAACATCGAGTTCGACGACGCCGGCGCCATCGGCCGCCGCTACCGCCGCCAGGACGAGATCGGCACGCCGTACTGCGTGACGGTCGACTTCGACACCCTCGAGGACAACGCGGTGACGGTGCGCGAGCGGGACTCGATGAAGCAGGAGCGCGTGTCGCTGGACCAGATCGAGGGCTACCTGGCCGGTCGTCTGGTCGGCGCGTAGCCGCCGACGCGGGGCAGCCCGCAGGGTGGCCCCAGCGTCCCGGAGTTCGTCCGTGGCCCCCGATACAGGTCTCGCATTGGCCCTGTATCGGGGGCCGCTCCGTCACCAGGCTGGACCCATGAGTCTCGCCTTCCTCCTCACCACCCTGGTCGTCGTCGCCACCCCCGGCACCGGCGTCGTCTACACCCTCGCCGCCGGGCTGTCGCACGGCCGGCGGGCGAGCGTGGTCGCCGCCTTCGCGTGCACGCTCGGCATCGTGCCGCACGTGCTGGCCACCGTGACCGGGCTCGCGGCCCTGCTGAACGCGAGCGCCGCGGCCTTCCAGGTCGTCAAGTACGCCGGAGTCGGCTATCTGCTGTACATGGCCTGGGCGACCCTGCGGGACCGGCGCGCCATCGACGTCGACGAGGGGGCCACGCCGCGCTCCGCGGGGCGCGTGATCGTGCGGGGGGTGCTGATCAATCTGCTCAACCCGAAGCTGACGATCTTCTTCTTCGCGTTCCTGCCACAGTTCGTGGACCCGGCCGCCCCGCACGCCCTGCCGGCCATGCTGGGCCTGAGCGGTGTGTTCATGCTGGCGACGTTCGTCGTCTTCGCCCTCTACGGGGTGCTGGCCGCCTCGGTCCGCAGCCACGTCACCTCACGGCCGCGGGTGATGACGTGGCTGCGGCGGAGCTTCGCGGGGTCCTTCGTGGCGCTGGGCGCGAAGCTGGCGCTGACGGCGCGTTAGCGGCCCTGCAGCGACTTCACGTTGTTGCCGAAGGTCCAGTTCTTCGAGCCGTCCCAGTTGATCGACCAGGTCATCAGGCCCTTGAGCGAGCTGCCGTAGTGCTTCCAGGCCTGGGAGACCAGGGAGGGCGACATGTAGCCGCCACCCGCGCCGGACTGGGCGGGCAGGCCCGGGACCTGCTTGTCGTACGGCACCTTCACCGTCGTGCCCTGCACGGTCAGGCCCTTGTTGAGGCAGTCCGTCTGGGCGGTGAAGCCCGCGACCGTGCCGGCCGAGTAGGAGTCGCCTGAGCAGCCGTACATGCTGCCGTTGTAGTACTGCATGTTCAGCCACCACAGACGGCCGTTGTCGGCGTACTTCTTGATGATCGGCAGGTAGGCGCCCCAGATGGAGCCGTAGGTGATGCTGCCGCCGGTGACGTAGGCCGTCTCCGGGGCCATCGTCAGGCCGAAGTTGGACGGCATCTTCGCCAGCACCCCGTCGATGACGCGGATCAGGTTGGCCTGGGAGGCGGAGAGCTGGGTGATGCTGCCGCTGCCGACCAGGCCCGTCTCGATGTCGATGTCGATGCCGTCGAAGTTGTACTTCTTCAGGATCGGCACGATCGTCGCCACGAAGCGGTCGGCCACCGTCCGCGAGCTGAGGTCGATGCCGGCCGCGGCGCCGCCGATCGACAGCAGGATCGTCTGCCCGGACGCCTTCGCCGCGCACATCTCCGCGGGGGTCGCCACCTTCACGCCCGCGTCCATGCCGTCCTCCCACAGGGCCGTGCCGTCGGAACGGATCACGGGGAAGGCCGCGTTGATCACGTTGTAGCCGTGGGCGGCGATTCGGGAGTCGGTGATCGGCGTCCAGCCGAAGGGCGGGTGGACGCCGTTGGCGGAGCCGTCCCAGTTCTCCCAGTAGCCCTGCAGGACCTTGCCGGCGGGCCGCGACTTCACCGCGCAGGTGTCGGCGGCCGAGGCGGCGGGCGCCAGGGGGAGCTGGGTGAGTGCCGCGGTCGCGAGGGCGGTGGTGAGCAGGGCCAGGGTGCGGCGGAGCATACGGGCCTCCCGGTGGGGGTGCGGTGAGGTGTCGTAGGCATGACAGTGCAACGGTCCAGACCTTTCGTCAATAGGTCTGGACCAGTTCGAGGTGGCGAGGTGGCGAGGTATTGACTGACAGATATTGAAATCTGTCAGCTGTTATGTGAGGGTGGTCGTATGACGCTGCGAACCCGAAACCTTGGAACCACCGGCCCCCTGGTCTCCGCCCTCGGCCTCGGCTGCATGGGCATGTCCGGCATGTACGGGGACTCGGACCGTGCCGAGTCCATCGCCACCATCCACGCCGCCCTGGAGGCCGGCGTGACCCTGCTCGACACCGGCGACTTCTACGGCATGGGCCACAACGAACTGCTGATCAGCGAGGCCCTGCGCACCGCCCCCGCCGCCCTGCGGGAGAACGCCCTGATCAGTGTGAAGTTCGGCGCCCAGCGCACCCCGGACGGCACCTGGCTCGGCTACGACGCTCGGCCCGCCGCCGTGAAGACCTGGGCCGCCTACTCCCTCCAACGCCTCGGCGTCGACCACATCGACGTCTACCGCCCCGCCCGGCTCGACCCGGCCGTGCCGATCGAGGAGACCGTCGGCGCGATCGCCGAACTCGTCGAGGCGGGGTACGTCCGGCACATCGGGCTGAGCGAGGTCGGCGCGGAGACCATCCGCCGGGCCGCCGCCACCGCTCCGATCGCCGACCTCCAGATCGAGTACTCGCTCATCTCCCGCGGCCCCGAGCGGGAGATCCTGCCCACACTGCGTGAGCTGGGCATCGCCGTCACCGCGTACGGCGTGCTCGCCCGTGGACTGATCTCCGGCCATGTCTCGGCGGACCAGAGCTTCGCCGCTGCTGACTTCCGCGCCCACACCCCCCGCTTCCAGGGCGAGAACCTGCGGCACAACCTCACGCTGGTCGAGTCCCTGCGCAAGATCGCGGAACAGAAGGGCGTCTCCGTCGCGCAGATCGTCATCGCCTGGGCGCTGTCCCGGGGCGAGGACATCGTGCCGCTGATCGGCGCCCGCACCCGGGAGCGGCTCGCCGAGGCGCTGGGCGCCGTGGAGGTGACCCTGGACGCGGCCGACCTCGCCGCCATCGAGACCGCCGTGCCGGCGGACGCGGCCGCCGGCGAACGGTACGCCCCCGCGCAGATGGCGATGCTCGACAGCGAGCGCTGATCACGGCGCCGGGTACCGTCTAGCCATGGCACCGTCTCCCGAGACCCTGACCGCCGAGCGCATCCTCGAAGCGACCGAGGAGGTGCTGCGCCGCTACGGCCCCGCCAAGGCCACCGTGGTGGACGTGGCCCGCGCGCTCGGCGTCAGCCATGGCAGCGTCTACCGGCACTTCCGCACCAAGGCGGCGCTGCGGGAAGCCGTGACGAAGCGCTGGCTGGACCGCACGACCGAGGTGCTGGCCGGCATCGTCGCGGACACCGGCCGGGGCCCGGAGGAGCGGGTGCGGGCGTGGCTCGCCGCCCTGTTCGCCGCCAAGCGCCGCAAGGCGGGCGCCGACCCGGAGCTGTTCGCCACGTACACGGTCCTCACCGGTGAGAACGGCGGGGCCGTCGGCACCCATCTCGCCGAGCTGACCGGCCAGTTGACGGAACTGGTGCGGGCCGGCGTCGACGCGGGCGTCTTCACCGCCGAGGACCCGGCGACCACCGCCCTCGCCCTCTTCCAGGCCACCGGCCGCTTCCACGACCCCTGTTACGCCAAGGAGTGGGAACGGCCGGGCGCGCAGGCGGAGTTCGAGGCACTGGTCGACCTGTGCGTACACGGCCTGAAGGGCCCCGGAGCCTAGACTCCGGCCACGCACCGCCAGAAGTCCCGCATGAGCGGGGTCGGTGTCGGGCCGGTCATCGCCACCTGGGTCAGCAGGACCGAGACCGTGCCGGTCTGCGGGACGATCTGGGCCGCGGTGCCGGATCCGCCGACCCAGCCGTAACGGCCCGGGACGTTCCAGGGGTCGGCCGGGGTCACGTCGACCTGGCCGCCGTACCCCCAGCCCTGGCCCTCCAGGAAGAGGGTGACGCGCTCGCGCTGTTCGGCCGTGAGGTGGTTGGTGGTCATCCGGCTGACCGAGGTGGGGCTGAGCAGGCCGCCGCCCGCGTCGAGGAGCATGCGGGCGAAGGCCAGCCAGTCGTCGGCCGTGGAGGCCAGGCCTCCGCCGCCGGACAGGAAGCGCGGGGCGTGGGCGAACTCGCCGTCCGGAGTGTCCGACACCCCCAGCGTGCCGTCGGGAGCCGGGTCGTAGGCCGTCGTGAAGCGGTGCCGCTTGGTGGCCGGCACCTCGAACGCCGTGTCCGTCATGCCCAGCGGCTCGAAGATCCGCTCGGCCAGGAACTCCGCCAGGCTGCGGCCCGACGCCCGCGCGATCAGGATGCCCTGGAGGTCGGAGGAGGTGCCGTAGAGCCAGGACTCGCCCGGTTGGTACAGCATCGGCACCTGCGCGAGAGGGCGGAGCCAGGTGTCGTGGTCCGGCCAGTCCTGGAGGTGACGGCCGTCCTTCTGCACCTCGAACAGCGCCTGGACGGCGGGGAGGGTGAAGTCGGAGGGGAAGCCCCAGCCGGTGCGGGAGCTGAGCAGGTCCTCGACGGTGATGGGACGGGCGGCCGGCACCACGTCCTCGACAGGGGCCTCCGGCGTCCGCACCACCAGCGGCTTCGCCAGTTCCGGCAGCCACTCCTCGACCGGCGCGTCCAGCGCGAGCAGGCCGTCCTCGACCAGCATCAGCACGGCCGCCGCGGTGATCGGCTTGGTGATGGAGGCGATACGGAAGATCGAGTCGCGGGCCATCGGAGCGGTGCCGCCGGCGTCCACCGAACCGACGGCCACCACCTCCACATCGGCACCGCGGGCCACCAGCCCCACGGCGCCCGGCACCGCTCCTCGGTCGACATGGCGTCGCAGGGTGTCGTACAGAGCGCTCATGGGTCGCCTTCCGGTGCGAGTCGGTCGTACGGCCTACGACTGGCGGCACGCCGGAAACTCATCGCTGGTACGGCCCTACGCGTCCGACGGGTCCACGGTCGCCTGGTGCGCCTCGGCCAGGTGTTCCTCCGCCTTCAGCCAGGGCAGGAACTGGGCGCCCTGGCGCCAGCCGCAGGTGTCGCATCTGATGGTGCGCTGTACTCCGGTGCGCCGCACGTGGACGACGTGTTCCCGTCCGTGCTGGTCCCAGCGGCTCACCTTGCTCGTGTTGATCTCCAGCATGATGTCTCGCCTCCGCCACAGGAGTGTGCAGCAAGACCAACATCAACAGGGGGCCTTCCACGATGAGTTGACCGAGCTGTGGCCTTTCCTCACATCTGCGTCAGCCGATGGTGCGCGGCAGGCGCAGGCTCAGCAGGCAGGTCAGGGCGACGCAGCCCAGTTGGGCCAGGAGCGTGGTGACCAGGGCGTCGCGCATGCCCAGGGCCGGGACCAGGGACAGGAACAGGGTGCCGAGCGCGGCCACCCCGAGGGCCAGGGCCGACTGCTGGGTCGTCATCATCACGCCGCTGCCGACGCCGGCCCGCGCGGGCTCCACCTCGGAGAGCACGACCCGGAAGACGATGGGGAGTTGGAGCGCCTGCCCGGCACCCGCGAGGGCCGCGCCGGGAAGCAGTTCGACGAAGCCGAGGTCCGGCCAGGACCGCCAGGCCGCCAGCGCCATCAGCCCCACGCCGACCCCCTGCAGCAGCCCGCCGGCCGTCACGACCCGGGTGCCGTACCGCGCGACCAGCCGGGGACCGGCCAGCGAGACGAAGAAGAACACGACGGCCATCGGCGCGAGCGCCAGCCCCGCCGGGACCGGGCCCAGCCCCGCACCGCGCTGCAGCGCCACCGCGATGACGAACATGAAGCCGCTGAAGCCGACCGAGAACGGCACGATCATCACCAGACCGCGGCGCAGCGAGGTCAGCCGGAACAGGCTCGGCGGGACCAGGGGCGTACGGCCCCGGCGGTCGGCCCGGCGCTCCACCGCGTAGAACGCCGCCGCGACGAAGGGGAACGCCGCCAGCGACAGCCAGGTCCACAGCGGCCAGCCGGCCGTGCGGCCCTCGGTGAGCGGGGCCAGCAGGGCGAGCAGTGAGGCGGTGAGCAGGACGGTGCCGGGGCCGTCGACCGGCTCGGGGTGCTGGGAGCGGGTCTCGGGCACGCCCCGGGCCGCCAGGACCAGGCCCAGGACGACGACCGGGACGTTCACCAGGAACACCGAGCGCCAGCCGGTGCCCCAGACGTCGGCCGCCACCAGGACGCCGCCGAGGATCTGCCCGGCGACCATCGACAGGCCGGCCGTGGCGCCGTACAGGCCCATGGCCCTGGCCCGGCGGGGCCCGGCGGTGGCCGCCTGGATGGTGGCGAGGACCTGCGGCAGCATCGCGGCGGCCGCCGCGCCCTGCGCGACCCGCGCCGCGACCAGCGTCCAGGCGCTCGGCGCGAGACCGCAGGCCAGCGAGGTCAGGCCGAAGGCCGCCATGCCGCCGAGGAAGAGACGGCGCCGGCCGAACAGGTCGCCGAGCCGTCCGCCGAGGACGAGCAGGACGGCGTACGCGAGCCCGTACCCGGCGACGACCAGTTCCAGCACGGACTCGCTCGCGTGCAGGTCCTGGCCGATGGTGGGCAGGGCGACGTTGACGATGAAGAAGTCGATGAGGGGAAGTGCCGCTGCCAGCAGCACGGTGAAGAGCCCGAGGCCGCTGAGCGCCGGTGGCGCCACCGGGGATCGGACGGTGCGTGAAGTGATGGTTTCGGTCACGCCTCGAGCGTGCGCCCGCGCTCAGACGGGTACCAGAGTCTTCTTATCCTGGTAGAAGGAGTACCTGGCAACAGGATGCGTGAGGCGGCAGGCTGGGAGTATGACGACCATGGCCCAGGAGACGCCCTCGGAGACCTCGGCGGCAGCGATACGGCGGCACGAGCTGGCCGCCTTCCTGCGCCACCGCCGCGAGCACATCACCCCCGAGCAGGTCGGGCTGCCCCGCGGCACCCGGCGCCGCACCCCGGGGCTGCGCCGCGAGGAGGTCGCGCAGCTCGCCTCGGTCGGCGTCACCTGGTACACGTGGCTCGAACAGGCGAGGGACATCCAGGTCTCCGTCCAGGTACTGGACGCCCTGGCCCGCACCCTCTTCCTCGACCCCAGCGAGCGCGCGCACCTCTTCCAGCTGGCCGGACAGACCGACCCGACGCCGACCACCACGTGCCCGTCGATCACCCCCGGGGTGCGGGCCGTCCTGGAGCACCTGGAGCCGGTCCCGGCCTGTGTGCAGAACAGCCGGTACGACATCCTCGCCTACAACCGGACCTACGGCCTGCTGCTGTGCGACCTCGACGCGGTGCCGCCCGAGGACCGCAACTGCCTGGTCCTGTCCTACACGCACGAGGAGTGGCGCTCCTCGATCGTGCACCTTCGGGACACCCAGCGGCTGATGGCCGCCCGGTTCCGGGCCACGATGGCCGCGCATCTCGCCGAGCCCGCCTGGAAGATGCTGCTCAAGCGGCTGCGCGCGGAGTCGGCGGAGTTCCGTGAGAACTGGGAGCGGCACGAGGTGCAGGCCCACCGCACCAAGCGCAAGGAGTTCGACAACCGGTACGTCGGGCGGATCAGCGTCGACCACACCGATCTGTGGCTCGGCCCCGAACTGGGCCCGCGCATCGTGACGTACGCCCCGGCGGACGAGGAGTCGAGGGAGCGACTGGAGAAGCTCCACGCACTCGCCCTGGAGCGGGCGGGCGCCCGCTGACCGCCGCTACGCCTACGCGTTCACGCCCGCCGCTTCGCGTACCTCGACCGACTCCAGCTGGTCGGCCACCCGGGCCGCGGCCCGTCGGGCCCGCCGGCCGGTGGTCAGCGCCCCGAGGACGAACACGGCGACCCCGCATCCGACGACGATCCACCACGCCGGTACCGACGCGGAGACGAACGCCTCCTTGTACGACGACGATCCGACCCCGGACGCCAGCACCGCCCCGATGACGGCGACCCCCAGCGTCTGCCCCAGCTGGCGGCTCGTGGAGGCCACGGCCGCCGCGACGCCCGCCTGAGCCCGCGGCATCCCCGAGACCGCCGTGTTGGTGATCGGCGCGTTGATGAAGCCGAATCCGACGCCGAACAGCACGTATCCGAGGAACAGCGTGACGTCGGACGTCTCCGCCTGGAACGCCGCGAACAGCAGCGCGCTCGCCGTCATCGCCGCTCCGGCGACCAGCAGCGGCAGCCGCGGACCGCGGTTGCCCACCAGACGGCCCGAGAGCGGCGCGCACAGCATGATCGGCAGGGCGATCGGCAGCATCCACATGCCCGCGTGCAGCGCGTCCAGCCCTCGTACGTTCTGCAGGTACAGCGTCGAGAGGAAGAGGAAGCCGCCCAGCGACGCGAACGCGCTGATCGCTGTCACCGTCGCCCCGCTGAACGGCGGCGAACGGAAGAACCGCAGGTCGATGAGGGGTTCGTCGCGACGGGGCTCGTACCACAGGAGCCCGAGGAGGGCCGCCAGCGCGACGACCGCGAACGGCAGCACCGAGCCGAAGCCGGACTCAGGTGCCTGGATGATCGCGTACGTCAGTCCGGCGAACAGCGCGATGACCAGCAGCTGTCCGACGGGGTCGGGGCGGCGGCCCTTGGGGGCGCGGGACTCGGGGACGAACGTCAGGGTGAGCAGCAGTGCCGCGAGCCCCACCGGCAGGTTGATCCAGAAGATCGAGCGCCAGCCCACCGACTGCACGAGCAGACCGCCGATCAGCGGTCCCGCGGCGAACGATATGCCGACGACCGCGCCCCACACGCCGATCGCGCGGGCGCGCTCCCGGGGGTCCGTGAAGGTGTTGGTGATGATCGACATGGCGACCGGGTTGAGCATCGAGCCGCCGACCGCCTGGATCACCCGGAAGGCGATCAGTGCGTCGAGGCTCGGCGCGAGCGAGCACAGGACCGAGCCGGCGATGAACACGACCAGGCCGGTCATGAAGACGCGCCTGCGGCCGATCCGGTCCGCCGTCGAGCCGGAGAGCATCAGCAGCGAGGCGAGGACCAGGGTGTAGGCGTCGATCGTCCACTGCAGGCCGGACGTGCTCGCGTGCAGGTCGTCGCGGATCGAGGGGAGCGCGACGTTCAGGATGGTGACGTCGAGGCTGACGATCAGCAGGCTCATGCAGCAGATCGCGAGGACCAGGAGGCGTCGGCGTTGGCTGAGCTCGGGCATGCGACCCATCGTACGACTGCTTCGATAGTGTGTCTAACTAATAGTGCAGCTAACTAATGGCCTGTACCGGGATCCTGCTTCGGGTACCCCTCGGGGTGCGTGACATTGGGGACCCCTCGGGGTGCGTGACAATGGGGGAATGCCCGAGACCACCGTCACGCCGTTGCAGATCGGCCCGCACACCGTCCAGCCGCCCGTCGTCCTGGCGCCGATGGCCGGGATCACGAATGCTCCCTTCCGTACGCTGTGCCGGGAGTTCAGCGGTGGCAAGGGGTTGTTCGTCAGCGAGATGATCACGACGCGGGCGCTGGTCGAGCGCAACGAGAAGACCATGCAGCTCATCCACTTCGACGCGAGCGAGACACCGCGTTCGATCCAGCTGTACGGCGTCGACCCCGCGACCGTCGGCAAGGCCGTCCGCATGATCGCGGAGGAGGACCTGGCCGACCACATCGACCTGAACTTCGGGTGCCCGGTGCCGAAGGTGACGCGCAAGGGGGGTGGGTCGGCGCTGCCGTACAAGCGCAACCTGCTCCGCGCGATCCTGCGGGAAGCCGTGTCCGGGGCCGGGGATCTGCCGGTCACGATGAAGATGCGCAAGGGCATCGACGACGACCACATCACCTACCTGGACGCCGGTCGTATCGCCGTGGAGGAGGGTGTGACGTCCATCGCCCTGCACGGGCGGACGGCCGCGCAGCACTACGGGGGCACCGCCGACTGGGACGCCATCGCTCGGCTCAAGGAGCATGTGCCCGAGATTCCGGTGCTGGGTAACGGTGACATCTGGTCGGCGGGGGACGCGTTGCGGATGGTGCGCGCGACCGGGTGCGACGGGGTGGTCGTGGGGCGGGGCTGCCTGGGGCGGCCGTGGCTGTTCGCGGACCTGGTGGCGGCGTTCGAGGGGCGTACGGAGGACGTCGCGCGGCCGTCGCTGCGTGAGGTCGCCGACGTCATGGTGCGCCATGCCACGCTGCTCGGCGAGTGGATCGGCGACGAGTCGAAGGGTGTCGTCGACTTCCGCAAGCATGTCGCCTGGTACCTGAAGGGCTTCGCGGTCGGCAGCGCGATGCGGCGGCGGCTGGCGGTCACGTCGTCGCTGGATGAACTGCGCGCCGGGCTGGACGAGTTGGACCTCGATCAGCCGTGGCCCAGCGATGCCGACGGTCCGCGGGGGCGTACCTCCGGCAACAACAGGGTTGTTCTGCCGGACGGTTGGCTGAAGGATCCGTACGACTGTGCGGGGGTGGGGGAGGACGCCGAGCTCGACTCGTCGGGGG
>NZ_WVUG01000143.1 GCF_017614965.1 Streptomyces griseorubiginosus | reverse complement strand
CCCTTTTCCTTCTCCGGTGTGGACGACGAAGGTCCAGTACGCGCCCCGCTCGCCCTCCAGCAGCCGGCGGAACAGCGCGAGCGCGTCGGCGCGGGAGAATCCCGGGATCTGCCCCTCGTACGTCCGCCGGATCACGAAGTTCGCGCCCTCGCCCCGCCCGATCTCCTCCCGCAGCACCCGCCCGACGATCTCGCCGTACTCGGCGTCGTCGACGTCGAACCCGCCGCGCTCGACCCGGACGTCATGGGCGGGGAGCTGGGCCAGCGCGTCCCGCAGCGGCAGCGTGTGCGTCTCCTCGGGCGTCAGCACCGCGAGCGGTGTCCCGTCGTCGCGGACGTCGAAGCCCCGCTCACGGATCTGGCGGAAGGGGATCAGGGCGAGCCCCTCGTCGGGGAGGTCGGCGAGGCGGTCGTACGACGCGACCGGGCCGAGGAACAGCTCCACGGTGTTCTCGTCGTGGCCCGGCGTGCGGCGGCGCAGCAGGGCGAAGGGGCGGGGGTCGTGCAGGAGCTGGGTCAGGTCCATGGTTCCTCTCCCGTGGATGTCGATGGCTTGAGGAACGGACCCCGGAAACACCGAAGGCCGCCCCTCGGGCGGCCTTCGCGAAGTCTTGCGTACGCGCAGTCAGTGGGCCGCCGGATGAGCGGTCCACCACCAGTTCTGGGTCGAGTGCGCGAACATGCGACGCACCCTACCCCATGTCCGCTCCTCGTACCCCGTGTCTCATTTGCTGGGCATGGCGCGGGAGCCATGACACGACCCCGTAATGTTGAGGTCGTGACCGTGAACGCTAAGTCCAGCGCGAGTGCTGGCAACACCTGGCGAGATCTGCCCGCGGCGCAGCAGCCCGAGTACCCCGACCTTGAGGCTCTGCGCGCAGTCGTTGCGGACCTCGAGTCGTATCCTCCGCTCGTCTTCGCGGGCGAGTGCGACCAGCTGCGCGCCCGGATGGCGGCCGTCGCCAAGGGAGAGGCGTTCCTGCTCCAGGGCGGCGACTGCGCCGAGGCCTTCGACGCGGTGTCCGCCGACCACATCCGCAACAAGCTCAAGACGCTGCTGCAGATGGGTGCCGTACTGACGTACGCCGCCTCGGTGCCGGTCGTGAAGGTCGGCCGGATCGCCGGCCAGTACTCCAAGCCCCGCTCCAAGCCCACCGAGACCCGAGACGGCGTCACGCTGCCGACCTACCGCGGCGACTCCGTCAACGGCTTCGACTTCACCGAGGCCGCCCGCGTCCCGGACCCGGAGCGGCTGAAGCGGATGTACCACGCGTCGGCCTCGACGCTGAACCTGGTGCGCGCCTTCACCACCGGCGGCTACGCCGACCTGCGCCAGGTGCACGCCTGGAACCAGGACTTCGTGAAGTCGTCCCCCTCCGGCCAGCGCTACGAGCAGCTCGCCCGGGAGATCGACAACGCGCTGAACTTCATGCGGGCCTGCGGCACCGACCCGGAGGAGTTCAAGACGGTCGAGTTCTACTCCTCGCACGAGGCGCTGCTGCTGGACTACGAGTCGGCGCTCACCCGCGTCGACTCCCGCACCGGTCAGCTGTACGACGTCTCCGCGCACATGGTGTGGATCGGCGAGCGCACCCGGCAGCTGGACCACGCGCACATCGAGTTCGCCTCGAGGATCCGCAACCCGATCGGCGTCAAGCTCGGCCCGACGACGACGGCCGAGGACGCGCTGCAGTACATCGAGCGTCTCGACCCCGACCGTGAGCCCGGCCGGCTGACCTTCATCGTCCGCATGGGCGCCGACAAGGTCCGCGACAAGCTGCCCGAGCTGGTCGAGAAGGTCACCGCCTCCGGTGCCACCGTGGCCTGGGTGACCGACCCGATGCACGGCAACACTTTCGAGGCGGCCTCCGGGCACAAGACCCGCCGCTTCGACGACGTGCTGGACGAGGTCAAGGGCTTCTTCGAGGTCCACAAGGGCCTCGGCACCCACCCGGGCGGCATCCACGTGGAGCTCACCGGCGACGACGTCACGGAGTGCGTGGGCGGCGGCGACGAGATCTTCGTCGACGACCTGCACCAGCGCTACGAGACGGCCTGCGACCCCCGGCTGAACCGCAGCCAGTCGCTGGACCTGGCGTTCCTCGTCGCCGAGATGTACAGGGACCAGTGACGGGAGCGACTGTTACCGGGACATGAAGTGGGGCGCGGATCACATACGATCCGCGCCCCACCCCACTTTTGGGGTACTCGGACGGCGGGTAAGGTTAGGTTCACCTAATCGTTCTTGGTGGGAGGTGAGTCCGCGTGTACGTGTGCAGCTGCTTCGGCGTGACCGAGGCGCAGGTCAAGCAGCACGCGGACGACGGCGCCTGTACGCCCCGCCAGATAGCCTCCGCCTGCAAGGCCGGCACGGACTGCGGTTCGTGCGTCCGTCGTATCCAGGCGATCCTCGGCCGTGGCGCCTGTCCGCGGGGGGAGACGGCGGACCGGGGCCGGCCGGTGCTCACGGCCGTCGCGGACCTCGACGTCCTCGGCGAAGCGGCCTAGCTCAGCGGCCTGGCCCAGTGGCCTGGCTCAGCTCTCCGGCTGCTCGATCAGCTGCGCGATGTAAAGGGCCTCGCCGAGCTTCTCCACCAGTTCCAGCTGGGTGTCGAGATAGTCGATGTGGTGCTCCTCGTCCTCGAGGATCGACTCGAAGATGTTCGCGGACGTGATGTCGCCCTTGTCGCGCATCACCTTGATGCCGCGCCGCAGGCGGTCGATCGCCTCGACCTCGATCTGCCGGTCCGCCTCGAACATCTCCTTGACGGTCTGTCCCACGCGCACGTGGAAGAGCCGCTGGTAGTTCGGGAGTCCCTCCAGGAAGAGGATCCGGTCGGTGAGCACTTCGGCGTGCTTCATCTCGTCGAACGACTCGTGGCGGGTGTACTTCGCGAGCTTCGTCCAGCCGAAGTTCTCCTGCATCTTCGCGTGCAGGAAGTACTGGTTGATCGCGGTCAGCTCGCCGGTGAGCTGCTCGTTGAGGAATTCGATGACCTCGGGGTCGCCCTGCATCGCAGAGGCTCCTTCCAACCGGGGGGAACTGGCAGGTTGGGCCGCATGATTGCACCGGCAACGATGATCGTCCAGTAAGTCTTCACTTAGTGAGTAAGTGCATGCTTGGTCGCAGTTGCCCGTTTTTGGGCGGGGCCGGTCGGGCGCACCCTTCGCGGTCTGTCAGGATGGAGTCATGGGTCAGCCGGTGGAGCGTGGATCGGGAGCGCGCGAGTCAGGAGCAGCAGGTCAGCCCGAGCTTCCGCCGGGACAGCGGCTGCAGCGCGGCTGGCCGGTCACGCATTACGGGCCCGTCCCCAAGTTCCGCCCGGAGCGCTGGGAGTTCCGGGTCTTCGGCGCCACCGCGGACGGTGAGAAGCGCTGCTGGACCCACGAGGAGTTCACGGCGCTGCCGTACACCAGCGTCGTCGCCGATCTGCACTGCGTCACGAAGTTCAGCATGCTCGGCGCCGAATGGGGCGGGATCCCGGCCCGTACGGTCCTGGACCTGGCCCCGCCCGCGCCGACCGTCACCCATGTGATGGTGTGGGCGGAGTACGGCTTCAGCTCCAACCTCCGACTCGCGGACTTCGCCTCGGACCGCACCCTCTTCGCCACCCACAAGGACGGCGAACTCCTCACCGCCGAGCACGGCTTCCCGCTGCGCCTCGTCGTTCCCCACCTCTATGCCTGGAAGGGCCCCAAGTGGGTGCGCGGCGTGGAGTACATGACCGCCGACCGCCGGGGCTTCTGGGAGGAGCGCGGCTACCACAACATCGGCGACCCCTGGAAGGAACAGCGCTACTCCTACCAGGAGGAGCCCGGGGAGGGCCCCGAGCTCTGACCCTGATACCCCTCAGTGGTACTGGTGCACCACCGCGTGTCCCTTGCCATTGCGTCCGGCCACGATCACCCTCCGTTGCGCCGGTCGGACCGGTAAGCTCGTTGGGCTATTACGACAAGCGTGCAAGGAGCCTTCCTTGGCCGTCTTCAACGTGATCTTCTCGGAGGCAGCGGCACGAGTCCGCGACAGTCTTCCGGACGACCGCCTTGAGGTGCTTCAGCGCGGACTCGCCATACTGGCCACGGATCCTCGCAGCAAGATCTCCGCGGCCATCTCCGGTGACGAGAACACCCGGTCGCTCGCGCTGACCCGCACCATGGCGGTGGAGTACGTGATCAGTGACGGTCTGCTGATCGTCCTGGTGATCCACCTCGTCGACACGTCCCACGTCCTGTTCGAGACCGAGGACTGACGCCGGACCCCGGTGTCAGCCGTCGCGGAGTTTCTTCAGCCGCTCCACGTCCGCCGCGTGTCCCTCTTTGCCGCCGGGGGTCTCGATGACCAGCGGGACGCCCTCGGTCGCGGGGTGGGTCATCAGGGCGCGGAAGGGGTCCTCGCCGATGTGACCGGCGCCGATGTTCTCGTGGCGGTCCTTGTGCGCGCCGACGACGTCCTTGGAGTCGTTGGCGTGGATCAGCTTCAGACGGCCCTCGCCGACCGTGTCCACCAGCAGGTCGAGCGTCTGGTGCATGCCGCTCGGCCCGGTCAGGTCGTGCCCGGCCGCGAAGATGTGACAGGTGTCCAGGCAGACCCCGAGCCTCGGGTGGGCGTCCAGCACGTCGAAGTACGGCCCGAAGTCCCAGGTGCGGGAGCAGAGGGAGGCGCCCTGCCCGGCCGTCGACTCCAGCAGCAGGAAGGGGTCGTCGTCGTGCGTCAGCTCGTCCAGCAGCGGCAGCATGTGCTCACGCACCTGCTTCAGGGCCACGGCACGCTCCCGCCCGCCGGTGGCGCTGCCGGTGTGCACGACCACGCCGAGCGCCCCGATCTCCCGCCCCCGCCGCAGGGAGTGCCGCAGCGACTCCACCGACTTCTCCACCGTCGCCTCGGTGTGCGAACCGAAGTTGATCAGGTACGGCGCGTGCACGTACACCGGGATCGACTCGGCCGCGCACACCGCCCTGAACTCCTCGTCCTGCCGAGGGTTGCCGGCGGGCGTGGCCCAGCCGCGCGGGTTGGCGACGAAGACCTGCACGGTCTCGGCCTTCAGGTCGTGGGCGTAGGACAGGCCGACGGAGTGGAGTCCGCCGGCCACCGGGACATGGCCGCCGACGGGGTTGCGGGAGGGGAAGGGGGACTGGCTCTTCACCCGTTCAGGGTGTCATGCGCGTGCCCGTGCCCCGTCACCGGATCTTGATGGTGATCGTCGAGCCCTTCGGCGCCGTCCGGCCGCCCTCCACCGACTGGTCCTTGACCGTGTCGCCGAACAGACCGAGCAGGCCGCGGTCCTCCTCGACCTTGAAGCCCTTGTCCTCCAGCGCCTTCTTCGCGTCGTCCACGCTGTCACCCGTGACGTCCGGGACCTCGACCATCTCCGGGCCCTTGGACAGCGTCAGCGTCACCGTGTCGCCGTCGGCGGCCTGGCTGTCGCCCTGCGGTGTCTGCGCGGCCACCTGGCCCTTGTCGAACTCCGAGTTGACCTGCTGGTCGGCGACCCGGACCTTCAGGCCCGCCCCCTCTAGATCGGACCGGGCCTCCTCCAGGCTCTCGCCGGTGACGTCCGGGACGTCGACCGGGCTGCCCTTGCTGACAGTCAGCGCGATCGCCGCGCCCGCGTGCCGCTTCGTGCCCGCGCCCGGATCCGTGGAGACCACGAAGCCCTTGGGGACGTCGTCGCTGAACGTCCGGTTGACCATGCCCGGCTCCAGCCCGTCCCGCTTCAGCAGCGACTGCGCCTTGTCCAGCCGGTAGCCCGTGAGATCGGGCACCTTCACGGTCTCCGGGCCGTCCGAGACGGTGATGGCCACGACCCCGTTGTCACGGATGCGGGTGCCGGGCTCCGGGTCCGAGCTGATGACCGTGCCCCGCTTCACCGTGTCGCTGTAGGCGTGCCTGACCTTCCCCAGGTCCAGCCCGGCGTCGCTCAGCTGCCGCTCCGCCTGCGCCCGGGTCTTGGCCAGCACCGGCGGGACCTTCGTGAACTGGCCGGAGTTGATGTACCACACGCCCGTGCCGACCCCGAGGAGCAGCAGGACGGCCACGACGACGGCCAGCGGCCCGCGCCGGCTCCGCGCGCCCCGGCGGGGCGGCAGCGGCGGAGGGCTCTCCAGCCGGCTGGTGCGGTGCAGCTCGGGCCCTGTGCCGCCGCCGACAGGCATCGGGTGTGGCGTCGTCAGCGCGCGCGGGATGACGCTCGTACGGTCCTCGGAGATGTCCCGGTGCTCCGCCGCCAGCGCCCGCGGCGGCATCGCGTCCAGCTGGTCGGCGCCGAGCCCGGCACGCGCCTCACGGGCCAGCGCGAGCAGCGCCACCGCGTCGTACGGACGCAGGTCGGCCGTGCGCGCGGTGGCCGCCGCGACCAGCTCGTCCAGCTCGTACGGCAGCCCCGGGACGGCCGCCGACGGGGGCGGGACGTCCTCGTGGAGGTGCTTGTAGAGGACCGTGGCGGGGGAGTCCCCGTCGTGCGGGCGGTCGCCGGTCAGCATCTCGTACAGCACGACACCGCAGGCGTACACGTCGACGCGCGGGTCGGCTGTGCCGTGCTCGATCTGCTCCGGCGCCAGGTAGGAGACGGTGCCGAGGACGGCGCCGGTGGTGCTGGTGACCGTGTTCACGGACCGCACCAGCCCGAAGTCGGCGACCTTGACCCGGCCGTCGTCCCCGATGAGCACGTTCTCCGGCTTCATGTCCCGGTGCACGAACCCGGCCCGGTGCGCGGCGCCGAGCGCGGCCAGCACCGGCTCCAGGATGTCCAGGGCGGCGCGCGGCTGCAGCGCCCCGCGCTCGCGCAGCACGTCACGCAGGGTGCACCCGGCGACGTACTCCATGGCGAGATAGACGTACGACCCGTCGGTGCCCTGGTCGAAGACCTGCACCACGTTCGGGTGGGCCAGACGGGCGACCGACTTCGCCTCCCGGATGAACCGCTCGACGAAGGAGCCGTCGGCCGCGAGCGCGGGGTGCATCACCTTCAGCGCGAGCACGCGGTCCAGGCGGGTGTCCAGGGCCCGGTAGACCGTGGCCATCCCGCCGACCGCGATCCGCGCGTCCACGCGGTAGCGCCCGTCGAGCACCTGCCCGACCAGAGGGTCCTGAAGGGTCGTATCCACGCAGGTGAGTGTACGAGCCGTGACGGACAGGGCCGCTGGTTCGGATGCGATCGGGGCGTTACTGCAGCCGAGCTGTGACGGACCTCGCACCGGCGTCCGGATCCGTTCGAACTTCCGTTCAGAAGGCGGGGCGCTCGGGATCCAGCCGGGCGAGGCCCTCCGCCGGGGAGGACGCCTCGGCGAAGTGCCGGCGCGGAATCCGCCCCGCGAGCCGCGCCAGCCGGCCCGCCTCCACGGCGTGCTTCATCGCCTCGGCCATCAGCTGCGGTTCCTGCGCCCGCGTCACCGCCGAGGCGAGCATCACGCCCGCGCACCCCAGCTCCATCGCGAGCGCCGCGTCCGAGGCCGTACCGGCGCCCGCGTCCAGGATCACCGGCACACGCGCGTGCTCGACGATCAGCTGGAAGTTGTGCGGATTGCGGATGCCGAGCCCGGAGCCGATGGGCGAGCCGAGCGGCATGATCGCGGCGCAGCCGACGTCCTCCAGGCGGCGGGCGAGCACCGGGTCGTCATTGGTGTACGGCAGCACGGTGAAGCCGTCGTCGACAAGGGTCTCGGCGGCGTCCAGCAGCTCGATCGGGTCCGGCAGCAGGGTGCGCTCGTCGGCGATCACCTCGAGTTTGACCAGGTCGGTGCCGAGTGCCTCGCGCGCCAGGCGGGCGGTCAGCACGGCCTCTCCGGCGGTGAAGCAGCCCGCCGTGTTCGGCAGCACGCGGATGCCGAGCCGCTCCAGGACGGACAGCACGGAACCGTGCACCGAGGGGTCCACCCGGCGCATCGCGACCGTCGTCAGCTCCGTGCCGGACGCCACCAGCGCCCGCTCGAGCACCTCCAGGCTGGGGGCGCCGCCGGTGCCCATGATCAGGCGGGACGAGAAGGACGTGCCGCCGATGACAAGAGGGTCGTCGGCCATGGGTCAGCCTCCTTGGACGGCGGTGAGGACCTCGACGCGGTCCCCCTCGGAGAGGGACGTCGACGGCCACTGCGCGCGCGGGACGACGGTTTCGTTGAGGGCGGCGGCCACGCCGGAGGGCGCCGGGGTGAGGGTCTTCACGACGGTGTCGAGAGCCGTGCCGGGGGCGAACTCGCGCGGCTCCCCGTTGACGGAGACGTTCATACCGGCTGCTCCACGCGCGCGAAGCGCCTCGGGGTGAACGGACGGGCCTCGTCGGGGAGTTCACCGGTGGTCAGGACGTGCGCCATGACGTCGCCGGTGACCGGCGTGAGCAGCACGCCGTTGCGGTAGTGGCCGGTCGCCAGGAGCAGCCCCGGCAGCTGCGTCGGTCCGAGCAGCGGCGCGTTGTCGGGGGAGCCCGGGCGCAGGCCCGCGCGGGTCTCCGTCAGCGGCAGTTCGGTGATGCCGGGGACCAGCTCGTGCGCGTCGCGCAGCAGTTCGTACACGCCGCCCGCGGTGACCGTGGTGTCCCAGCCCAGCTCCTCGCTGGTCGCGCCGACGACCAGCTCGCCGTTCTCGCGCGGCACCAGGTAGACGCTGCTGCCGCGCACCACGGCGCGCACGGTGCGGCTCAGGAACGGCGCGTACCGCGTCGGCACGGTCAGCCGCAGCACCTGTCCCTTCACCGGCCGTACGGGCGGCAGGACGTCGTCCGGGACGCCCGGAAGCCGTCCGCTGAGGCTGCCGGCGGCCAGCACGACCTGGCCCGCGCCCAGCTCGGTGCCGTCGGCCGTGGTGACGCCGGCGGCCCGCTCGCCCACGACCCTGAAGTGCTCGGCCCAGGTGCGGTGGAAGACCACGCCCGCGTGCTCGCACGCGGCCACCAGCGCGCGTGCCAGACGCCGGGGGTCGATCTGATGGTCGCCGTCGACCCGGAGCCCCCCGCGCACGCCCGGCGCGAGCATCGGCTCCAGGCGCCGGCACTCGCGCCCGGACAACCACTCGGACTCCAGCCCCGACTGCCGCTGCAGGGCGTGCAGTTCGCGCAAGTGGGCGCGGTCGTCGGCGTCCAGGGCGACGGCGAGGGTGCCGCACCGGCGGTAACCGAGGTCGTCCCCGGTGAGCTCGCCGAGCTCGGCCGCGAAGTCCGGATAACGGCGCGCCGACTCCAGGTTGAGGCCGAGCAGGGTCTGTTCGCCGTAGTGCAGTTCGGTGACGGCGGCCAGCATCCCGGCGGCCACCCGGGCCGCACCGCCGCCCGGCTCCGGGTCCACCACGGCGGTCGCGAACCCGCGCTGCGCGGCCCGCCAGGCCGTGACCAGTCCGATGATCCCGCCCCCGACGACGAGGACGTCTGACGTACGTGACGGCATGGGCGTCCAGCCCCTCCCTTCGCCGGCATGACCCGGATCAGGTTCGTACGGTCGGAGGCCGCCAGCCTCCCTCTCAGCCCGGTGCGTCCGGGCTCCCGCGAGTGCTTGTACGGTGGCCACCCTAGCCCGATCCCCGACGCCTCTGTAAGGGAGCCTCCCGCCGTGCCCCGCTCGCTGGACGGCCTCGTCCTCGCCCCCGTCGCCGACCAGGCCCCAGGTCAGGTGGGCACCGCCACCCGCTTCACCTACCACGAGCGCGACGGGGAGATCTGGGCCGAGTACGCGGGCGGCGACGTCGTACGCGGGTATCTGGTGGGTACCCGGTCGGGGGACCGGCTCGACTTCCGGTACGTGCAGCTCAAGAACGACGGGACGACGTCCTCGGGACACTGCGTGTCCACGGTCGTCGGACTGCCGGACGGCCGGCTGCGGCTGGAGGAGACCTGGGAGTGGGAGTCGCAGCCGGGCCGCGGGACCAGTGTTGTGGAGCAGGTCACTCAGCACGACCGCTGACTGACGGATAGTCAGTGTCTATGGTGATCAGGTGAGCGAGCAGACGACGCAGTCGCAGCGAAGGGTGGTCGTGGTCGGCGCGGGCATGGCCGGTGTGCAGACCGCCGTCGCCCTGCGCGAACAGGGCTTCGGGGGCACCGTCACCCTGATCGGTGCCGAGCCCCACCAGCCCTACGACCGTCCGCCGCTGTCCAAGGCCGTCCTGCTCGGCAAGTCGGAGGGCTCCGCCTTCGACGTCGACTTCGAGGCGCTCGGCATCGAACTCCTGCTGGGACGCGAGGCACTCGGCGTGCGCCCGGACGACCACGAACTGGACACCGAGGCCGGGCCCGTCCCGTACGACGTCCTGGTCCTCGCCACCGGCGCCGAGCCCGTCCGGCTGCCGGGCGCGGAGGGCGTGCCCGGCGTGCACCTGCTGCGCACCCTGGACGACGCGGAGCGGCTGCGGCCGGTGCTCGCCCGGCAGCACGACATCGTCGTCGTCGGCGCGGGCTGGATCGGCGCCGAGTTCGCCACGGCCGCGCGCGAGGCCGGCTGCTCGGTGACCGTCGTGGAAGCAGCCGACCGGCCGCTGGCGGGCGCGCTGCCCGCCGAGGTGGCCGCGCCGATGGCCGCCTGGTACGAGGACGCCGGCGCCGTGCTGCGCACCCACGCGCGCGTGGAGCGCGTCGAACCCGGCGAGGTCGTCCTCGACGACGGCTCGCGGCTGCCCGCGGGCGCGGTGGTGGTCGGCATCGGCGCCCGCCCCGCCACCGGCTGGCTCACCGGCTCGGGCATCGAACTCGGCGCCCACCGCGAGGTCGTGGCCGACGCGTACCTGCGCACCTCCGCACCTGATGTGCACGCCGTCGGCGACTGCGCCTCCTTCCCCTCGGGCCGGTACGGCGAGCGCCTGCTCGTCCACCACTGGGACAACGCCCTCCAGGGCCCGCGCACGGTCGCCGCGAACATCATCGCCGCGGCCACCGGGGCGCCGCCCGTCGTCTACGACCCGGTGCCGTACTTCTGGTCGGAGCAGTTCGGCCGCTTCGTCCAGTACGCCGGCCACCACACCTCCGCGGACGCCACCCTGTGGCGCGGCGACCCCTCGGGCCCGTCCTGGTCCGTCTGCTGGCTGCGCGAGAGCCGTCTGATCGCCCTGCTGGCCGTGGGCAGGCCCCGCGACCTGGCCCAGGGCCGCCGCCTGATCGAGGCGGCCACGCCGATGGACCCCCAGCTCCTCGCCGACCCGACGCGCCCGCTCAAGGCGGCCACGGCCTAGCCTGTCGGTCCTGGCCGGACGGCCCCGACTTCCGACTGTCAGTCCTGGATGGCACGCTTAATCCCGTGACCGAGATTGACGCAAAGATCGATGCTCTCGTCCCCGCCTGGCTCACCCTGCCCGACATCGCCGAGATGCTCGGCGTCGAGGTGACGCGTGTCCGGCAGCTGGTCAAGGAGGGCCAGCTCATCGCCGTACGCCGAGGTGAGAACCGCGCGCTGCACGTCCCCGCCGCCTTCATCGACGGGGCCGAGCGGAAGGTCGTCAAGGGCCTGTCCGGGACCCTGACGCTCCTGCGGGACGACGGCTTCTCCGACGAGGAGATGCTCGAGTGGCTCTTCACCCCCGACGAGAGCCTGCCCGGCACCCCCGCTCAGGCCCTGAGCGAGAATCGCGGCACGGAGGTGAAGCGCCGGGCCCAGGCGCTCGCCGTCTGATCCGAACACGCTGATCATCCGAACACCGTCCGGCGTACGGGCCGGGCCCGCCCGGGCCACGGCCGTGGCCCCGCGCGGCCCGCGGCAGCCATGCCGCGGCGCCCGCCCGGCCCGTACGCCGCCGACCAGGAACGACACGCAGACCAGGAACGACACGGGGGACCCTCGCATGTCCATCGCCGCCACCACCGCCCGCGCCCGGCTCGCCGACGCCCGTGTCTACCTGTGCACGGACGCCCGCAGGCGCCAGGGCGACCTCCCCGAGTTCCTGGACGCCGTGCTGGCCGGCGGGGTCGACATCGTCCAGCTGCGCGACAAGGGCATGGAGGCGGCAGAGGAGCTGGAGCACCTGGCGGTCTTCGCCGAGGCCTGCGCCCGGCACGGCAGGCTGCTGGCGGTCAACGACCGCGCGGACGTCGCCCACGCCGCCGCGGCGGACGTCCTCCACCTAGGCCAGGGCGACCTCCCGGTGCCCGCCGCCCGCGCGATCCTCGGCGACGACGTCCTCATCGGCCGCTCCACCCATGCGCAGGCGGAGGCCGAGGCGGCCGCCGTCCAGGACGGCGTGGACTACTTCTGCACCGGCCCCTGCTGGCCCACCCCCACCAAACCCGGCCGTCACGCCCCCGGCCTCGGTCTGGTCCGGCACACCGCCGCCCTCGGCACCGACCGCCCCTGGTTCGCCATCGGCGGGATCGACCTCGGCAACCTCGACGAGGTGCTGGAGGCCGGTGCCCGCAGAGTCGTGGTGGTCCGCGCGATCACCGAGGCGGACGATCCGGGCGCCGCGGCGGCGGAGTTCGCCAAGCGGCTTCGGCAGCGGTAAGGGGGGCGGTGTCCGCCGGATGTCCAAGGGGTGGACAGCAGGGTGGCAATTCGGGCAAATTCCCGGGACTCGGTTGGGGGACCGCGCCCCCCTGGTTAACCTGCGGGTATGGCCCTCGGAACCGCATCCACCAGGACGGACCGCGCACGCACTGTGCGTGACATGCTCGCCACGGGCAGGACGACGTACTCCTTCGAGTTCTCGGCACCCAAGACGCCCAAGGGCGAGCGCAACCTGTGGAGTGCGCTGCGGAGGGTCGAGGCGGTCGCCCCGGACTTCGTCTCGGTGACGTACGGCGCCGGCGGCTCCACCCGCGCGGGCACCGTCAAGGAGACCCAGCAGATCGTCGCGGACACCACCCTCACCCCGGTCGCCCACCTCACCGCGGTGAACCACTCCATCGCCGAACTGCGCAACATCATCGGGCAGTACGCCGACGCCGGGATCCGCAACATCCTCGCCGTGCGCGGCGACCCGCCCGGCGACCCCATGGGCGAGTGGGTGCCGCACCCGCACGGCCTGACCTACGCCGCCGAACTCGTCCGGCTCATCAAGGAGTCGGGCGACTTCTGCGTCGGCGTGGCGGCCTTCCCGGAGATGCACCCGCGCTCCGCCGACTGGGACGCCGACGTGACCCGCTTCGTCGACAAGTGCCGGGCCGGTGCCGACTACGCCATCACACAGATGTTCTTCCAGCCCGAGTCGTATCTGCGGCTGCGCGACCGGGTCGCGACGGCGGGCTGCGCGACTCCGGTCATCCCCGAGGTGATGCCGGTGACGAGTGTGAAGATGCTGGAGCGGTTGCCACAGCTCAGCAACGCTCACATCCCGTCCGTCCTGAAAGAGCGGATCCTCACAGCAAAAGACGATCCGGCCGCTGTACGCTCCATTGGGATCGAATTCGCCACGGAGTTCTGCGCGCGGCTGCTCGCCGAGGGAGTGCCCGGACTGCACTTCATCACGCTCAACAACTCCACGGCATCGCTGGAAATCTACGAGAACCTGGGCCTGCACCACCCCCCGCGGGCCTAGACCGGCCGCACGGGTATACGACACACTGCGTAGCGGTCACTGGGAGAGGGGCGTACATGGGCTGGACGGTCCTCTACATCGCGTTCGGCATCGTCGCGCTGTGGCTGCTGGGCGAGGTGCTGCTGCAGTACAAGGCGCGCCTGCGCTGGCGGCTGCTCGCGTTCGTCGGCTTCCTCGGCGTGGTCGCCGGAGTGCTGATGGGCTCGGTGGTCGTCATCGGCCTGGGCGCGGCCGCGTTCGCGGTCGGCCAGACGTACGTCACCCTGTCCTTCCGCCGCGGCTTCTCGGCCGGCTGGGCGGTCAAGCGCCCCGAGGGCGAGGGCGATCCGCTCGGCGTCACCAGCAAGCGCCGCCGCGGCAAGGCGGACCGCGAGGACCCGGCCCTGGAGGTCTCCGACCTCGAGTCGGCCTCCGCGGACGCCGGGTACGGCGAGGAGCGCCCCTACGCCCAGGACGGCGCGGCCTTCGGCGGGGACGACGACTACGACCGCGACGACGTCTTCACCCCCGCGCGTTCCTCCCAGCCCACGGCCGCCGAGTCCACCATGGTGTACGAGCCGCAGCCCCTGGAGGAGGACACCGGCTCCTACGGCATATACGGCGGCGACTCCTCCGGCTACCCCGCGGGCGACCCGTCCTACGCGAACGCCGCCCAGTCCCAGGAGCAGTACGCGACGGCCGCCCAGGGCGCCGACCAGACCTACGGCTACGACTACTCCGGCTACGCCCAGCAGCAGTACGGCTACGACGCGGGTGGCCAGCAGCAGTACGCGGCCTACTCCGACCCGTACATCGGCACCCAAACCTACGGCGGCGGCTACGACGCCTCGTACGGCCAGTACGGCCAGCAGGGGTACACGCAGGACCAGTACGGCACCGGCGCGTACGGCACCGAGACCCCCTCCGGCGGGGTGTGGGTACCGCAGCAGCGCACGGACGAGACGTACGGCGGCGAGCTCCCGCAGGAGCAGCAGTACCCCTACCAGGGCGACGGCCAGGGCCAGAACCAGGGCCACGGTAACGGCTATGACGAGCAGCAGTACCGTTACTGAGCCCTCATCAGCCCTGGAGCGGACCGCTCACTGAGACCCCCGGAACTCCGGCCCCTCCACGATCAGCCCGGCCACGAGCGCACCCGACATCCCGGCATGGGCAAGCCCACCACCGGGGTGCGACCAGCCGCCGACGCGGTACAGACCGGGCAGCCGCGTGGTGTTCGCCGGGTGCAGGAACCGGCCCTGACCGGCGGCGAGCGACGGAGCGGCGATGCCCCCGCCGGTGCCGGCCGCCCGGTCGTCCGGTGTCCCCACCTCGCGCCACAGAACGCGTTCGCGCAGCCCGGGTATGACGGTCGCCGCCGCTTCGACCAGCAGGTCGGCCCACGCGGGGTGCGGTTGGGCGGGAAGCACCGCGGAGACAACCACCGACTCGTGCTCCCCGTCCGGGCGCAGGGCGGGGTCGTCGGGTCGCAGCACGGTCACCGTGGGGGTCACCCCCTCAGGGGAGGCGGAGCCCAGGGCGTCCAACTCGGCGCCGCGGTCGGGTGCGTGCACCACCGTGCGGTGCGCCGCACGGCCGTCCCGCGCACCGCGCAGCGCCAGCAGGACGGTGTGGTGTCCGACCCGCGCGGGAGCGCCCTCGGGACGCACGTCGCCCTCCGCGTCCAGCGGATGCCCCGTCAGCCCACGCAGGGTTTCCGGGTGCACGCCCGCGACGGTGAAGTCAGCGTCCTCCACCGTCCCGTCGGCCAGCTCCACTCCCGCCACCCGGCCGTCCTTCTCCACGATCCGGACGATCTCGGCGTCGAAGGCGAACTCCACCCGGCGCTGCACGCACCGCTCGTACACCGCCCGTGCCAACTCCCGTACGCCACCGCGCACATACCAGGTACCGAACGCGTGCTCCATGTACGGCAGCACCGCCGCGCTCGCCGGAGCCGTCCGCGGGTCGAGCCCGTACGCGAGGGCGTGAGCGTCCAGCAGGGCCGCCAGCCGCTCGTCCCGCAGCTCCCACGCCCCGATCTCCGCCAGGGTGGACGCCCGCCGGGTCCGCAGCAGCTTCTTGTGCACCAGCGCCGGATACGGCTCGCGCTCCGCCAGCACCTGCCAGTTCGGCCACAGGGGCTCCTCCAGCAGGGGTCTGCGCGTGCGGTCCCAGGCCTCCCGGGCCCGTACCAGGAAGTCGCCCCAGCGCTGTCCGGTCCCGGCGCCCAACGCCTCGTCCAGAGCCGCGACCACGCCCGCGCGCGAGGCGTTCGGCAGGGACACCTCCGTGCCGTCCGCGAACACATGCCGTGACGAAGGATCGACCTGGACCAGCTCGACGCGGTCCTCCAGCGGCTCCTTGCCCGTCTTGAGGAACAGGTCGCGGTACACGGCGGGCAGCGTCAGCAGCCCGGGCCCGGTGTCGAAACCGAACCCGTCCCGCTCGAACCGGCGCACCGCACCGCCGTACGTCTCCGAACGCTCGTACACCGTCACCCGGTGGCCCGCCACGGCCAGCCGGGCGGCGGCCGCCATCGCGCCCATCCCTGCGCCGATCACCGCAATCCGTCCCATGCCCGCGACTTTAGCGATCGCCACTGACAGTCACCGAACCGGAGGCGCCCCCGGCTGGGCGGCGAGCCGGCGCTCCGCCCGCCGCTCGGCCCTGCGGCGCAGGAAACGGCGGATCCGGGAGACCAGGAAGACCAGCACCACGAGGCCGGTCAGCAGCAGGAGGCCCGCGATGACGGCCGCCGCGACCGGATGGAACATCGCGAACGAGACGATTCCGCCCACGCCGAGGTCCTCGGCCAGGCTGAGGACGATGTTGCTGAACGGCTCCGGCGAGGTGTTGACCGCCATCCTGGTCCCCGCCTTGACGGTGTGGCTGGCCAGCGCCGTCGAACCGCCGATCAGCCCGGCGACCACGTCGTTGAGGGAACCGCTGTGCCCGGCGAGCAGCGCCCCGACCCAGGCGCCCGCGACCGGCCGGACGACCGTGTGCACGGAGTCCCACACCGAGTCGACGTACGGGATCTTGTCGGCGACCGCCTCGCACAGGAACAGCAGGCCCGCCGCGACGAGGACCTCGGGGCGCTGCAGGGCCGAGGGGACGTCGTCGCTCACCCCGGTGGCGCCGAACACGCCGAGCAGCAGGACCACGGCGTAGGCGTTGATGCCGCTGGCCCAGCCGCTGGTGAAGACCAAAGGGAGTACGGACACGGGGGCGATCGTAGCCAGCGGGTGACCCGGCGTCGTGGGGGTGAGCGCGCAGGGCTGAGTATCCGTACCTAGTGAGTGAGATGAGTACGCGCGCGGATGGGGCCCGACCTGCGCGAACGAGAAGGTGGTGACACGGAAAGGGGCGCGGCTCCGGCACCGGCGACACGGGGCGCCGGAACGGAGCGGCCCGCGATCCGCTCCTTCCGCCGACGGTGGTCGGCGGGAGCGAGACACGGGGGAACCCGGGGGAACGACCACAAGGGGGTCCCAACGGGGGGAACGGGGGGAACGGGGGAGAAGAGAAAACGGGGGAGCACGAGGAGGCGCCGGTTCGAGGTGGCCCGCGGGGGAAGCGGCCACAGCGGACCGGCGCCTTCGTGTGCGCTCGGGGCGATGCGGGTCAGCGGCCGCTGACCCGCCCCTGCAGCAGCCGGGACAGTGCCGCGTGGACGTCGTCCAGGGAGCGCTCCGGCTGGAAGGACTGCCAGTCCAGGGCGGCCACCAGCACCATGCCGACCAGCGCCGACGCGGTCAGCGGCACATCGATCTCGTCGCTGAACTCGCCGTTGTGAACGCCTTCGCGCAGGACGTCCTCCACCACGGCGACGGCCTGCTGCCGCACCACCATCAGCGTGGACTGCCAGGCCCGGTTCGTGCGCCACAGCTCGGCCACGTACAGCTGGGTGAAGGCCGGGTAGCGGTCGATGAAGACGAGACCGGCCCGGATCATCGCGTCCAGGGCGTCGACCTTGCTTCCGCCGTCCCTGGCCGTCTTCTCCGCCGCCTCCCGCAAGGAGGCGGTGAGCAGGCCCACCCCGTGCCGCAGCAGCTCCTCGAAGAGGACCGACTTGCTCGCGAAGTTGTAGTAGACGGTGCCCTTCGCGACCCCGGCCCGCTCGGCGATCTCGTCGACCGTCGTGGCGGAGAACCCCTGCTCCGCGATGAGCGTGACGGCGGCCTCGTAGAGCTTCTGCCGGGTGGCCTCGCGGCGCGTGCCGCCCCCCGACGTGGTGCTGCTGCTTTCCATGGCCCCGATTGTCACAGGTACGCGCCCGTGCAGGGCCTTCTTCGCGATCACAGGCTCAGCTCCGGGTGCAGCCGGTCCACCGTCCACACCTGGCGGCGGCGGGCCGACACCGCGGTCAGCGCGAGGGCGCCCGCGGTGAAGCCGACGAGCACCACGCACGCGTGCCACACCGGCCCGAGGCCGCCGCCCGTGATGAGCCGCCGAAGCGCCTCCACGACGTAGCTCATCGGCAGGAACGGGTGGATGGCGTTGAAGAAGCCCGGGCTGGTCTCCACGGGGTACGTGCCGCCCGCCGAGGTCAGCTGGAGCATCAGCAGCGCGAGGACGAGGATTCTGCCCGCGGGACCGAAGCGGGCGTTGAGCCACTGGACGATCGCCGCGAAACAGGCCGCCACGAGGAACAGGAAGCCGATCGTGCCGGCCGCCCGCAGCATCTGCAGGCCGATCGCCCAGTGCAGGACGGCCATCAGCGCGCTCACCTGCAGCACCCCGACCGCGACGACCGGCAGCCAGCCGGCGAAGGCGATCCGCCACGCGGACGAACCGACGCCCAGGGCACGCCGGTTGAGCGGCGGGATCAGCATGTACGCCACCATCGCACCCACCCACAGGGACAGCGGGATGAAGTACGGGGCGAAGCCGGTGCCGTAGTTGGGCGCGTTGTGCAGGTCGTGGGAGGCCAGGCGGACGGGGTCGGCCATGACGCCGGTGCGCTCGTCGCGGTCCTTCTTGTCGTAGTCGGGGATCTTCTTCGCGCCGTCGTGCAGTCCGCCGGCGAGCTTCTCGGAGCCGTCCGCCAGCCGGTACATGCCACCGCTCAGCGTCTCGGCGCCCGACTCGGCGGTGCCCAGGCCCGCGTCCAGCTTGTCCGCGCCCGTGCTCGCCGTGCCGAGGCCGGTGTGCAGCTTCGTCGCACCCGCGGCGACCTGGTGGGCGCCGGCGTTGAGCTTGTTGATCTGCTTGACGGCCGTGTTGACGTCCTCATAGAGGTGCGGGGCGCGCTCGGAGAGGGCGCGGGCCTGCTTCTGGAGGGTGCCGAGGTTGGCCCTCATCGTCTTCAGGTCGCCGTCCTGGTCGGTGACGAGGGTGTTGAGGTCGTCGGCGACCGCCGCCACGTCGTCGGCCGCCTGCCGGGCCTTCTTCAGGTCGGGACAGGCCGGGTCGGGCAGGGGGGCGTTCTGGCAGCGGGTCCTGTAGACGTCGTCCAGGGCGGCGGCGGAGGCGTGTGCCGTCTTCGCCGCGCCCGGCGCGAGCTTCACGAGGACGTCCAGGTTGTCCTTGACCGTCCCCGCCGAGTCGGCGACCAGCCGGGCCGTGTCGCCGATGGTCTTCTCGTTGTCCTTCAGGAACGGGCCGGCCTTCGCGTAGACGCCGTTGACCCTGTCGGCGAGCGTCTGGGTGCCGTCGGCGACCTGCTGAGAGCCGTCCTGGAGGGCGCCCGCTCCGGCGTCGAGCTTCTTCAGGCCCTTGGCGAGCTTGCCGCTGCCGCTCTTGGCCTCCTTCAGGCCGTCGGCGAGGTCCTGGGAGCCCTTCTCCACCTTTCCGATACCGCCGTGGAGCGTGTCGGCCCCCTTCGCGGCCGTCACGGTCTTGTCGTGGATGCCGGAGAACGAGACGAAGATCCGGTCCAGGAAGGTGCGCGTCGCCTTGGTGGACGCGGCCGAGCGGACCTCGTTGAAGACCGTGCGGGAGATCTGCCCGACGATGTAGTTGTTCGCGTCGTTCGTGCGCACCTGCAGCGCGCCGGTCTCCGGGGAGTCGCCCGAACTGGAGGCGATCCGCTCGCTGAAGTCGGCGGGCATGGTCAGTGACAGGTAGTAGGTGCCGTTCTCCAGACCCCTGCGGGCCTGCGCGTCGCTCACCTCGTGCCAGTCGAAGGTGTCGCTGTCCCGCAGCCCGTCGACGATGTCGTCGCCCGCGGTGACCTTCTTCCCGCCGGCGGTCGCCCCCTTGTCGTCGTTGACGAGCGCCACGGGGATGCGGTCCAGGCGGCCGTAGGGGTCCCAGAACGACCACAGGTACAGGGCGCCGTACAGCAGCGGCAGCACCAGGAGCGCCACCAGTGCGGCCCTCGGCAGCCGGCCGCGGCGGAAGCGCCTCAGTTCGAGGGCGGCGAGCCTAGGCGAGCGCATCGGCCTTCTCCTTTCCCTGGGTGTTTCCCTGGGTGCTCACGACGAAGGCGTCCTGCGGGGCCTGGCTGGACACCGCCACGACGGTGGTCCCGGCCTCGGCGATCGACCGCAACTGCGCCCAGACCTCGGCCCGCTCCGCGTCCGAGAGCTTGAGGTCGGTGTCGTCGACGCCGAGCAGCCGGGGACCGCCGAGCAGGGCGAGCGCCAGGGACAGCCGCAGCTCCTGGAGCCGTTCCAGATCGCGTACGGCGGTCCGGGAGCCCTTGGGCAGCGATTCGCGGTCCAGCCCGGCGGCGGCCAGGGCGTCGTCGATCCGCAGCTTCGCCTCGGCCGTCCGCTCGCGTCGGGGCCGCAGCAGACCGCGCAGCGAGTCGCCGAAACGCCGCTGCAGCAGCGCCCGTTCGCGCAGGTGCTCGCCGACGGTCAGGGCCGGTTCGAGGTCGGTGACACCGGCCACGTTCGCCAGGCCGCTGACCCGGCGTACGGCCGCCATCTGCTTCGGCAGCCGCCACTGACCGACCTCGGCCGCTCCCTCGGTGGGTTTCATCCGGCCCGTGAGGGTCAGCAGCAGACATGTACGGCCCGACCCCGACGGTCCCTCGATCGCGATCAGCGAGCCGGGCGCGGCGTCGAACGTGACGTCGCCGAAGACCCGGCCGCGAGGGCCCCTGAGTCCGAGGCCGCGGGCCGTGACACCGGTACCGGCCACGTTCCCCCCATCCCCTGGTTCCTAGTAGTTTTGAACTGACTGGTCAGTGCAAAAACTACTCCGAACTTTCGATCGAAGCAAAAGGCCTGGTCAGAACGGATTGTCAGTGGCATACCGCACGATGGGCACATACGGCATCCGTGCCGTTACCCAGATGACAGGAGGTTCGTCATGGCCAGCTATCACGCAGCAGCCGCCCGTCGGCGCCGCGCCACCGGCCCTGCCCCCTCACTGACCGGTCCGGCGAGCGACGTCCATCCGGTGCTGCGCCGCGCCGCCGCCCCGCCGGCCGCCCTCGACCTGCTCGCCCAGGCCCGTGCCGGGCTCGACGAGGCGGCCGTGCTGGAGACTTCGAACGAGCGCTACGCCACCGCCCACCTCGCCGCCCTGCGCACGGCCGCGGCGGTGCTCGCGGCGCGGGGCCGCCCGGAGAGCACCGCGCGACGCCGCGCACGCATCCGGAGCGCTTGGGAAGTGCTCCCCGAGATCGCGCCCGAACTCACCGAGTGGAGCGCGCTGTTCGCCTCCGGGGCCCGGCGCCGCGCCCGGGCCGAGGCCGGTATCCAGGGCGCGGCGAGCCGCCGGGACGCCGACGACCTGATACGCGACGTGGCGATGTTCCTGCGCCTCGTCGAGCGCATGCTCGTGCTCCAGCCGGTCCTGCCCCAGCCCCGCCAGGAC
>NZ_WVUG01000142.1 GCF_017614965.1 Streptomyces griseorubiginosus | reverse complement strand
GGCGGGGGAGGGTTCGAGGGGGCCGAGGCGACGGCGATCCTGGAGCGCGCCCGGGCGGCCGTCGACCCCGCCCTGCGCGGCGCCGTCGACTCCCTGCCCGGCTCCCTGCGGCGGATCGCGCTCTACCACTTCGGCTGGCAGCACGCCGACGGGACACCCGCGGCCGGCAACGCGGGCAAGGCGATACGCCCCGCCCTCGTGCTCACCGGGGCCGCCGCGCTCGGCGGAGCGGGGGCGGACACGGCGGCGGTGCGGGCCGCCGCGGCGGTGGAGCTGGTGCACAACTTCACGCTGCTGCACGACGACGTGATGGACCGCGACACCACCCGTCGTCACCGGCCCACCGCCTGGACCGTGTTCGGCGAAGCCGACGCGATACTCGCCGGGGACGCCCTGCAGGCGCTGGCCCTCGGGCTGCTCGCCGAGGACCCGCACCCGGCGTCCGGGGCGGCCGCGGCCCGGCTCGCGGCCTGCGTCGTCCAGCTGTGCGCCGGGCAGCAGGCGGACACGGCGATGGAGCGGCGCCACCCCGGCGAGGTCACCCTCGAGGAGGTGCTGACCATGGCCGAGGCCAAGACGGGCGCGCTGCTGGGGTGCGCCTGCGCACTGGGCGCGCTGTACGCGGGGGCGGCGCAGGAGGACGTCGAGGCGCTGGACGCGTTCGGCCGGCAGGCCGGGCTCGCCTTCCAGCTCATCGACGACGTGATCGGCATATGGGGCGACCCGAGCCGCACCGGCAAGCCGGCCGGCGCCGATCTCGCCGCCCGCAAGAAGTCCCTCCCGGTGGTCGCCGCGCTCACCTCGGGCACCCCGGCGGCGGCCGAACTGGCCGAGCTGTACGAGGCGCCGTACGAGAAGGAGGACCTGGAGCGGACCGTGCTCGCCGTCGAGCGGGCCGGTGGCAGGGACTGGGCGCAGGCCCAGGCGGCCGACCGGATGGCCCGCGCGGTGCAGGAGCTGTCCCGCGCGATCCCCGATCCGGACAAGGCGGGCGGACTGCTCGCGCTGGCGGAGTTCGTGACCCGGCGCAGCAGCTGAGCCCGGCGCCCACCCAGACCCCGGAGCCCACCGGGGCGACCGCGCGGCTCCTGACCCCGCACGGCCGCCGAGGCTCCGGCGAAGGCGGGTCCCGCACATCCCCACGGTGTGCGGGCCCCGCCGCTTCGTACGTTCCGGATAGGCTCAACCCCCGTACGTTCGAGGCCGGTTGAGACGAGGGGACGGCACATGGGTGTGGTGATCCGGGCGGCGGGCGCCGACGATCGCGAGACGGTCGTACGGCTGCTGGACGAGGCGTTCCAGGACGATCCGGTCAGCAACTGGGTCTTCCCCGGCGCGGAGCACCGCCGTGCGCGGCACCCCGGGCTGATGGCCGCCTTCACCGATCTGGTCCTCGCCGAGGGCCGCGTCGACCTCACCGAGGACGCCGCCGCGTGCGCGCTCTGGCTGCCGATGCCCGCCGATCCGCACGCCGACGACTCCGACGAGGACGGCCCCGCCCAGCTCCGCGCCGCCGTCGACCCGGACAACGAGCGCGTCGAGCTGATCGGCCGGCTCACCCAGGACATCCACCCCACAGGCCGCGCCCACGAATACCTGTGGATGATCGGCGTCACCCCGAAGCGGCAGGGCGAGGGCCTCGGCTCGGCCCTCATCCGGCACGTCCTCGACCGCTGCGACCGCGAGGGCCTGCCCGCCTACCTGGAGGCCAGCAGCGACCGCAGCCGCGCCCTGTACGAACGCCTCGGCTTCGAACCCGCAGGCGAACCCCTCGCCCTCCCCGACGGCCCCCACATGTGGCCGATGTGGCGCGAACCCCGTCCCGCCTGAGCCCGGGCACGAACACCGGTCCGCCCGGGTCCGTACCTGCGCGCGCAAGCGGTGACGGGCCTAACCTGAGGGCATGGACGGCTCGGAACACGTCTGTCCCCGGTGCGGGCAGCCCGTGGAGACGGTGGTCAGGCGCCACAAGACACTCGGCGCCTGGGTCCCGGTCTGGGGGCCGGGCCCGTGCCGCAATGCCGAGTGCGAGGCGTACGTTCCCCGGAGCGCCGAGCGGGACGGCGAGCGGGACGGCGTGCGGGAGCGGCCGGCTGAAGAGGAGTCCTGAAGACAGCGCACACCCGGCCGGAAGCCGCGTGAAAAATCATCCGGCCCCGTGTCGAGAAGTCCGGCCCGGCTCCGACGTCCCCCGTGAGAGCCGCCCCCCACGGGCGGTCCGAGCCGAAGGAGCCAAGTCATGAAGTACCTGGTCATGGTGCAGTGCACGCAGGCGGACTACGAGGGCATGCGCGGCAAGGCCAACGCCACCTCCCCGGCCTGGAGCCAGGAGGACGTCCAGGCGATGTACGCCTTCATGGGCGCCCTCAACAACGACCTCGCCGAGACCGGCGAGCTGATCGACGGACAGGGTCTGGTCGAGCCGGCGAGGACCCGGCTGGTCGGCCCGGGCGACGACGGGAAGCCGGTGATCACCGACGGGCCCTACGGCGAGACCAAGGAACTGCTGGCCGGCTACTGGGTCCTCGACTGCGCGAGTCTGGAGCGGGTCACCGAGATCGCCGAGCGCGTCCTCGAGTGCCCCCAGCCCGCCGGGGCCCGCAGGTACCCCGTGGTGATCCGGCCCATCGACAGCGGTTCCGCGGACGTCTGAGCCGCCGTGCGTCCCACCGCCGAGACCGAGGACCTGCTGCGGCTGCACGCGCCGCAGGTCCTCGGCGCGCTGGTCAGACGGTACGGCCACTTCGCCGCCGCCGAGGACGCCGTACAGGAGGCGCTGCTCGCCGCGGCCGGGCAGTGGCCTTCGGCGGGGATTCCGGACAACCCGCGCGGCTGGCTCATCAAGGTGGCCTCGCGGCGGCTGACGGACGCCCTGCGCTCGGAGGAGGCGCGGCGGGCCCGGGAGGAACGGGCGGCGGCGCTGACCGCGCCCCTGGCGACCGGCCCGGACCGCGCGCCCCGCGAGGACGACACCCTCAGCCTGCTCTTCCTGTGCTGCCACCCGGACCTGACCCCGCCCGCCCAGATCGCGCTCACCCTGCGCGCGGTCGGCGGCCTCACGACGGCGGAGATCGCCCGCGCGTACCTCGTGCCCGAGGCGACCATGGCCCAGCGGATCAGCCGGGCCAAGCAGAAGGTGCGGGGCGTGCGGTTCGGGCGGCCGGAGAACTGGGCGAAGCGGCTGCCCGCCGTGCTGCACACCCTGTACCTGATCTTCAACGAGGGTTACACCGCCACGTCCGGCACCAGCCTGCAACGCCGAGACCTGGCCGGCGAGGCGATCCGGCTGACCCGCACCGTCCACCGGCTCCTGCCCGACGACGGCGAGGTGGCCGGCCTGCTGGCGCTGATGCTGCTCACCGACGCACGGCGCGACGCCCGTACCGGACCGCACGGCGAACTGATCCCGCTCGACGAGCAGGACCGCGACCGTTGGGACAAGGCGGCGATCGAGGAGGGCGTGGCGCTGGTGACGCGGGCGCTGTCCCGGGGACCGGCGGGCCCCTACGGGCTCCGGGCCGCCATCGCCGCCGTGCACGACGAGGCGCCGTCCGCGCGGGCCACCGACTGGCGGGAGATCCTCGGGCTGTACGAGGTGCTGGTCCGCCGGGTCCCGGGCCCCGTCGAACGCCTCAACCGCGCCGTCGCCCTCGCGATGGTCGACGGGCCCGAGGCGGGCCTCGCGGAACTCGCCCTGTTGGAGCCGGGGTTGGGCCACCGCCTGGACGCCGTGCGCGGGCACCTCCTGGAGCGGGCCGGCGCGTTCGACCGGGCCCGGGCCGCCTACGAATCGGCCGCCGCGGCCACCCTGAGCCTTCCCGAGCAGCGTTATCTGCAGGGGCGGGCCGCACGTCTGAGGCCGTAGCGTGATCCCCATGACCGAGCACATCCTGCACCTCACCGAACGCTCCCTGTGGGAAGCCGCCCGCGCCAAGGGGACGTACGAGATCTCTACGCGCGGCCGGACCCTTCAGGAGGAGGGTTTCATCCACTTCTCCACCCGCGCCCAACTCCCGGGCACCGCCCGCTTCTTCGACGGCCTGGACGACCTGGTGGTCCTGGTCGTGGACCCGGAGCGGCTCGGCATACCGGTGACGTACGAGGCCCCCGAGCCCGGCGGCGAGGAGTTCCCGCACGTGTACGGACCGATCCCGGTGGACGCCGTGGTGGCCGTGGAGCCGTGGACGTGAGCGGCTTAGCACGGCGGAGGGTGTGGCGCTGGGCCGTGGCGTTGTGGCTGGGCGCGGTCGTCGTCGGGGGCGGGCTCACGCTGTGGCTGCGGGAGTCCGAGGAACCCGCGCCGTCGGCGGGGTGGGAGCGGAGCAGTCCGACACCGTCGCTGCCGGAGGGATGGCGCAGCCAGTGCCCGACCCCCACACCCGACGCCGAAGGCCACGCGGCCGTCCTGTGCTTCATCCGCACGCGCTAGGTGTATTGATCACGAGCCGGCAGTCCGCCCGTCTCCGGATCGCGGCCCGTCAGGCAGTACACCCCGCCCGCCGGATCGCGCATCACCGTCCAGCCGGAGCCGTGTGCGACGAACTCCGCGCCCAGACGCTCGTGTTCGACGCGCGTCGCAGCGATGTCGGCGCAGGCCAGGTCCAGGTGGGCGGTGGTCGGGCGTTCCTCGCCGAGCCGTTGGAGGAGGATCCGGACCGGCAGGCCGGGCGGCGGCTTGACCACGTGGAACTCGGGGCGCGATCCGGGCACGGACTCCCAGCCCGCCAACAGGGCGCTCCAGAAGGCGACTTCGGCCTCGTACGCGGACGGCGCGAGGTCCAGGCACACCTGGTCGAGGCGGCTGCCGCGCACGACCGGCGGACGGATCGACTCACCGCTCCAGGGCATGGTGCAGAACAACTGCCCGGCGGGCGAGCGCAGTACGGCCCAGGTGCCGTGATCGGCGACCGACTCCGCCCGCAGCCGCAGCGCCGCGTCCATGAAGTCCCGTACGTCCTCCACGGGGAAGTCCAGATGGGCGCCGCCCGGCCCCGAGGCGACCGCCTGCACCTTCACGCAGGCGTCGGCCGTGTCGGGAAGGAGGGTGGTGAACTCCTTGTCGTCACCCCGGAGTCCGGACAGCCGTGTACCCGTGACGGCCGTCCAGAAGGCACACGCGGGGGCGAAGGCCCCGGCCGGGCGGTCGATGAAGGCGTACGTCCACCGGACCCGTCCGCTCACCCCTTGCGCTCCATGAACCGCAGCATGTTCCCCGCCGGGTCCCGGAACGCGCAGTCGCGCACCCCGTACGGCATGTCCATCGGTTCCTGGATCACCTCGGCACCGGATTCCTGGACACGGGCGAAGAGGGCGTCGCAGTCCTCGGTGGTGAAGTTGACCCCGCGCAGCACGCCCTTGGCCAGCAGCTGCTCCATCGCGTCCCGGTCGGCGGGGGAGAGGTCGGGGTTCGCCGCCGGCGGCTCCAGCACGATCGACACGTCCGGCTGCAGCGGCGACCCGACGGTCACCCAGCGCATGCCCTCGTACTTGACGTCGTTGCGGACCTCCAGGCCCAGGACGTCGCAGTAGAACTCCATCGCCTTGTCGTGATCGTCGACCGCGATGAAACACGTGTTGAGTTTGAGGTCCATGCTTCCAACCTAAGGTCAGTACGGCCCATATGTCCTGGTCGGGCGGGTGTACACGCGTGCGACACACGGTGGGATCTCCGCGCTCTCCTCGTGCGAGCGGGCCCGGTAGGCGCTCGGCGACTCGCCCACCAGCTCCGTGAAACGGGAGCTGAAGGAGCCGAGGGAGGTGCAGCCGACCGCGAAGCAGACCTCCGTGACCGTGAGATCGCCCCGGCGCAGCAGGGTCTTGGCGCGTTCGACCCGGCGGGTCATGAGGTAGCTGTAGGGGGTCTCGCCGTAGGCCTCGCGGAACAGCCGCTGGAAGTGGCCGGGCGACATCAGGGCGGTGCGGGCGAGGGCGGGCACGTCGAGGGGTTCGGCGTACTCGCGGTCCATGCGGTCGCGGGCCTTGCGCAGACGTACCAGGTCCTCACGGTTCACCACGTCAGCATCGCACGATCCTCACCGGTCGGGCGCCTGTACCTGGAGCGCGCTTTGCCTTGAGTTCGTCTGCTGTACGAAAGCCCTTGCTCCCATGGAGACATGGACCACATCACGTTCCTCGTGGCGGTCGTCATCGTCACGGCCCTGGCCTTCGACTTCACCAACGGATTCCACGACACCGCGAACGCGATGGCCACCTCCATCGCGACCGGCGCGCTCAAGCCGAAAGTGGCGGTGCTGGTGAGCGGGGTCCTCAACATCGTGGGGGCCTTCCTGTCCACGGAAGTCGCCAAGACGATCTCCGGCGGCATCGTCGACGACAGCCTCGTCAGTCCCGGGATGATCTTCGCCGGGCTGGTCGGGGCGATCCTGTGGAACCTGCTGACCTGGCTGGTGGGGCTGCCCTCCAGCTCCTCGCACGCCCTGTTCGGCGGGCTGATCGGGGCCGTGTGGGTCGGCGCGGGCTCCCACGGCGTGCACTTCGACAAGGTTGTCGAGAAGATCCTCATCCCCGCCGTCGCCTCGCCGGTCGTGGCGGGCGTCGCCGCACTGATCGCCACCTACCTCGCCTACAAGCTCACCGCCCACGGCCGCAAGGACTCCGTGACCAAGGGCTTCCGGCTCGGCCAGGTCGCCTCCGCATCCCTCGTCTCCCTCGCGCACGGCACCAACGACGCGCAGAAGACGATGGGCGTCATCACCCTGACCCTGATCTCCGCCGGCGCCCTCGGTCACGACGCCGGCCCGCCGGTGTGGGTGATCGCCTCGGCCGGTCTCGCCATCGGCCTCGGCACCTACATCGGCGGCTGGCGGATCATCCGCACCATGGGCAAGGGCCTGACGGAGATCCAGTCCCCGCAGGGCTTCGCCGCCGAGACGGCCTCCACGACCGTCATCCTCACCTCCGCCCACCTCGGCTTCGCCCTGTCCACCACGCAGGTGGCCTCCGGCAGCATCCTCGGCGCCGGCCTGGGCCGGCGTCTTGCGGAGGTGCGCTGGGGCGTCGCCGGCCGCATGGTGGCCGCATGGCTGATCACGCTGCCGGCCGCCGCGCTCGTCGGCGGTCTCTCGGCGAGCGCCGTCAAGCACGGCGGCAACTTCGGCACGGTCGTCGTCGCGTTGGTCGGTGCCGCGCTCGCCGGCGGCATCGTCCTGCTCTCGCGTCGCAACCCGGTGCACGCGAACAATGTCAACGACCACCACGAGGTGGCCATCCGCACCGAGCCGCCGGCCACCGTCGGCACGGCCGCCTGAGGCAGGGAGAGCTTCGATGGACCTGGACTGGAACGCGCTCGGCAAGGTGACCGGGGTGAGCATCGGTGTCACCGTCGCCGTGGTCGTCGTCTTCGCCCTCGGCGTCCTCGGCCTCGCCCGCTACGAGGGCGCCCGCGAGGAGGGCGGCGGCACGTCGGCCCTCGGCATGGCCCAGGCCGGGCTGTGCTTCCTCGCCTGCGCGGCCGTGGTGGTGTACGGCATCTATCTGATCGTGCCGCAGTTCCACTGAGCCGCCGAGAACCACCGGAGGAGGACCGCATGACCACCCCGCCCCTGCTGGCCGAACAGGCCGACCTGAAGGTCGACTACACCGACCCCGACGACCCCGTGCTGATCCGCCCGGACGGCTCGCCCATCGACACCTGGCGGGAGAACTACCCGTACGCACAGCGGATGGAGCGCAAGGAGTACGAGTGGCACAAGCGGCTGCAGCAGATCGAACTGCTGAAGCTGCAGAGCTGGGTCAAGGAGACCGGCCGCCGGCTCGTCATCGTCTTCGAGGGACGGGACGCGGCCGGCAAGGGCGGCACCATCAAACGGTTCACCGAGCATCTCAACCCGCGCGGGGCGAGGGTGGTGGCGCTGGAGAAGCCCACGGAGCGCGAGAGCGGCCAGTGGTACTTCCAGCGCTACGTCGAACACCTGCCCACGGCCGGGGAGATCGTCCTCTTCGACCGGTCCTGGTACAACCGGGCCGGTGTGGAGCGGGTGATGGGCTTCTGCTCGGACGACGACTACCGGCGCTTCATGCGCCAGGCCCCCCTGTTCGAGCGGATGCTGGTGGACGACGGCATCGACCTGGTGAAGTTCTGGTTCTCCGTCTCGCAGAGCGAGCAGCGCACCCGCTTCACCATCCGTCAGGTCGACCCCGTACGGCAGTGGAAGCTCAGCCCCATGGACCTGGCGTCCCTGGACCGCTGGGACGACTACACCGCGGCGAAGGTCGCCATGTTCCGGGAGACGGACACCGAACACGCGCCCTGGACCGTGGTGAAGAGCAACGACAAGAAGCGCGCCCGGGTCGAGGCGATGCGCAGCGTGCTGGCCCGCTTCGACTACTCCGACAAGGACGAGGAGGTCGTCGGCAGCCCCGACCCCCGCATCGTGGGCGCGGCGGCGGGCCTGCTGGAGGCGGGCGAGGACGACCACGACCGCTAGCGACGGCGAAGGGGCCCGGCCGGATCTCCGGCCGGGCCCCTTCGGGTTGCCCGTGGACCTGCGATGGTGCACCGATCGCCGGCCCTGGCGAACAGGCCCTGGGTCAGGCCTTCTTGGTCTCCCAGAAGATCTTGTCGATCTGGGCGATGTAGTCGAGGGCCTTCTGGCCGGTGGCCGGGTCGGTGGACGCCTTGGCGGCCGACAGGGCCTTCAGGGTGTCGTTGACCAGCTGGTGCAGCTCCGGGTACTTCTCGAAGTGCGGGGGCTTGAAGTAGTCGCTCCAGAGCACCGAGACGTGGTGCTTCGCGAGCTCGGCACGCTGCTCCTTGATGACGGTGGCACGCGCCTGGAAGTGCGGGTCGTCGTTGCCGGCCATCTTTTCCTGGACGGCCTTCACGGACTCCGCCTCGATGCGGGCCTGGGCCGGGTCGTACACACCGCAGGGCAGGTCGCAGTGCGCGCTGACCTTGACCTTGGGGGCAAACAGGCGGGAAAGCATGAAGCGTTCCTTCCTCGTGATCGTCTTCTCTGGTGCGACATTACTCCTTGGAGAAGGCGATTTGGCGAGTGCCCCCCGGGGCTTAGGACAAAAGTCCGGGGTCAGACTGAGACTGGTGGAGGAACGGACAGGGGAGGTGCCGGGGATGCCGGAGCTGTCGCAGGACATCGAGCGCGGAAGGCCGCTGCTGCCCTTCGGGGTGGCCGAGGTGACCGGCCCGTCGATGGTGCCCACGCTGCACCACGGGGACCGCCTCGTGGTCCAGTACGGAGCCAGGATCCGCCCCGGCGACGTGGTGGTCCTGCGACACCCCTTCCAGCAGGACCTGCTCGTCGTCAAGCGGGCCGCCGAGCGCCGCGAGGGCGGCTGGTGGGTGCTCGGCGACAACGCCTACGCGGGCGGCGACAGCACGGACTACGGCACCGTCCCGGAGGAGCTGGTGCTGGCCAAGGCGCGCTTCCGCTACCGCCCGCTGCCCGCTCAGCGCTCGCCGTTCGCGCTCGTGCGCTGGGCGTGGTCGGCTGCGAGGCCCGTCCTGTCCGACCGGTCCGCCTCCAGGCGTTTGCGGGCGCGGTAGGCCGCCACGTTCGCCCGGGTGGCGCACCGGTCCGAGCAGTAGCGCCGGGAGCGGTTGGTGGAGGTGTCCAGGTAGGCGTTGCGGCACGGCGTCGCCTCGCACAGGCCCAGCCGGTCCACGCCGTACTCGGTGAGATGGAACGCCAGCCCCATCGCCGCGATCGCCGCGTAGCCCGCGGTCGCGTTGGAGGGGTGGTCCGCCAGGTGCATGTGCCACAGCGGGCGGCCGTCGTCGTCGCGGTGGTCGTGCCCGGAGATCTGCGGGCTCACCGGGAACTCCAGCAGCAGCGAGTTCAGCAGGTCCACCGCCAGCGTCTCGTCCCCCTTGTCCGCCGCCTCGAACACCGACCGCAGCCGCGCCCGGACCGAACGGAAGCGGGTGACGTCGGCGTCGGTGGCCCGCCGGGCCGCCGACTGGTTGGCGCCGAAGAGGTCGCGGACCGCCTCGATGGAGGTCAGGGAGTCCTTGCCCCGGGCCGGCTCCTCGGTGTTCACGAGGCGTACGGCATAGTCCGAGTAATAGGCCAGTTCCACTTGTAGTCCTTACCGAGGCGCTCTATGGTCGTGGGCGGGATAAGTAACGGCTGCCTACGCTCCCAGGGTATTACGCGATGGCCGTTCCGCGGCTGAACGGAGAAGGGGACTCCATGACCACCACGACCGGAACCGGTACGACGGGCACCGACTGGCAGGCCTGGCAGCAGAGCTGGGACCGGCAGCAGGAGTGGTACATGCCGGACCGCGAGGAGCGCTTCAGGACCATGCTGGACATGGTCGAGGCCTTCGTCGGCCGCGAGCCGCGCGTCCTCGACCTGGCCTGCGGCACCGGCAGCATCACGGCCCGCCTGCTCGACCGCTTCCCGGACGCCACCAGCACCGGCGTCGACCTCGACCCGGCCCTGCTCACCATCGCCCGCGGCACCTTCGAGGGCGACGACCGCGTCACGCTCGTCGAGGCCGACCTCCAGGACCCGCGCTGGCCGGAGCGGCTGCCGTACGACACCTACGACGCGGTGCTCACCGCCACCGCCCTGCACTGGCTGCGCAGCGACCCCCTGACGGTCCTGTACGGCCGGATCGCCGGACTCGTCCGCCACGGCGGCGTGTTCATGAACGCCGACCACATGCCCGACGACACCACGCCCCGGATCAACGCGACCGAGGCCACCCACAGCCGCGCCCGCATGGAGCGGGCGATGCGCGACGGCGCCCTCGACTGGGCCGAGTGGTGGGCCCTGGCCGCCAAGGACCCGGTCCTCGCCGCCCCCACGGCCCGCCGCTTCGAGATCTACGGCGCCCACGCGGACGGCGAGATGCCGTCGGCGGCCTGGCACGCGCGGGTGCTGCGCGAACAGGGGTTCGCCGAGGCCCGCGCGGTGTGGGCGTCCCCCTCGGACACGCTGCTGCTGGCCCTGAGGTAGCCGGCCAACGGGAAGGGGCGGTACGGGAGTTCCGTACCGCCCCTTCGTCGTCGTACCGCCGGAGAACGTTCAGCGCATCATGCTCAGAGCACCTTGGACAGGAACGACTGCGTCCGTTCGTGCTGAGGGTTCGTCAGGACCTCGCGGGGGTGGCCGGACTCGACCACCACGCCGCCGTCCATGAAGACGAGGCTGTCGCCGACCTCGCGGGCGAAGCCCATCTCGTGGGTGACGACGATCATCGTCATACCCGACTCGGCGAGGTCGCGCATGACGTCGAGGACGTCACCGACCAGCTCCGGGTCGAGCGCCGAGGTGGGCTCGTCGAAGAGCATCAGCTTGGGGTCCATCGCGAGCGCCCGGGCGATCGCGACGCGCTGCTGCTGGCCGCCGGAGAGCTGCGAGGGGTAGCTGTCCGCCTTGTCGGCCAGGCCCACCCGGTCCAGCAGCTGCCGGGCGCGCTCCCGGGCCTCCGCCTTGTTCTGCTTCTTGACCTGGACCGGCGCCTCGATGACGTTCTCCAGCGCGGTCATGTGCGGGAACAGGTTGAAGCGCTGGAAGACCATGCCGATGTCCCGGCGCTTGAGGGCCACCTCGCGGTCCCGCAGCTCGTACAGCTTGTCGCCCTGCTGGCGGTAGCCGACGAGCTCCCCGTCGACGTACAGCCGGCCCGCGTTGATCTTCTCCAGGTGGTTGATGCAGCGCAGGAAGGTCGACTTGCCGGAGCCGGAGGGGCCGATGAGGCAGAACACCTCGCCGGACCTCACCTCCAGGTCGATGCCCTTGAGGACCTCGAGCGGGCCGAAGCTCTTGTGCACGCCCTCGGCCTTGACCATGGGGATGCTGGAGTCGCGCACGGGAGAAGCGTCGGTCTTGTCCAGGCCGGTCATGCCGTGCCTCCCTTCGGGCGGCCGAGTGAGAGCAGATTGGCCCTGACCTTCTGCAGGGGGGTCGGCGGCAGGGCGCGGCTCGACCCACGCGCGTAGTACCGCTCGATGTAGTACTGCCCCACGCTGAGCACGGACGTCATGATCAGGTACCAGGCCGCGGCGAGGAAGTACATCTCCACCGGGGCACCGGAGTTCTGGCCGATGTCCTGGGCGTAGCGGAACAGCTCCGGATACTGGACGGCCGCCACGAGCGAGGTCGTCTTCAGCATGTTGATGACCTCGTTGCCCGTCGGCGGCACGATCACGCGCATCGCCTGCGGGATCACGATCCGGCGCAGCGTCTTGCCGTAGCTCATGCCCAGCGCGTGGGCCGCCTCGCTCTGGCCCTCGTCGACGGCGAGCAGGCCGGCGCGGCAGATCTCCGCCATGTACGCGGCCTCGTTGAGACCGAGGCCGAGCAGCGCCGTCAGCAGCGGCGTCATGAAGTCGGACCAGTAGTTCTTGTAGATCGGCCCGAGGTTGACGTACTCGAAGACCAGGCCCAGGTTGAACCAGAGGAACAGCTGGACCAGGACCGGGGTGCCGCGGAAGAACCAGATGTAGAACCAGGCGATCGACGAGGTCACCGGGTTCTTCGACAGCCGCATGACGGCGAGGATGATGCCGCCGACGATGCCGATCAGCATCGACAGGACCGTCAGCAGGAGGGTCTTGTAGACGCCGGTGAGGATGCGGTGGTCGAAGAAGTAGTCCGGTACCGCGTGCCAGTTGATCTTGCCCTGGCTGAACGCGTAGATGATCGCGACGAGGATCGCGATCGCGATGACGGCGGTCACGTACCGCCCGTAGTGCCGGACCGGGATGGCCTTGATGGCCTCCGGTCCGGCTGACGGCGAGCCCTTCGGCCCGGCCGTCCTGTCGATGTCAGAAGTCACGGGTGTTGCCTCTCAGTGCCCGCTGGGCGCGATCACTTGCCGCCGTTGATCACGGACTCCTTGACGGCGCCGTCCTGCGCGCCCCACTTGGCGAGGATCTTCTCGTACTCGCCGCTCTTGATGACCGCGTTCATCGCGGCCTGCAGCGCGTCCCGCAGCTGGGTGTTGCCCTTGCCGACCGCGATGCCGTACGGGGCCGCCTCGACCTGGTCGCCGACGATCTGGAAGTCCTTGCCGCCGCCGGAGGTCTTCACCGCGTACGCGGCGACCGGGAAGTCGGAGGAGGCCGCGTCCGCGCCGCCCGAGCGCAGTCGGGTCTGCGACTGCTGGTCGTCGTCGAAGGGCTCGATGGTGAGCTTCTTGCCGCTCGGACACTTCTTCGCCTCGGCCTTGGCCAGGTCCTCGGAGACGGTGCCGCGCTCGACGGCGAGCTTCTTGCCGCACAGGTCGGACCAGGAGGCGATGCCCTTGGTGTCGCCCTTGCGGGTGTAGATCGACACACCGGCGGTCAGGTAGTCGACGAAGTCGACGCCCTCGCCGACCTTCTTGCCGGTGTCGGGGTCGACACCCTCCTGCCGGTTCTTGTTGTCCGTCATCGCGGACATCGCGATGTCGTACCGGTTGGAACGGATACCGGTGAGCAGGGCGTCGAACGTGCCGTTCTGGAATTCGAACTTCACGCCCAGCTGCTTGCCCATGGCGGCCGCCAGGTCCGGGTCGAGACCGACGACGTTGCCGGAGCTGTCCTTGAACTCGACCGGCGCGTAGGCGATGTCCGAGCCGACCCGGATGACGCCCTTGTCGCGGATGGAGGCGGGAAGCTTGCTCGCCAGCGGGGCGGAGCTCGCCTGCGCGCTGTTGCTGCTGCCGCCCTTGTCCTTGTTCTTGGTCTGGTCACCGCAGCCGGTGAGAATCAGGGCGCCTGCGACCGCGATCGCACCGACCGCGGCCAGACGGTGGTGCGCGGCGGTCGTACGACGGGTGGAGCTTGCGGTCATCTTGGGTTCCTCCGGCGATGGGTGGAGTTGCCGATGGGTCGACGAGAACACACACCTTCGGGTGTCGCGACCTCGTGGGTTTACCGCATCCTGCCATTCGGACGGAGCCGTTCAGGGGGCCGATGATGTCAAAATCGGATAACGGGTGACCCCCGAACCGCACCAGGTCAGGACAACATGGCAGGACCATCTGCGGGAATCCCTCATTCCGGCCGGAGGATCTCCGGCGGGTCTCGGTATGCGGAACGGGGCCGCGAGGCGTTGATCACTGCTCCACCGCCGGTCAGGCGATCGTCGAGGACGTGTCCGCACAATTCGTGACGATTCTCTTCGCCTGCGCGTGACCTTCGGTGCCCGGAGTGTGACCTTGCACTTAATGGACTCGTCCTCGACGCGGTCGTCCGGTAAGAAGGTTCTTTACACCCCTCATCCGGGGCTCGAGGCGCGTGTGCGGCGCGCCCGTCGCGTATGACCCGTACGCATCAACAGATCGGGGCATGCGCGGTCCCGCCCACTTCTCACCAGGAGTGGCCACCCTCAAACCAATGAAGATTTAAGGGGTAAAACAAAGTGGCAGCGGAGATCGTCAATCCTCGCAGCGACAGCAGTACGGACCAGGACGGCGGGGCCGAGCCCCTCGATTCCTTCGATCCGGCGTTCGCGCTGCACCGTGGCGGCAAGATGGCCGTGCAGGCCACCGTGCCCGTCCGGGACAAGGACGACCTGTCCCTCGCATACACACCCGGCGTCGCGCGCGTGTGCACCGCGATCGCGGAGAAGCCGGAACTGGTCCACGACTACACGTGGAAGTCGTCCGTGGTGGCCGTCGTCACCGACGGTACGGCCGTGCTCGGACTCGGGGACATCGGCCCCGAGGCCTCCCTCCCGGTGATGGAGGGCAAGGCGATCCTGTTCAAGCAGTTCGGCGGCGTGGACGCCGTGCCGATCGCGCTGGACACCACCGACGTCGACGAGATCATCGAGACCGTCGTGCGGCTCGCTCCGTCCTTCGGCGGGGTCAACCTGGAGGACATCTCGGCACCCCGGTGCTTCGAGATCGAACGCAAGCTCCAGGAGCGGGTCGACATCCCGGTCTTCCACGACGACCAGCACGGCACGGCGGTCGTGACGCTGGCGGCCCTGCGCAACGCGGCCCGGCTCACCGGGAAGGGGCTCGCGGACCTGCGGGCCGTCATCTCCGGTGCCGGCGCGGCGGGTGTCGCCATCGCCAAGATGCTCGTCGAGGCCGGTATCGGCGATGTCGCCGTGGCCGACCGCAAGGGCGTCGTCTCGGCGGACCGGGACGACCTGACGGACGTCAAGCGCGAGCTCGCCTCCTTCACCAACAAGGCCGGTCTCACCGGGTCGCTGGAGGCGGCTCTGGAGGGCGCGGACGTCTTCATCGGCGTCTCCGGCGGTACGGTCGCGGAGGAGGCCGTCGCCTCGATGGCCGAGGGCGCGTTCGTCTTCGCCATGGCCAACCCCAACCCCGAGGTGCACCCCGACGTCGCGCACAAGTACGCGGCCGTGGTCGCGACCGGGCGGTCCGACTTCCCGAACCAGATCAACAACGTGCTGGCGTTCCCGGGCATCTTCGCGGGCGCGCTGCAGGTGCGGGCCTCCCGGATCACCGAGGGGATGAAGATCGCCGCTGCCGAGGCGCTGGCGGGCGTGGTCGGGGACGACCTCGCCGCCGACTACGTCATCCCGTCGCCGTTCGACGAGCGGGTGGCCCCGGCGGTCACGGCCGCGGTGGCCGCCGCGGCCCGCGCGGAGGGTGTCGCCCGCCGCTGACGCGCCGTCGGGCCCCGAATGGCCTCGCCCGTTCGGGCGGGGCCATTTCTTTACCCACGTGCACGCCCAGCCGGGTGACGGCGGGTGGCGCCGACCGGCGTTCCTGGCAAGAGGGCGTGTGTCACAGGGCCGCACGGTTCCGTCGGTTCGGGTCGACGCCTATCGTCAAGGTCATGTTCGCCGTCTACGCCGCCCGAATCGATCGCGACCAGCCGCTCAACGGCCTTGAACTGGGGGAGCGTCCGGCTCCCGAGGCCCGGCCCGGCTGGAGCACCGTCAACGTCAGGGCCGCCTCCCTCAACCATCACGACCTCTGGTCGCTTCGGGGCGTCGGCCTCCCGGAGGACCGGCTGCCGATGATCCTCGGCTGCGACGCCGCAGGCGTCGACGAGGACGGCAACGAGGTCGTCCTGCACTCCGTGATCGGCCAGAGCGGGCACGGGGTCGGCCCCAGGGAGCCCCGCTCCATCCTCACCGAGCGCTACCAGGGCACCTTCGCCGAGCAGACCGCCGTGCCCACCTGGAACGTCCTGCCCAAGCCCAAGGAGCTCTCCTTCGCGGAGGCCGCGTGTCTGCCGACGGCCTGGCTGACGGCCTACCGCATGCTGTTCACCAACGCCGGTGTACGGCCTGGTGACTCGGTCCTCGTGCAGGGCGCCGGCGGCGGTGTCGCGACCGCCGCGATCGTGCTCGGCAAGGCCGCGGGGCTGCGGGTGTTCGCGACCAGCCGGGACGAGGCCAAGCGGAAGCGGGCCGTGGAGCTGGGGGCCGTGGAGGCGGTGGAGTCGGGGGCCCGGCTGCCGCAGCGCGTGGACGCCGTCATCGAGACCGTCGGTGCCGCCACCTGGTCGCACTCGGTCAAGTCCCTGCGTCCCGGCGGCACGCTCGTCATCTCCGGCGCCACGAGCGGGGACCGGCCCTCGCACGCTGAACTGACCCGCATCTTCTTCCTCGAACTCAAGGTCGTCGGCTCGACGATGGGCACCAAGGACGAGCTGGAGGACCTGCTCTCCTTCTGCGCCGCCACGGGCGTGCGCCCCGTCATCGACGAGGTGCTGCCGATGGACCGGGCCCGGGAGGGCTTCGAACGGATGGAGTCCGGCGAGCAGTTCGGAAAGATCGTGCTCACCAACGACTGACGGTCTCTGTCGCTTCGTCAGCCGACGGCCGGCCCGTTTCGGGCCGGCCGTCGGCGTTTTGTCAACCGGGGTTGACGCATGCGAGCCTGTCAACGTAAGTTGACATCATGACCGAAGCAACGGATCTCGCCGAGCGCGCCGGCGACCGCGATCCACGGGTCGGACTGCGCGCCGTCGCCGCACTGCGCAGGCTGCTGGAGCAGTTGGAGGCGGTACAGGTGCGCAGTGCGCGCAACCAGGGCTGGTCGTGGCAGGAGATCGCCGCGGAACTCGGAGTCAGCAGGCAGGCCGTGCACAAGAAGTACGGGAGGCATTGATGTTCGAGCGGTTCACGAGGGATGCCCGCGAGGTGGTGCAGAACGCGGTCGAGCACGCGGAACGGACGGGGGCACGGACCGTCGACCCCGACCATCTGCTGCTCGCGCTGCTCGACCGGGAGGGCAGCAGGGGCTCCTTCGCGCTCACCTCGCTCGGGTTGGACGGTGAGCGCAGGGAGTCGGTGCGGCGCGCGGTGACCGAGGCGCGTCGGCGGGCGGGCCTGTCCCGGGCCGAGGCCGACGCGCTCGCCGGGCTGGGCATCGACGTGTCGGAGATCGTCGCCCGGGTCGAGGAGGTGCACGGCGTCGGGGCGATGTCCGGCGACCGCAGGGACAGGGGCTGGTGGTCGCAGGGGCGCCGCACCTTCGGGCGGGGCGCCAAACAGGTCCTCGAACGCGCCCTGCGTTCGGCCGTCGCCCACGGCGATCGGCACATCGGCGATGAGCACCTCCTGCTGTCGCTGACCCTGCTTCCCGGCGTCCCCGCCGAGGTCCTCGCCGACCACGGGGTGACCTACGAGGCGCTGTCCCGGATCCTCCACGGCGGGCCCGGCGAGGCGAAGGCCGGCTGAACGGCCCCGCGTGAGGCCGTTGGATGCGTGCCGACGGGCCGGCTCGACGCCGGCGGCCTGCCCTGTCACTTCGTCTTCGGCGACTCGGGCGCCAAGCCTCACTCTCGCCTGACGCCTGACGCCTGACGCCTGACGCCTGACGCCTGACGCCTGACGCCTGACGCCTGACGCCTGACGCCTGACGCCTGACGCCTGACGTCCTGCGCTCGGCGCCCTGCGTCCGGCGCCCTGCGTCCGGCGCCCTGCGTCCGGCGCCCTCGTCCGGCATCCGGCGCCCCTGCGCTCTGCGCCCTGCGCCCAACGCCCAACGGCAAGGAGGCCCGCTTCCTCTGGCAGTGCGGCTGAAGCCGACCTGCCTGAGGGAAGCGGTCCGTCGGATCTCAGCTTCTCGGCGAGCGCAGTATCGCCCCGATGTGCGCCGCCGCCGTGGACAGATGGCGGCGGGCGTCGCGGAACTGGGCGTCCGTGACGCCGTGGTCGCGGGCGGCGTCACGGATGTCGTCCCGGAAACGGTCGAGCAGACGGTCGAGGTCGCGGGCCGGTTCCCCGGTGCCGTCCTCGTGCGCCCAGGCCGGCTCGTACTCGGCGGGGAAGTCCTCGGGCGTGTACGAGTACTCCGGGCGTGGCGCGGAGGTGCCGGTGCCGCCCCGCCCGAAGCCCAGGTCCTTGCCGAACTCCTTGCCGAAGTTCATCCCGAAGTCGCCGAACTCCTTGGCCAGTTCGGTCAGTCCCTCGCGCACCCCGGCCGGCCAGTCACCCCGCGCGAAGTGGTCCTGCACCTGGTCCTGCACCCGCTTGGCGATGCGCTGCACCTCCTCCTGCGCCTGGGCCCGGGCCCGCTCCTGCGCCTCCTTGGCCTGACGCCGGGCCCGCTGGGCCTCCTCACGCGCCCGCCGGCTCTCGTCCTTGGCGCGCCGGGCCTGCTCCTTCCACTCCTGCTTGACCCGCCGCATCTCCTCCTTGGCGGCCTGCCAGGACTCCTTGTCGGAGTACTCGGTGAAGTCCCCCAGCGGACCGTCCTGCCGGCCGCGCCCCCTGCCGCCGGGACCGCCGCGGGCCTCCGAGGCCGCTGCGCGCATCTCGCGCCGCAGATCGCCCGCGGCGCCGCGCACATCGGCCTGGATCTCGGCGGCGAGCTCCGCCACCGACTCCCGGATCTCCAGCTCAAGGTCGGCCAACTCGCCGCTGCGGTCGGCCAGTTCGGCGCGGCCGGCGTCCGTGATGGCGTACACCTTGCGGCCGCCCTCGGTGGTGTGGGTGACCAGGCCCTCGGCCTCCAGCTTGGCGAGGCGGGGGTAGACGGTGCCGGCCGACGGTGCGTACAGCCCCTGGAACCGCTCCTCGAGGAGACGGATCACCTCGTAACCGTGGCGCGGGGCCTCGTCCAGCAGCTTCAGCAGGTAGAGACGCAGGCGGCCATGGGCGAAGACGGGGGGCATGTCAGAGCACCTTCTTGTCGGTCGTGCCGTCGGCCGGGGCGTCGCTCGCGCCGTCACCCTGGCCGGAAGCGGAATTGTCCCCCGAGTCGCTGTGTCCTCCGGCCTCGGGGGTGTCCGCGGGGCCGGTCCGCCCGCTAGCGTCGGAGGTCCCGGGGTCGGCCTTCGGTGGCGCGTCCTCGACCAGCGGGCCGACGTCCTCCGGCTCCACGTCCCACGGCTCCTCCTCGACCGGCGGCCGGCGCAGTAGGGCGATCGAGCCCGAGACGGTCGTGGCCTTCAGCCTGCCGTTGCCCGCGCCGAGTCGGCCGGTGATCCGCTTGGCGCCCCACTGGCCGCTGACCCGCAGGTCCTCGAAGGCGTTGGAGACCGAGCCGCTCGCGGTGTTCGCCTCCACCTCGGCGTCCGCCGGGTGGGGCAGCCGGATGGCGATCTCGCCCGAGACGTTCGCCAGGGTGATGTCGGTCGGCCGGCTCGTCGGGTCCAGGTCGACGATCATCGAGCCGCTCACCGAGTCCGCCTTGACCGAGGAGCCCGCCTCGACCACGGTCAGATCGCCCGAGACGGAGTTGAAGCGGAGGTCGCCGCGCAGGGCCTGCGCCTCCAGATTCCCCGAGACGGTGTCGGCGCGCACCGGGCCGGTGAGCCGCACGAGGGTGGTGTCGCCGGTGACTCCCTTGACCTCGGTGCGTCCCTCGATGCCGGAGACCACGGCCGCGGCGCCGACCACACCCACCTCCACGCGGGTGTCGGCCGGCACGGCGAGGGAGACGACGGCGCTGCGCCGCCAGCCCTTGCGGTCGAGCCACTTGAGGAAGCCCTTCCACGGGAGGTCCTCGTAGGCGACGGTGAGGGTGCCGCCCTGCTGGGTGACCACCAGGGGTGGTCCCTCGATCTCGGAGACCTCCAGGCGTGCGGAACCTTCGTCCGTGCCCACCACGTTCACCGTTCCGTTGACGATGCGTACGTGCAGTTCCCTCACGGGCTTGTCGAACGTGAGCTTCCTCGGCTCCCCGACGGACCACTCGGACATGATGCGGACCTCCCCGTCCCAACGCGCCATATCGCGTCTTGTGCTATTCACGATATATCGCGGCCACGGAAAGTCAAGACACCCTTTCGGGGGACTCGGCGGCAGGGTGACGGGGCGACGGAGCGACAGCGGCAGGGCGGCGGTCGGCTCACAACAGGACCGAAGGGGCGAACCGCTCTAGCGTGTGACCATGTCGACGGAAGCCTTCCGCACCGGTTCGGCCGCCGTGTCCGCGCCCGGCGCCCTCCTGCTGTGCCGCGCCCGGCCGGAGTCCGTCGTCCCCGCGGCCCAGCTCCTCCAGGAGCACATGCTGCTCACCCGGGCCGGTGACGACTGGAGCGTCCTGGTCCCCGAGGGCACGCCCTGGCTGAACGTCGGGGAACCCGTCGACCGTGTCCTGACCGGCTGGGCCACCGCCCTCGCCGTGGGCGGACCCTGGCCGGTGCTCGCCCTGTGGTGGGACGCCGACCGGGCCGGTTACATCCTCGCGTCAGGCTTCCGCCGCCCCGTCGGCTACGTCTGGCTCGCCAACGGCACACCGGCCGGCGAGGACGAGGCGATGCACACCTTCGCCGCTCGCCTGGGCCTGGATCCGGTCCTGGACGTCCAGGCGCTGGACCACCTCACCAAGCCCGACCGGGTCGCCGACGCCCGGGCCCGGTTGCGCGCCCTGCTCGCCGTCCTCACGCGCGCGGGAGTGTCGTTGCCGGAGGGGATGGCACCCGGCGAACCCGCGGACCGCCTGCGCGAGGCGGCCCGCGCCCGCTCGGACACCCGCCCGGTCCACGGGCCGGGGTCGCACGAGGCGCCCGCCGCGCGCCCGGAGCTGACGGAGGCGCGCCCGGCGGCGACCAATGAGCCGCCCGACACGCGCCCTGAGGTGACCGAGGGTGGCCGCCCGGCCCCTCGCCTGCCCTGGCCCGGTCTGCCCGGTCTGCCCGGCCTGCCCGGCCCCCGCGCCCTGGCCCTTGCTCAGGTGGCGGTAGGCATCCCGCTCACGGCCTGGGGCCTACGGCGCCGCGACGGCGGCTGGATCGCGGCGGGTGCGCTGCTGCTGGCGCATGGGGTGCTGGGGCTGACGTACACAACGGTGTGGCCGTGGGACTGAGGTCCCACGAAGACCACGCTGGCGACGGGTCGCCCCCGTCGAGGAGTCCGCGACCGTCGAACACACGCCGACCC
>NZ_WVUG01000141.1 GCF_017614965.1 Streptomyces griseorubiginosus | reverse complement strand
CCCCCGTACGGCCAGCCGCCCTACAGCGGTGGCGCCCCCCACGGCGGCGACCCCCTCGCCGGCATGCCCCCGCTCGCCGACAGCGGAAAACGCACGCTCGCGCGGATCATCGACCTGATCCTCGTCGGCATCGTCGTCTGGCTGGTCACCTGGCCGATCCACGCGTACACGGTGACCGGGGACAAGGTCGAGTACAGCAAGTCCTTCGCGCAGTCCCTGGTCGCGGCCGTCCTCTACATCGGCTACGACACCGTCATGATCAGCAAGTCGGGCCAGACGCTCGGCAAGAAGTGGCTCAACATGCGGGTGGCGAACCTCGACAACGGCGCCACCCCGTCCGTCCAGAGCAACCTGGCCCGCGCCGCCGTGCTGTGGATCCCCTTCGCGTTCTGCTGCGCGTGCATCTGGACCGCGATCTCGGGCGGCTGGAGCTACTTCGACCGGCCCTACAAGCAGGGCCTGCACGACAAGGCGGCGAAGACGGTGGTGGTCAGCACCAACTGAGGCCCGGAGGCGGCTGGTTGAGGCACCACAGCGGCCGTAGGCCGACCGCCGTGCGCCGAACCGCCGTACATCACACCGCCGTACGTCACACCGCCGTACGTCACACCGACGTCGAGGAGCCCGTCGCCGCCACCGGCACGGGCTCTTCGGCCTGTTCGGCCGCCGGCCGGTGCGCGGCGACGACCCGGGACCTGGGCAGCGGCACCGTCATGGCGACCAGCAGCCCGAGCGCGAGCGCGGCCGCGGCGATGACGGCGATCCCCACGCCCGAACTCGTCTGTGACAGCAGCAGCATGGCGAGCGTCGAGAAGATCACGGTGCAGGATCCGTAGGCGAGCTGTGCGGCAGTCGGACGAGGCATGGCAATCGTGTCCTCGGAAGTGGGGGTCCACGGGGGTGTCGGCCTGGCTTTCCGCCGGTTCTGGGGCGTGCCGCCAATCGACTCTAATCGCGTGTGTGCCCGAGCGGAACGAACAGTAAGCGTGACCTAACCGACACGGCCGGTGCACGGGGGGCGCACGGAGTCATACCGTCCACCACGTGGACGAACTCGCGCGCCCGTTCGACCAGTAGGCAGGTGTGGGCTCGAGGATCGCCGCAGTGTCCACGGTGTCCGGTAAGCGGACTTTGGCTCCCGCATAGTGCAATTGATATGCACAAGTCAAGCCTGTTTTTTCTTAACAACTTCTAGTCGAATTACGTCACTTCACTTACCACCTTGACCACGAGGAACTCAAGTGACGCATAGAGCCTGGACGTTCAGGACGGCAGCGGTGGGAGTCGCGCTGGCCGCGGCCACCGCCACGTTCTCGACGTTCGCAGTGGCGCAGGCCGCCGACAGCGCCAAGTCCGCCACCGTGGACCGCCATGACCCGGCGGCGGTCGGCAGCATGAAGGAGCACGACCTCGACGGTCCGCTCTCCAAGACTCAGGACGCCCAGCGCAGGGAGGCGCTCGACCAGGTCATATCCGGCAAGAGCCAGGTCAAGGACCGCGACGGTTCGCGGGTCGTCCAGCTCAAGAGCAGGAAGGGCGACAGCAAGTACGTCGAGCTCGGCCGGGAGAAGACCGACCGGATCTTCACCATCCTGGTGGAGTTCGGGGACCAGACCGACCCCCGCTACGGCGGCACGGCCGGCCCGCTGCACAACCGGATCGCCCAGCCGGACCGCACCAAGGACAACTCCACGGCCTGGCAGGCGGACTACAACCAGAAGCACTTCCAGGACCTCTACTTCGGCACCGGCAAGAACACCGAGTCGCTGAAGAAGTACTACGAGAAGCAGTCCTCGGGGCGCTACTCGGTCGACGGCGAGGTCACCGACTGGGTCAAGGTCCCCTACAACGAGGCCCGTTACGGCAACAACGCCTGCGGCTCGACCACCTGCTCCAGCGTCTGGAACCTGGTGCGCGACGGCCTGACCGCCTGGGTCGCCGGCCAGAAGGCGGCCGGCGAGTCCGACGCCGACATCAAGGCGGACCTCGCCCAGTACGACCAGTGGGACCGCTACGACTACGACGGCGACGGCGACTTCAACGAGCCCGACGGTTACGTCGACCACTTCCAGATCGTGCACGCCGGCGAGGACGAGTCCGCGGGCGGCGGCGCCCAGGGCACCGACGCCATCTGGGCGCACCGCTGGTACGCCTTCGGCACCGACGCCGGCGCGACGGGCCCGGCGAACAACAAGCTGGGCGGCACCCAGGTCGGCGACACCGGCGTCTGGGTCGGCGACTACACGATGCAGCCGGAGAACGGCGGACTCGGCGTCTACGCCCACGAGTACGGTCACGACCTCGGTCTGCCGGACGAGTACGACACCAACGGCGGCGACAACTCCACCGGTTTCTGGACCCTGATGTCCTCCGGTTCCTGGCTAGGCACCGGCAAGCAGGCCATCGGCGACCTGCCGGGCGACATGAACGCCTGGGACAAGCTGCAACTGGGCTGGCTGAACTACGACGTCGCCAAGGCGGGCACCAGGTCCGCGCACAAGCTGGGCGTCGCCGAGTACAACACCAAGAACAAGCAGGCCCTGGTGGTCACGCTGCCCGACAAGGCGGTCACCACCGAGATCGTCACCCCGGCCCAGGGCTCGACCCAGTGGTGGAGCGGCAGCGGCGACAACCTCAAGAACACGCTGACCCGTGACGTGGACCTCACCGGCAAGAAGTCGGCGGCCCTGACGCTCGACGGCTGGTACGACATCGAGTCCGGCTACGACTACCTCTACACCGAGGTGTCCACCGACGGCGGCGCCAACTGGACCGCCCTGGACGGCACGGTGGACGGCCAGGCCCTCCCGCGCGACGGCAGCGACAAGCCGGCGCTCACCGGCACGGTCGACGCCTACAAGAAGCTCGCCTACCCGCTGGACGCCTACGCCGGCCAGAAGATCCAGCTGCGCTTCCGCTACCAGACCGACGGCGGCGTCGCGCTCAAGGGGTTCGCGGCCGACGAGATCACCGTCACCGCCGACGGTACGGCCGTCTTCTCCGACAACGCCGAGGCGGCGGAGGCGGGTTGGACGGCGAGCGGCTTCTCCCGCGTCGGCGCGTCCTTCACCAAGGACTACAAGCAGTACTACATCGCGGAGAACCGCCAGTACGTGTCGTACGACAAGACCCTCAAGGTCGGCCCGTACAACTTCGGCTTCTCGACGACCCGTCCGGACTGGGTGGAGCACTACCCGTACCAGAACGGCCTGTTGATCTGGAAGTGGGACACCTCCCAGGCGGACGACAACACCAGCGTCCACCCGGGCACCGGTCTGATCCTGCCGGTCGACTCCCACCCGACGGCGCTGAAGTGGTCCGACGGCACGCTGATGCGCAACCGCGTCCAGTCCTACGACTCGCCGTTCAGCCTGTACCCGACGGACGGCATCACGCTGCACAACGCGGACGTGGCGACCAAGATCAAGTGGTCCTCCGGGGTGCCGGTCTTCAACGACCACACGAGCACCTACTACGACCCGTCGAACCCGACCGGCGGTGTCAAGATCACTGACACCAACACCAAGATCAAGATCGTCCGGGAGGCCCTGGACGGCTCGACGATCTCCCTCCAGGTCGGCCCCGCGGTGAAGTAGTCGGTATTTCCGCAGGTCAGAAGCGTATCGGCGGTGACCCCCTGGCGGGTCGCCGCCGATCGTGTTTAGGTGCGTCCTGTGCTGTTCTTATTGACAGTCCCATTCGACGCCGACACGCACGGGGTGTGACCTGCATGGCCGCAGGAGGTTTCTGCAAGCTGCCGACCGGCAGCGTGGTGGTGGCTCTGAACCTGCCCAGACCCACCGCCCACGGCACGGGCTCCGTCCGTGTCCTCGTCCACGCCCGCAACCGGGCGCGCGCCCTGACCAGGCTGCGCAACCTCGGCATGCGCGCGGTCTACCTGCGGGGCAACGCCGCCCCGCCGACCCCGGACGAGATCACCGCCGTCCTGCACCACCCCGACGGGCTGATATGGCGAACGGCCCCGGACAACGGTGTCACCGTGACCGAGCTGTGGCACCCGATCAGGGCCCTGATGCGCACCCCGGCGGCCTCGGCGTGACCCGCCCGGCCCACTCCCCGGGGCCCGTCCCGTGGCCTGCGGACCTCCGCAACAGGCCCTACGCCACGACCGGCTTCCCGGTGAGCTCCACGCCCGCCTCGCGCAGTTCCTCGACCGCCCGCTCCGTGCTCTCCGCGGCGACCCCGGCGGTCAGGTCCAGCAGCACCTGCGTACGGAACCCCTCCCGCGCGGCGTCCAGCGCGGTGGCGCGCACGCAGTGGTCGGTGGCGATGCCGACCACGTCCACCTCGGCGACGCCGCGCGAGCGCAGCCAGTCGCCGAGCTTCGTCCCGTTCTCGTCGGTGCCCTCGAACCCGCTGTAGGCCGCCGAGTACGCCCCCTTGTCGAAGACGGCGTCGATCGCGCCGGAGGCGACGGCGGGGGCGAAGTTCGGGTGGAAGCCGACGCCCTCCGTGCCGGCGACGCAGTGCGCGGGCCAGGAGTGCACGAAGTCGGGGTTGTCGGCGAAGTGTCCGCCGGGCGCGATGTGGTGGTCCCGGGTGGCCACCACGTGCTGGTATCCGGAGCCGCCCGCCTGTCCGATCAGCTCGGTGACGGCGGCGGCCACCTCGGCACCCCCGGCCACGGCGAGGCTGCCCCCCTCGCAGAAGTCGTTCTGCACGTCTACGACGATCAAGGCGCGGCGCATGGTGGGTGTCCTTCGACTTGTGTGGGTTACGAGCCTAGAGACTCGGACGGCACTGCGGGAGGGCGCACCGCATTTAGCTACCCGAGCGCCCCTGCGCGTACTCCGTGGGAAGGACGGCCTCTCCGCGCGACAACTGGGTGGCCGACAGCGGCAGGTTGGCGAGCGCCGCCACGTGCCGGTCGCGTGCGGCGTCCAGCGGCTCGCGGGCGACCACGTCACCGCCCTTGACCAGCTCCACGATCAGCTGCCGCTCGGCCAGCTCGGCCGGGACCGCGCCCGTGCCGACGACCTCCGCCTCCGCCACCCCGTCCGCGTCGAGGCGCCGCGCGGCCCACTTGCGCCCCCCGACGGACGTCTTGCCGCCGCTGGACTTCTTCGCGACCGGCACCAGCGGCGCCTTCGGGTCGTCGGACTCGGCGCGGGCGACCAGCTTGTAGACCATGGAGGCCGTCGGATGCCCGGACCCGGTCACCAGCTGCGTACCGACGCCGTACGCGTCCACGGGCGCCGCCGCCAGGGAGGCGATGGCGTACTCGTCGAGGTCCGAGGTGACGATGATCTTCGTGCCCCTCGCGCCCAGCTCGTCCAGCTGCTGCCGCACCCGGTGTGCGACCAGCAGCAGGTCCCCGGAGTCGATGCGCACGGCGCCCAGCTCCGGCCCGGCGACCTCGACGGCCAGCCGCACGGCCTCGGTGACGTCGTAGGTGTCCACGAGCAGGGTGGTGCCCCGGCCCAGCGAGTCGACCTGGGCGCGGAAGGCGTCCCGCTCGTGGTCGTGGAGCAGGGTGAAGGCGTGCGCGGAGGTGCCGACGGTGGGGATGTTGTAGCGGAAGCCGGCCGCGAGGTCGGAGGTGGAGGCGAAGCCGCCGACGTAGGCGGCCCGGGAGGCGGCGACGGCGGCCAGCTCGTGGGTGCGGCGGGCGCCCATCTCGATCAGCGGGCGGTCGCCCGCGGCGGAGGACATGCGGGAGGCGGCCGCCGCGATCGCGGAGTCGTGGTTGAGGATGGAGAGGATCACCGTCTCCAGCAGCACGCACTCGGCGAAGGACCCCTCGACGCGCATGATCGGCGACCCGGGGAAGTACACCTCCCCCTCGGGATAGCCCCAGATGTCGCCGCCGAAGCGGTATCCGGCGAGCCACTGAAGGGTCGGCTCGTCGACGATGTTCCGCTCGCGCAGGAAGCCGAGGACGCCCGCGTCGAAGCGGAAGTTCTCCACCGCGTCCAGGACCCGCCCGGTGCCCGCGACGACGCCGTAGCGGCGCCCGTCCGGCAGCCGCCGGGTGAAGACCTCGAAGACACTGCGCCGCTCGGCGGTACCGGCCTTCAGCGCGGCCTGCAGCATCGTCAGCTCGTACTGGTCCGTGAAGAGCGCCGTCGAGGGAACGTCCACCGGCAGCCCAAGGTCCGCTACATCCACGAAAGCTCTCCTAGCCACGATTCGCAGGGCGCCCCCAGGTCGGCCGGGGGCCCGGGGGTCGTCCCCCGGTGTATGCAGCATGACGAAGATGCTACACCCCTTCGCGTCAGTGTGACGATTTGTGTGGCCCGTGGCAGCATGGGCCATGTGACGTCACCCGCTCCCGTAGAGATCGAACGCACCGAGTCGGCGGAGGAGGTCTTCGCCGTACCCGAGCCGGACGTCCCCTGGGTCACGATCGTCCACAACGACCCGGTCAACCTCATGAGCTACGTGACGTACGTCTTCCAGACGTATTTCGGGTACACCAAGGACAAGGCCACCAAGCTCATGCTCGATGTCCACCACAAGGGCCGGGCGGTCGTCTCCAGCGGTACCCGCGAGGAGATGGAACGCGACGTGCAGGCCATGCACGGCTACGGCCTGTGGGCCACCCTCCAGCAGGACCGGAAATGACCCCCATCCGCCCGCAGGACCGGAAGTAGCGACTGCCCTCCATGCCAGGACACTTCGAACCGCTCCCCGGCGGCGGTGCGGCCGTCGCGCTCGACGACGTCGAGATCTCCATCATCCGGTCGCTCGCCGTCCAGCTGCTGGAACTCATCGGCCCCGGGCCCGGCGAGGACGCGCCCGACGACCCGCTCGCCGAGCTGTTCGCCGAGGGCCCGAGCGAGCCGCCCAAGGACCCGGTGCTCAAGCGGCTCTTCCCGGACGCCTACAGCGACCCCGAGGGCGCCCCGGGCCCCCAGGAGGCGCAGGAGGCCCAGGCGTACTCCGCCGAGTTCCGCCGCTACACGGAGAACGACCTGCGGGCCGGCAAGCGCGACAACGCGCTCGCGGTGATCCGCACCCTGGACGCGCTCACCCCGGGCACCGACGGCGGCGCGGTGCTCAAGCTGTCTCCCGAGCAGTCCCGGCAGTGGCTGGGCTCCCTCAACGACCTGCGCCTGGCGATCGGCTCCCGGCTGGAGATCACCGACGAGGACGACACCGACGTCCTCTACCGGCTCCCGGACGAGAACCCCCGTAAGCCCATGGTGATGGCCTATCTGTGGCTGGGCGGGCTCCAGGAGACGCTCGTGAACACACTCCTGCCCTGACTCGCACCCATATGTGACGGTTCCGTGTTCGCTCAGAGGACGCTCAAATCCGGATAACGATCACGTCACCGTGACCGTCACGAATGCCCGCGTCGCGCGTTCTTTGTCCGCTTCTCCCTGTGGCGTGCGCCACTTCCGCTCCCGATGATCAACGTTGCGGCCGTGATAAATCTTCACGACCGCCCGGCGAACACCACCCATGTGCGCCGGGTGCGCCACCGAGCCGGCGACCGCCGGCCAGGCACAGGCTCCATCGCAATCCGGGGGGATCGAGATCCGGTCCGCGGCCGACGAGAGGCCCGGGCCGGGACATGGAGAAAGGCGCACCACACATGACCTCCGCTCAGGTCGACACCTCGGAGCAGGCCTCCGAAGAGGGGTACGAGCGCGGACTCGGCAGCCGCCAGGTCCAGATGATCGCGATCGGCGGCGCCATCGGCGTCGGCCTCTTCCTGGGAGCCGGGGCGAACATCGCCAAGGCCGGCCCCAGCCTCATCCTGATGTACGCCCTCGCCGGCGCCATCGTCTTCTTCATCATGCGCGCGCTCGGCGAACTGCTCCTGTACCGCCCGGTCTCGGGCTCCTTCGCGGAGTACTCCCGCGAGTTCCTCGGCCCGTTCTTCGGCTACTTCACCGGCTGGACGTACTGGCTGATGTGGGTCGTCACCGGCATGGCCGAGCTGACGGCCGCCGCGATCTACGTCAACTACTGGTTCCCGGCCATCCCCCAGTGGGTGACCGCCCTGGTCTTCCTGGTGATCCTCTTCGGGGTCAACCTGATCTCCGTGAAGCTCTTCGGAGAGCTCGAGTTCTGGTTCTCGATGGTCAAGGTCACCGCGCTGATCGGCATGATCGTGATCGGCCTCGGTGTCCTCACCTTCGGCTTCAGCTCCGCCGGCGACACCGCCGCGGTCGCCAACCTCTGGCAGTTCGACGGCTTCTTCCCCAAGGGCATCGGCTCCTCCCTGATGACCCTGCAGGGCGTCATGTTCGCCTACCTCGCGGTCGAGCTGGTCGGCGTCACGGCCGGCGAGTCCGAGAACCCCGAGAAGACCCTCCCCAAGGCGATCAACACCCTCCCCTGGCGCATCGCCCTCTTCTACGTCGGCGCGCTCACCGTCATCCTCTGCGTCGTGAAATGGACGGAGTTCGCACCGGGCGTCTCCCCGTTCGTCGCGGCGTTCGCGAAGATCGGCATCCCGGCCGGCGCCGGCATCGTCAACTTCGTCGTCCTCACCGCGGCCCTGTCGTCCTGCAACTCCGGCATGTACTCCACCGGCCGCATGCTGCGCACCCTGGCCGACAACGGCGAGGCCCCGAGGGGCTTCCAGAAGCTGTCCGCCACCAGGACGCCGGCGCTCGGCATCACCGTCTCGGTCCTCTTCATGGGCATCGGCGTGGTCCTCAACTACGTGGTCCCGGAGAAGGCGTTCGGCTACGTCACCTCGGTGGCCACCGCGGCCGGCATCTGGACCTGGCTGATGATCCTGATCAGCCACGTCCTCTACCGGCGCGCGGTCGTCGCCGGCCGCCTGCCCGCGTCCTCCTTCCCGGCGCCGGGCGGCGCTGTGTGCAGCTGGATCGCCATCGTGTTCCTGCTCTTCGTCACGGGCCTGATCGCCTACGACGCCGACTCCCGCGTCTGCCTGTACGTGATGGCGGGCTGGGCCGCGGCCCTGGGCGCCGGCTGGGCCGTGCTGCGGACCCGCAACCCCGAGGTCACCCGGCGCAGCGAGCCGGAGCTGGAGAAAGTCGGCTGACTGTCCGGCATGTGGCTGTCCGGCATGTGGGCCGCTCCGTACCGTCCCTCGGTACGGAGCGGCCCTCCTGCTTATCCTGGCGAGCATGCTGACCATCACCCAGGCCCTCGTCGACCAGATCGTCGCGCACGCGCGCAAGGACCACCCCGACGAGGCGTGCGGCGTCGTCGCGGGCCCGGCCGGCTCGGACCGCCCCGAGCGCTTCATCCCGATGCTGAACGCGGCCATGTCGCCCACGTTCTACGAGTTCGACTCCGGCGATCTGCTGAAGCTCTACCGCGAGATGGACGACCGCGACGAGGAGCCGGTGGTGATCTACCACTCCCACACCGCCACCGAGGCCTACCCCTCCCGCACCGACATCTCCTACGCCAACGAACCCGGCGCCCACTACGTCCTGGTCTCCACCGCGGACACCGACGGCCTCGGCGACTTCCAGTTCCGCTCGTACCGCATCGTGGAAGGCGAGGTCACCGAGGAGGAGGTCACGGTCGTGGAGACGTACTGATCTCGCAGTTCGGACAGAATTCATCCACCATGCGGGATCACACTCCGGCCCGGCGACCGGGAATCGATACGATGAGCCCATGGTTCTGAACGACGTGAGCATCCAGGCGCCGAGCGTGCTGCTCGTGGCGCGGCTGCACGTCGACCTGTGCAGGCTCAACAGCGCCATCTGTTGACGCTGCCCTGCCGCCGTACGGCCGTGAGCCGCGGCACCCGGAGCACCACCCGCACTTCGCGCCGCCGCGCGCCCACCGATCCGACACCTTCCGACAGGAGCCCGCAACCATGGCCATCGAGGTCCGCATCCCCACCATCCTCCGCACCTACACCGACGGCCAGAAGGCGGTGGAGGGCACCGGGGACACCCTCGCCGAACTCTTCGCCGACCTCGAGACCCGCCACACGGGCATCCAGGCCCGCATCGTGGACGGCGGTGAACTGCGCCGCTTCGTCAACGTCTACCTCAACGACGAGGACGTCCGCTTCCTCGACGGCATCAACACCAAGGTCGCCGACGGCGACAACGTCACGATCCTGCCGGCCGTGGCCGGCGGCATGGCCTGATCCGGATGCGGTACGACTCCCCGCTGGCCGCGGTCGGCAACACCCCCCTGGTGTGCCTGCCGCGGCTGTCGCCGTCCGCCGACGTCCGCATCTGGGCCAAGCTGGAGGACCGCAACCCGACCGGCTCGGTCAAGGACCGTCCCGCCCTGCACATGATCGAGCAGGCGGAGAAGGACGGCCGCCTCACCCCGGGCTGCACGATCCTCGAGCCGACCAGCGGCAACACCGGCATCTCCCTCGCCATGGCCGCCAAGCTCAAGGGCTACCGCATGGTGTGCGTGATGCCCGAGAACACCTCCCAGGAGCGCCGGGACCTGCTCGGCATGTGGGGCGCCGAGATCATCTCCTCCCCGGCCGCGGGCGGCTCCAACACCGCCGTGCGCGTCGCCAAGGAACTCTCCGCCGAGCATCCCGACTGGGTGATGCTGTACCAGTACGGCAACCCGGACAACGCCGGCGCCCACTACGCCACCACGGGCCCCGAGATCCTCGCCGACCTCCCCTCCATCACGCACTTCGTGGCCGGCCTCGGCACCACGGGCACCCTGATGGGCGTCGGCCGCTACCTGCGCGAGAACAAGCCGGACGTGCAGATCGTCGCCGCCGAGCCGCGCTACGACGACCTGGTGTACGGCCTGCGCAACCTCGACGAGGGCTTCGTACCCGAGCTGTACGACGCCTCCGTGCTGACCACCCGCTTCTCGGTCGGCTCCGCCGACGCCGTCACCCGTACCCGTGAACTCCTCCAGCAGGAGGGCATCTTCGCGGGCGTCTCCACGGGCGCGGCGCTGCACGCGGCGATCGGCGTCGGCAGGAAGGCCCTCAAGGCCGGCGAGTCCGCCGACATCGCGTTCGTCGTGGCGGACGGCGGCTGGAAGTACCTCTCGACCGGCGTCTACACGGCGGCGACGACGGAGGAAGCGATCGAGACGCTGCACGGCCAGCTCTGGGCTTAGGGCCAGGCCGGCCGCCTCAGGTCGCCAGGTGACGGACCTGGTCCCACAGGACCGGGTCCACCATCCCCACCCTGCGCCGGAACTCCCACACCGGCACCTCACGCAACTCGGCGGTCTCCAGGAAGCTGGCCCGCCCGCGGGAATCGTCGACGGCACCCGGCGGCAGCGGGATCACCCCGGCCCGCTCGTCGCGGTACTTGCTGGTGATCTTCGCGACGGTCACCCGCTCCCCGTGCACCACCAGCACCAGACAGGGCCGGTCCTTGCGGCCCGGCCCGTCCTCGAACGGTACGTTCGCCCACCAGATCTCCGCCGGCCGCGGCCGTGCGTCCTTCCGCCCGCCCGGCCGTCCCGGCGGCCGGGACCGCCGTCCCGAGGGCCGCCGCCCCCGCCCCCATCCGTCGACGAGCGTGGCGACCAGCGCGAGCAGTACGACCGCGGCGAGCGCCAGCCACCATGACGTGTCCATACGAAGACGTTACCGGGGCGCGCGTCGCGTCGCGCGCCCTCTCTCGCGCCTCACCCGCCCCGCTTCCAGCCGAACCGGTGACACCACAGGTGAGTTCGCCCACAACAGCCCCTGGTGGAGGAGCGACGAGCTGTTTTGCGCCTTACGCTCGACGGACCGCACGACCCCCGTCTCCTTCCGGAAAAGTCCCGCCAGCGGAGGTTTCTGTTTCATGAAGCTCACCGTCGTCGGCTGCTCGGGGTCGTTCCCGTCCGCGGAATCGGCCTGCTCGAGCTACCTCGTCGAGGCCGACGGCTTCCGGCTGCTTCTCGACATGGGCAACGGTGCCCTCGGCGAGCTGCAGCGCCACTGCGGTCTCTACGACCTCGACGCGATCTTCCTCAGCCATCTGCACGCCGACCACTGCATCGACATGTGCGCGTACTTCGTCGCGCGCTACTACCGCCACGACGGCGGCCGCTGCGACCCGATCCCGGTCTACGGCCCCGAGGGCACCGAACACCGCCTGACCACCGCCTACGCGGACACTCCCACCGCCTCCTCCATGAGCGAGGTCTTCGACTTCCACACGGTCAAGCCGTCCACGTTCGAGATCGGCCCGTTCACGGTGCACACGGAACGAGTGGCCCATCCCGTGGAGGCGTACGGCATCCGCGTCGAGCACGGCGGTCGCGTCCTGACGTACTCAGGCGACACGGGCGTCAGCCCCGCCCTGGACGAACTCGCCCGCGACGCCGACCTGTTCCTGTGCGAGGCCGCCTTCACGCACGGCAAGGAGAACATCCCCGACCTGCACCTCAACGGCCGCGAGGCGGGTGAGACGGCGGCCCGCGCGGGCGCCCGCCGCCTGGTCCTCACCCACATCCCCCCGTGGACCGACCCGCAGGTCAACGTGACCGACGCCCGCGCCGTCTTCGACGGCCCGGTCGACCTGGCGGCCCCGAGGCTGTCATACGAGATCTGACCCCGACGGCACGACTCCCACGGCACGACTCCCACGGCACGACCAAGGCCCCGGCACCTCCTCGGTGCCGGGGCCTTCGCGCGAGTGGTGCCGGTTCTCACGCTGTGGTGAGCTCCTCGACCTCCTCCTCGGGCTCGCGGCCCGGGGTGGGGAGGTTCCACTTGGTGATGGCGAAGCGGAAGACGAAGTAGTAGATCGCGCCGAAGACCAGACCGATGGGGATGATCAGCCAGGGCTTGGTGGCCAGGCTCCAGTTGAGGCCGTAGTCGATCGCGCCGGCCGAGAAGGTGAAGCCGGCGTGCACGCCGAGCGCCCAGGTGACCGCCATGGACAGGGCGGTGAGCACCGCGTGGATGCCGTACAGCACCGGGGCGATGAACATGAACGAGAACTCGATCGGCTCGGTCACACCGGTCACGAAGGAGGTGAGCGCGAGCGAGATCATCATGCCCATCACGGCCTTGCGGCGCTCGGGACGGGCCGAGTGGGCGATCGCGATGGCGGCGGCCGGCAGACCGAACATCATGATCGGGAAGAAGCCCGACATGAACTGACCGGCGGTCGGGTCACCCGCGAAGAACCGGGTGAGGTCGCCGTGCACGACGGTGCCGGTGGCGTCCTTGAAGTCGCCGATCTGGAACCAAGCCACCGAGTTGACGAACTGGTGCATGCCGATCGGGATCAGGCCACGGTTGATCAGACCGAACAGGCCGGCGCCGAAGGCCCCGAGACCGGTGATCCACTCGCCGACGTGCGAGATGCCCTCGCCGATGGGCTTCCAGACCAGACCGAAGAAGACGCCCATGGCGGTGCCGACGAACGCCATGATGATCGGCACCAGCCGGCGGCCGTTGAAGAAGCCGAGCCAGTCCACCAGCTTCTTGCGGTGGTAGCGCTGCCACAGCACCGCGGACAGCAGACCCATGATGATGCCGCCGAGCACACCGGGGTTGTTGTAGGTCGCGGGAATGTCCGCGCCCGCCTGGATCTTCGCCGCGGTGACCGGGAACGCCTTGAGGACGTTGCTGTAGACCAGGAAGCCGACGAGCGCCGCGAGGGCCGTCGAGCCGTCCGACTTCTTCGCGAAGCCGATCGCGACACCGATACAGAACAGCATCGGCAGGTTGTCGAAGATCGCGCCACCCGCCGTGGCGAACACCGCCGTGACCTTGTCGGGCAGGTGCAGCTTGTCATGGATGTCCTGCTGGCCCAGACGCAGCAGGATGCCCGCCGCCGGCAACACGGCGATCGGGAGCTGCAGGCTGCGACCAACCTTCTGCAGGCCCTGGAACAGGCCTGATCCCCGCTTCTTGGCGGGGGCCGCCGGGGGCGCGGTGGCGGTGCTCATAGACTTCCTCCATCGGGTGGTGGTCTACACCACTCAGTGGTGTAGACCTGTTGTAGCAGATGAAGATGGCATAAGGAACCCGCGATTCCAGTGACGGTCGGGCTACTTTCCGCGATGGCTTCATGGCGTCCTCCCGGTCCTCCGGGCAGGGGAAATCGCCGTCTCGGCACTCATCAGTTGGCGGCCGCCCCGCAAGTGGTGTAGACCAGTCTCGCGAAGTTGGGCCAACTGTGCGTGAGGAGACCGACATGGCCAGCAAGGCTGAGAAGATCGTCGCCGGACTCGGCGGCATCGACAACATCGAAGAGGTCGAGGGCTGCATCACCCGCCTGCGCACCGAGGTCAACGACGCCTCGCTGGTCGACGAGGCCGCCCTGAAGGCCGCCGGCGCCCACGGCGTCGTCAAGATGGGCACCGCGATCCAGGTCGTCATCGGCACCGACGCCGACCCCATCGCGGCGGAGATCGAAGACATGATGTGACCCCCGCCCAGGCGGGCCGGGACCTCCACAGGAGCCAGGGGTTCCTCCCGACGCGGGAGGAGCCCCTTCCGTATGGGCGGATAGGCTCAGCGGCATGTCTCGAATCGACGGCCGCACCCCCGAACAACTCCGCCCGATCACCATCGAACGCGGCTGGAGCAAGCACGCCGAGGGCTCCGTCCTCGTCTCCTTCGGCGACACCAAGGTGCTGTGCACCGCCTCCTTCACCGAAGGCGTCCCGCGCTGGCGCAAGGGCAGCGGCGAGGGCTGGGTCACCGCCGAGTACTCCATGCTGCCCCGCGCCACCAACACCCGCGGCGACCGCGAGTCCGTCCGCGGCAAGATCGGCGGCCGTACCCACGAGATCTCCCGCCTCATCGGCCGCTCCCTGCGCGCCGTCATCGACTACAAGGCACTCGGCGAGAACACCGTCGTCCTCGACTGCGACGTCCTCCAGGCCGACGGCGGCACCCGCACCGCCGCTATCACCGGCGCCTACGTCGCCCTCGCCGACGCCGTCGCCTGGGCACAGGGCAAGAAACTGATCAAGCCCGGCCGCCAGCCCCTCACCGGAACCGTCTCCGCGGTCTCCGTCGGCATCGTCGGCGGCGTCCCGCTCCTCGACCTCCGCTACGAGGAGGACGTACGGGCCGACACCGACATGAACGTCGTCTGCACCGGCGACGGCCGCTTCGTCGAGGTCCAGGGCACCGCCGAGGCCGAGCCCTTCGCCCGCGAGGAACTCGACACCCTCCTCGACCTGGCCGTCACCGGCTGCGCGGAACTCGCCGTCCTCCAGCACAAGGCGCTTGATACCGCCCTCGAAAAGTAAAGGGCGCACCAAGAAAGGCGGACGGCCGGGGCAACCAGCGCCGCCCGCTCCGGCGTCCCTACAAGTGCGGGCGCACGGCACACCACCGTGCGCCCGACCACGGGGGCCTCACCGGGGCCTGGACAGGGAGGACACACCGTCATGGCCGCGAGCCGAGGCCGCCGCAGTCGCCGTACCGTCATCACCCTCGCCGCCCTGGCCGCCCTCGGCCTGACGACGGGCCTCGCCACCGGATGCGACGCCGTCGACAAGGCCATCGACTGCGTCCAGACCGCCGACACCATCGCCGACAGCGTCACCGCACTCCAGCAGGCCGTCGAGAACGCGGGCAGCGACCCCACCCAGCTCGACCAGTCCCTCGCCTCCATCGACAAGAACCTCGACAAGATCGGCGACAGGACCGACAACGTCGACGTCAACAAGGCGGTCGACGACCTCGGCAAGGCCGTGGACAACGTCCGTACGGCCGTGAAGAACGGCGACAACACACCCGACGTCACCCCCGTGACCGACGCGGCAGGCGAACTCACCAAGGTCTGTACGTCGTGACGGGCGCCGGCCGGGGACCGGGATACTGAACGGCATGACGCGCTTGATCCTCGCCACCCGCAACGCCGGAAAGATCACCGAACTCAGGGCGATCCTCGCCGACGCAGGCCTGCCCCACGAACTGGTCGGCGCGGACGCCTACCCCGACGTCCCCGACGTCAAGGAAACCGGCGTGACCTTCGCCGAGAACGCCCTCCTCAAGGCCCACGCCCTCGCCCGCGCCACCGGCCTGCCCGCCGTCGCCGACGACTCCGGCCTCTGCGTCGACGTCCTGGGCGGCGCCCCCGGCATCTTCTCGGCCCGCTGGTCCGGCCGGCACGGCGACGACAAGGCCAACCTGGACCTCCTCCTGGCCCAGCTCTCCGACATCGACGACACCCACCGCGCCGCCCACTTCGCCTGCGCGGCAGCCCTCGCTCTCCCGGACGGCACGGAACGGGTGGTCGAGGGCCGCCTGCGGGGTTCGCTGCGCCACGCCCCCACCGGCACGAACGGCTTCGGCTACGACCCGATCCTCCAGCCGGAGGGGGAGTCCCGAACGTGCGCGGAGCTGACCGCGGAGGAGAAAAACGCGATCAGCCACCGGGGGAAGGCGTTTCGGGCGCTTGTGCCGGTGGTGCGGGAGCTGTTGGGCTGAGGCCGAAGGGCGCCTCACCTGTGGTGCGGCGCCCTTCGCAGGGTGGGCCCGGTGGGACTCGAACCCACGACATACCGGATCTAAACCGGCATCCTCTTGCCAGCTGGGATACGGGCCCGCAGCCCTGCCTACTCTACTGGGAGCTGGGCGCTGCTCGCTGTCTGCCTCCCCTGCACCAGGTGCTGGTGATCGCGTGGCAGTTGGGGCAGAGCAACCGCAGGTTCTCCCGTCGGTCGTCGCTCCAGTCGCCATTGATGTGGTCGACCTCCAGGGTCATGGGCCGGCCGAGCCACTCGGGACCTGTTCCGCACTCGGCGCACTGCTCGGGTACGCCCACCTCCAGCAGTGCCCGGCGGAGCAGATGAGTCCTGGTCCTGCGCTGGCCGTCATGCTGGACAAGGATGTCCTCGGCGCGCCTGAGCGGTGTGGTGCCCGGCCCGCCGCGTTGATGGGCCTGTCCAAGGAAGTGGGCGGTGTCGAGACCGTCCTCGTTCACCCAGCATCGGAGCTGAGCGCGCAACCTGCCGTTGTAGGGCTCCATCCCCAGAGCGCGAAGCGTATCGGCGATGGAGGTTGCTCCTGCGACCGCACGGCGCAGCTCGTCGGCGGCTGGTCGGGCGGGCACTCCCCTTGCTCGTCTCTGGCGGGGCATGTGCGAGACGTCGATTCCGAAGTGGTCGAAGCGATGGAAAAGGTGACGGCGCAGTTGGCCGTATGGCCGGGTGCCGAAGAAGGCGATGACCTCATCGATGTCCGAACACTGGGCGGCGGCTTCTGCCAGCCGTTCCCGGGTGTACTGCACGCCGCTGCTCATGAAGTCCTCGCTTTGCCGCGCCCCCGGTAACTGTCCGTTGTTGAGTGGCAGTTGGGGCACAGGAATCGCAGGTTCTCGATGCGGTTGTCGCGCCAGTTGCCGTCTATGTGATCGACCTCCAGCGGGAGCGGATGCCCTCGCCAGACCGCTTCCGTCCCGCATTGGGCGCACCGTTCTTGCATCCCCAGTGCTGTCATCGCCGTCTTGAGCCGATCGCTAGGGATGCGCCGAGCCTGGCCGAGGGGCTGCTCGACGAGTAGCCCCTCGGGTGTGCGGGGGCGCCACGCTTTGCCGCGTCGGGTCGGCACCTGAAAGTGCGAGGTGTCGATCCCGTATGCCTTGATCCGGCGACTGATGTGTGTGTGGTGCCCGCCGACGACCTCCAGCCCGAGATGCCGCAGGACGTCACACATGTTTGTCGACGCCGAGACTGCCACCTCCAGGATCTGGCGCGTCCACTTGACCCCCTCCCGCTCGAAGTGCGACGTATCCACCCCCAGCTTCCGCATCCGCTCCACTCCCTGGTGTACGCACTGGCCCCCATCACACCCCTCCGTCCCGGCCACGCGTTCGTGGCTCGTACGGAGTAACGAACAGCTCATCGGACCGTCACGCCCGGAACGTGAAGCGGCTCGCGCCGGGGTGCTCCGGTGCGAGCCGCTGACCCGGCGGGAAGGAGCCTCAGATCCCCAGGTCCTTGATGATCTTGGCTACGTGGCCGGTGGCTCGGACGTTGTAGAGGGCTCGTTCGACCTTGCCCTCTTCGTCGACGATGATCGTGGAGCGGATGACGCCCATGTACGTCTTGCCGTAGTTCTTCTTCTCGCCGTACGCGCCGTAGGACTCGGTGACCTTCTTGTCCGGGTCGGCGGCCAGGGTGACCTTCAGGGACTCCTTCTCGCGGAACTTCGCCAGCTTCTCCGGGGCGTCCGGGGAGATGCCGATGACGTCGTAGCCGGCGCCGGCCAGGACGTCGAGGTTGTCCGTGAAGTCGCAGGCCTGCTTGGTGCAGCCGGGCGTGAGGGCCGCCGGGTAGAAGTAGACGATGACCTTGCGGCCCTTGTGGGCCGACAGGGAGACGTCGTTGCCGTCGGCGTCGGGGAGGGTGAAGTCGGGGGCCACGTCCCCGGGCTGGAGTCGCTCGCTCATCGGAACAGCGTAACCGGGGGTCCTGACAGTGCGGCGGCACGCGGAGCTGACAGACTGTCCAGAACAAGCGACAACAAGGCATCGGCTGACTTCGGAGGCCCCACGGTGGCGGACACGTCGGACACCAGAACCCCGGCGCAGATCGAGGCGGACATCAAAGCCCGCCGCGTAGTGCTGGCCGAGACCCTGGACGAGATCGGGGTGCGTGTGCACCCGAAGACCATCGTCGGTGACGCCAAGGCCAAGGTCGTGTCCAATATCGATCACACGCTGGGCCGGGCGTACGTCGGCGTCAACAAGGCCGTCACCGACGTCAGGGCCCGGTTCGTGGACGAGGAGGGCGCGCCCCGGCTGGAGCGGATCGTGCCGGTCGCCCTGGTCGCCGTGGGCCTGGTGGGGCTGCTCGCTCTCGGCACCCGACGGCGCAAGAGCTGACGGAGAGCTGTAGGTTCGGGACGTGAGCGCCAACAGAAACGAGCAGAGCACCCACGACAAGCTGCCCATCCGGATGCTGCACGACCGGGTGCTGGTCAAGCAGGAGACCGGTGAGGGCGAGCGGCGGTCCGGCGGGGGCATCCTGATCCCCGCCACCGCGGCGGTGGGGCGGCGGCTGGCGTGGGCAGAGGTCGTCGCCGTCGGCCAGAACGTGCGGACGGTGGAGCCGGGCGACCGTGTGCTGTACGACCCCGAGGACCGCGCCGAGGTCGAGGTACGGGGCGTGGCGTACGTGCTGATGCGCGAGCGCGACCTGCACGCCGTGGCCGCGGACCGCTTCGAGGGCTCGGAGGACACGACGGGCCTCTATCTCTGAAGCCCTGACATCTCCGCAGCAACGGTTCCGAGAACGTCGAAGGGGCCGGTGACCACCGTCACCGGCCCCTTCGACGTTCACTGCCCGCGGTGTGTCACTGTCTGCGGCTGGTGGACTGGGGGCCCGCCGCCGTGCCGGTGGTCGTGCCTCCGTTGTCCGCCCCGTTCGTGCCGCCGTCCGTGCCCCCGTCCGTGCCGCCGGTGTCGCCTCCCGTGGTGCCGGTCGTCGTACCGCCGTTGGTCGTGCCCGTGGTCGTGCCGCCGTTGGTCGTGCCGCCCGTGGTGCCGCCGTTGGTCGTGTCGCCGGTGGTGCCGCCGGTGGTCGTCGGGCCGCCCGTCGTGGGCGTCCCGCCGGTCGTCGGCGTACCGCCGTTGGTCTGCCCCTGGGTCGGGCCCTGGTCGGTCTGGCCGCCCGTGGTGGTCGTACCGCCGTTGTCCTGGCCGCCGGTGCCGGGGGCCGCCGACTGGGGCGGGGCCTGGGTCTCGTCGGCGCCCGGCATCAGCTGCAGGTCGAAGTCGCTCACCGACCGCCCCTTCAGCGCCGCCTTGGTGTACTGCGCCCAGATCTGCGCAGGCGGGCCACCGCCGTTGACGCGCTGCAGCCCCATCGCGCCGTACAGCGACTTGTGCTGGGCGGTCACCGGGTCCTGGCCCATCACGGAGACGACCGTCGCCAGGTCGGGGGTGTAGCCGGCGAACCAGGCGGCCTTGTCGTCCTCCGCGGTACCGGTCTTGCCCGCGGCGGGGCGGCCGGCGCCCTGCGCGGCGGTCGCGGTGCCGTTCTCGACCACGCTCTGCAGGATCGAGGTCGTCGTGTCGGCGGCCTCCCGGCTGACGGCCTGGGTGGTCCTGTCCTTCGGCAGTTCCACCTTCTCGCCGTTCCTGGTGATCGACGCGATGATCGTGTACGTGTGCCGCTCGCCGTGGTTGGCGAGCGTCGCGTAGGCCTCCGCCATGTCGAGGACGCTGGCGGTGTTCACGCCGAGGGCGATGGACGGGGTCGCGGTCAGGTCGGGTGTGTCGGCGGGGATGCCCAGGTCGATGGCGGTCTGCTTCACCTTCGACGGGCCGACATCCACGGCCATCTGCGCGTACACCGCGTTGACGGACTTGTCGGTGGCGGTGCGCACGGTGATGTTGCCGTAGGAGACGTCGTCCTCGTTCGCGGGCGCGTAGCTTCCGCCGGCCCAGCCCTGTACGGGGCGCTTGTTCGTGCCGTCGTAGTAGGTGTTGGGGGTGATGACCTGGCCGTCCTGGGTCTCGGAGTGGTTCTGGACGGCCGAGGCGAACACGATCGGCTTGAAGCTGGAGCCGACCTGGAAGTCGCCGCGGGTCGCGCCGTTCGTGTACTGCTTGACGTAGTCGATGCCGCCGTACATCGCGACGACCTTGCCGGTCTTCGGGTCGACGGAGGCGCCGCCGGCGCGGACGTAGTTGTCGACCTTGCGGTTCTTCTTGTCGAGGTGGTCGATCACCTGGTTGTCGACGGCCTTGACGAAGGCGTTCTGCTTGTTCTTGTCGAGCGTGGTGGTGATGCGGTAGCCGCCGGCCGCGAGCTCGTCCGAGCTGACGATCTTGTTCTTGGCGAGGTAGCTCTCCACGGCCTTGACGATGTAGCCGCGCTGGCCGGACATGCCGGTGGAGAGGGTCTGCTCCTTCGGCATCGGGAACTGCAGGGTCGCCCGCTTCGCCTCGGTCAGCCAGCCCATCTTGACCATGCCGTCCAGGACGTAGTTCCAGCGGGCCACGGCCGCCGCCTTGTTCTCCGGGTGCGCGACGACGTCGTACTCGCTGGGCGCGTTGACGAGCGCGGCGAGGTAGGCGGCGCGGGCCGGGTCGAGGTCGGTGGAGTCCATGCCGTAGTAGGCCTGGGCGGCGGCCTGGATGCCGTAGGCGTTGCGGCCGAAGTAGCTGGTGTTGAGGTAGCCCTCGAGGATCTGGTCCTTGGACTTCTCCCGGTCCAGCTTGATGGCGATGAAGAACTCCTTCACCTTGCGGGTGACGGTCTGCTCCTGGGCCAGGTAGTAGTTCTTCACGTACTGCTGGGTGATCGTCGAACCGGACTGCTTGCCCTTGCCGGTCGCGGTGTTCCAGCCGGCGCGCAGCATCGCCTTGGGGTCGACGGCGGACTCGGTGTAGAAGTCGCGGTCCTCGGCGGCCAGGACGGCGTGCTGGGCGTCCTTGGAGACCTGGGCGAGGGGCACGTTCTCCCGGTTGATGTCGCCGTCGCGGGCGATCTGGGAGCCGTCGGCGTAGAGGTAGACGTTGGCCTGCTTCATCGCGAGGGCGTTGGCGTTCGGGATCTGCACGAGCGAGTACCCGAGGAAGAACAGCCCGACCAGCAGCAGCACGCCGATGACGAAGGTGCCGAGCACCATCCGCCACGTCGGAATGATCCGCCGCCACCCGGTCCGCTTGGGCCGCTTCCCCTTCTTCCCGCCACCGCCACCGCCACCGGCACCGGCAGCGGGGGGTGCGGCGGGTGCGACAGCAGCCGCGTCACCAC
>NZ_WVUG01000140.1 GCF_017614965.1 Streptomyces griseorubiginosus | reverse complement strand
CCCGGAGCCCGCCCCCGACGGCATCACCCCCCGCCAACGCGCCATCGCCACCCTCCTCGTAGAGGGCCACACCGACGCCGTGATCGCCGACCGGCTGGGGCTGAACATCCGTACCGCCCGGGTACACATCGCGAAGCTCGCCGCAACACTCGGCAGTGACAGCCGGGCGCAGCTCGGTTATCTCATCGCACGGTCGGGGATCCTCGACCGGGAAGAGTGACCGAAGGAGTGACCTCCTCCGGGCCGCGGGGGCCGTCCAGGCCCACCTGGGCGATGCGGACGCCGAGTTGGGTGCGGCTGGCGGCGCCCAGGGTCTCGGAGAGACGGGCGATGTGGGCGCGGCAGGTGCGGACGCTTATGCCGAGGCGCTCGGCGATGACCGCGTCCTGGTGGCCTTCCGCGAGCAGCGCCGCGATGGACTGCTCGCGGTGGGAGATGCCCTCGATGCCGGTGTCCGGGAGGGGCGCCGTGAGGGGGATGGCCAGGCGCCAGAGGCGGTCGAAGACCGTGCCGAGGTAGCCGACCAGCGCCGGGTGACGCAGTTCCAGGGCGAGGGTGCGGTCCGCGTTGGCGGGGATGAAGGCCACCGTGCGGTCGAAGAGGATCAGCCGGTCGATGACCTCGTCGAGGGTGCGTGCCTCGACCGCGTTGCCCATCAGCTCCAGGTAGTTGAGCAGGCCCTGCCCGTGGCGGGCGACGTGCGTGTACAGGTCGCGCATCCGCACGCCCCGCGCCCGCAGCTCCAGCGCCCGGTGCAGGCCCTCCGTCAGCTCGTGCTCGGGGCGGATGCCGCCCGGCTGCACGGTGAGCACCTCCGTGGTGCACGCCTGTGTCGCCTCGTCCATCGCCGCCTGGATACGGGAGAGCCCGTCCAGCACGCGGATCGCCGTGCCCTCGGCGGCGCCGACCTGCACGGCCGGCCCGAGTCCCGCGTACCACTCGACCGCGGCCACCGCCGAGCCCACCCGCCGCTGGTTGGCGCTGACCTGGTCGTGGACCTCGCGCAGCAGCCGCGTCATGACCTCCAGCGGGGACGTCGGCACCAGCCAGTCCATGTCGTCGGGGTCCGGGTGCAGCAGGGCCAGCTCCAGCAGACAGGGCACCGGCTCGGCGTCACGGCGCGCCACGCGGCCCCGCCGTACGGCCCGGGAATACACACGATCCCCGGCCTCGCACAGTCGGTCAGCACCGTGTGGATGCTCGTCCGTCCCGTGCCCGGTCATCGCCCATTTCACCCCCGCATCCGGCGTGTTCCGCAGCGCAACTATGCGCGGACACTCCCGGCTCCGCAACACGGCTCCGGGCGGCACGGGCGTCGAAATGCCCCTGTGTGCCCGGATATTACCGGCCCGCCGCCCGCCCGGTTGCAACAAGCTGAGGGGGTGCGGACCGGCCACACCGGAGCACCGGCGGAGCCCGTCCTTCCGCGCAAGCTCCCGGAAATGCCTCAGTGATCGCCGCGTTACGAATCGCATCTAACGTCCCCTCATGGCGGACATATTCGACGCGTACGCGTTGGCCGACGCATGGGACGAGATGTTCGAACGGCCGGGTGAGGTCAGGACCGCCTATGAGCCGGTGCTGGCCGCACTTCAGCCGATCGAACCGAGTGAACTGCGCTTCCGGGCGGACCAGATGGCCCGGGCGTTCACCGACCGGGGCGTCACGTACGCCTTCGCGGGCGAGGAGCGGCCCTGGCCGCTGGACCTCGTGCCCAGGATCCTCGACACCCTGGAATGGGATCTCATACAACGCGGGGTGAGTCAGAGAGTCAGGGCCCTGGAGGCCTATCTCGCCGACGCCTACGGGCCCTGCCGTGCCTTCGAGGACGGTGTCGTGCCCTGGCGGCTGCTGCTCAACTCCCCGCACTTCCACCGTGCCGCGCACGGGGTCGAGCCCCCGGGCGGGGTGCGCATCCATGTGGCCGGAATCGATCTGGTGCGGGACGAGGCCGGGGACTTCCGGGTGCTGGAGGACAACGTGCGGGTGCCCAGCGGGGTGTCCTACGTCATCGAGAACCGCAGGGCCATGACCCGGATCTTCCCCTCCCTCTTCGCCGAACAGCACGTGCTGCCGGTCGACGGGTACTGTCACCGGCTGCTCGCGGCCCTGCGTGCCGCCGCGCCCGACGGGGTGCAGGACCCGAGGGTGGTGGTGCTGACCCCCGGGCCCAACAACGCCGCCTACTTCGAACACGCCCTGCTGGCACGGCTGATGGGCGTACAGCTGGTCGAGGGGCACGACCTGGTGTGCCGCGCGAATCGGGTGTGGATGCGTACGACGCGCGGTGAGGTGCCGGTCCATGTCGTATACCGGCGCCTGGACGACGACTTCCTCGACCCGCTGCACTTCCGGCCCGACTCGGTGATCGGCTGCCCCGGCATCATGGGCGCGGCGATGGCGGGCAACGTCACACTCGCGAACGCCGTGGGCAACGGGATCGCCGACGACAAACTGCTCTACACCTACGTCCCGGACCTCATCCGCTACTACCTGTCCGAGGAACCGATTATTCCCAATGTGGAGTCCTACCGACCGGACGAGCCAGGGCAGTTGGATGCGGTGCTGGACCAGATCGAGCAGCTGGTGGTCAAGCCGGTCGACGGCGCCGGCGGACAGGGCATCGTCATCGGACCGAAGGCCGACCGAGAGACCCTGGAACGCACTCGCAAAGCCGTCGCCGCCGATCCGCGCGGCTTCATCGCCCAGCGGCCCGTCGCCCTGTCCACCTCCCCCACCCTGGCCGGGGAGCGCATGGCGCCGCGCCACATCGACCTGCGTCCGTTCGCCGTGAACGACGGCAACGAGGTGTGGGTGCTGCCCGGCGGGCTCACCCGCGTCGCCCTCCAGGAGGGCAACCTGATCGTCAACTCCAGTCAGGGCGGTGGCTCCAAGGACACCTGGGTGCTGGCCGAGGGCCCCGCCGAGCAGCCCGCGCCCGAGCCGGACTCCGCCATTCCCGCCGTCGCCCCACGCCGGCTCGGCCCCGACGGCACCCGAACGGTCGTACAGGAAGGGGCGCAGCAGTGAACGACGTGATCCTCTCCCGGATAGCCGAGTCCCTGACCTGGACCGGCCGTTACGTCGAGCGGGCCGACGCCACCGGCCGCATCCTCGACGCCTATCTGCACCGCATGCTGGAGGACCCCTGGCGCGACGAGGACGCGGCCTGCCGGTCGCTGTACGCGATCCTCGGCATGGACGCGGGCGACACCCGCGTGGACATGCAGCAGGTCCTCGACCAGCTGGCCTTCGACGCCCGTTCCACGGGCTCCATCGAGGGCGCGCTGGGCGCCGCCCGGCTCAACGCGCGCAGCGCCCGTGAGGCCGTCTCCTCGGAGATGTGGGAGTGCCTGAACTCCACCTGGCACGCACTGGCCGACCAGCGGATGGCGGCCCGCCGCACCGGCCCCTACGCCTATCTGGAACTCGTGCGCAGCCGGGCCGCCCTCTTCTTCGGGCTGGCCGACTCCACCATGAGCCGGGACGACAGCTGGCGGTTCGTCGTCCTTGGCCGGAGCCTGGAGCGGGTGGACATGACCGTACGGCTGCTGTCGGTACGGGTGCTGGACGCGGCGCACGCGCCCGACTGGCCGACCCTGCTGAGCGCCTCCGGCGCGGACGAGGCGTACGCGCGTGTGTACGGCGGATTCGGCGACACCCCGCGCGTGGCGGAGTTCCTGCTCCTGGACCGCGACTTCCCGCGTTCGGCGCTGCACGCGCTGACCACGGCCGAGGAGTGCCTCACCGCCCTCGGCCGCCCCCGTCAGGACCCCGCGCGCCGCCCCATCGGCCGGCTGCGCACCCGCCTCGAATACCTGGACACCCACCATCTCGAGGAACAGCTGCCGGACCTCCTGGGAGACCTGCAGCAGGCCTGCATGGCGTCCGCGGACGCGGTGGCCGAGCGGTTCTTCCCCTACCCGGGGCCCGTCGAGTGGGCCCAGGAAGGAGCGTGAGCATGACCCGCCGGCTCCGCATCAAGCACACCACCCGCGTCTCGTACGCCCAGCCCGCGGCCTCCTCGCACAACGAGGTCCGCATGACCCCGCTGACGCTGCCCGGCCAGACCACCCTGGACGCCCGGGTCACCGTCAACCCGACGACGCCCACCTGGTCGTACTGGGACTACTGGGGCACCCAGGTCACCGGCTTCGACCTGATGGACCCGCACGGCCACCTCACCATCACGGCCTCCAGCCTGGTCGAGACCTCCCCGCCCGGCCCGCTGCCCCGGCCGCCCGCGTGGTCCGAGGTGGCCGAACGGATCGCCGGGTCCCGCCTGTTGGAGTACGCGTCCCCGACGGGCCGTACGACGGTCCCCGCCAAGCTGGTGAAGAAGGCGCGGAAGGCCGCGGCCGGCCTCGACCCGCACGAGACGGCGCTCGCGGTCTCCGCCCTGGTCGCCGACCGGGTCTCCTACCTCCCCGGCGCCACCAGCGTGAACACCTCGCCGGCCCAGGCCTGGGAGCAGGGCGCGGGCGTCTGCCAGGACATCACCCACCTCACCATCGCCCTGCTGCGGGGCGTCGGCCTGCCCGCGCGCTATGTCTCCGGCTACCTCCACCCCGAGCGGGAAGCCGAACTGCACCGGCCCGTCGCCGGGCAGAGCCACGCCTGGATCGAGTACTGGGCGGGCGAGTGGTGCGGGCACGACCCCACCAACCGGGTCCGCGCCGACGAGTCCCACGTGGTGGTGGCCCGCGGCCGGGACTACGACGACGTCACCCCGCACAAGGGCGTCTACCGGGGCGTGGCGGGCGGCCCGCCGGAGGTGACGGTGGAGTTCACGCGGGTGGCGTGAGAACGGCCGGGAGGGCCGAGCGTGCGGGGAGGGCCGGTCCCGTCACCCGGTCCCGGCCCTCCCCGCCACATCCCGTCACTTCACGTCACTTCAGGCCGATGGCCGCGCACTTCGACTTGTACTCGCCGGTGCAGATGTCGGAGATCTTGTAGAAGCCGTCCGCGACGACCGTCGACTTGATGTTCTTCTTCGTCACGGCGGTCACGGTGAGCAGCTGCGCCGGGATGGCCTTGTTGGTGGGGCTGTCCACGCTGTCCTGGGTGAGGGCGTCGAACTGGATGTCGTGGCCCTGGACCTTGGCGACGGCCATCTGCGCGGCGGCCGCGGCCTCGTCCGGGTAGGACTTGTAGACGGTCATGTACTGCTCGCCCGAGACGATCCGCTGCACGGCCGGGAGTTCCGCGTCCTGTCCGGTGACCGGAGGCAGCTTGGTGACGCCCGCGTTCTCCAGGGCCTTGACGATGCCGCCGGCCATGCCGTCGTTGGCGGAGTAGACGGCCGCGATGTTGTCCTTGCCGATCTTGTCGATCGCCTTGGTCATGTTGGCCTGGGCGTTCTCCGGCTTCCAGTCGACGGTGTCGAAGGAGTCGGCGATCGTCACCTTGCCGCCCAGCTCGGACAGCGCGCCCGCCTTGAACTGCTTGGCGTTGGGGTCGGTCGACGAGCCGTTCATCATGACGACCTTGTCGGAGGTGTCGGCCTCGCTGCCGAGGGCCTCCAGCAGGGAACGCGCCTGGACCTCGCCGACGAGTTCATTGTCGAAGGAGATGTACGCGTCGATCGGGCCCTCGGCGAGGCGGTCGTAGGCGATGACCGGGATGCCCGCGTCCTTGGCCTTCTGCACCTCGGGCGCGATGGCGTGCGAGTCGACGGCGTCCAGCAGGATGATGTCGACCTTGTCGTCGATCATCTTCTGCATCTGGGACGTCTGCTTCTTCGCGTCCTGCCCGGCGTTGGCGTAGTCGACCTTGCCCTCGTTCCTCGTGAGGGAGGCGACCTGCTTCTTGACGATGGGGTAGTCGAAGTTCTCGTAGCGCGTGTTCGCCGTCTCCGGCAGCAGCAGACCGACCGTGACGTCGTTGCCCTTCGTGGGCCTCGCCGAGGCACCGCTGTCGGACACGCCCAGCACGCCGCAGCCCGCCAGCGAGAGGGACAGCGTGGACGCGGCCACGGATATGGCAATACGACGCATGGAACTGCTCACTGGCCTGCTCACTTCTGATGCTTTCGGGACACGGGCGCCTCAATGCGACCGGATGACTGAAAAGCCAACGCGGCACTCACCCCGGGCGTCAAGCGGAACTACTTAACGAGTGCGCAACGCCACGCTCCGCTTGTGTTGTGAAGACCTGGCACAACCTTCACCAATGCGCCTTTACGGACCCTCCACCAAGCGCCTCGATGATCACCGCGCCCTCACATGCTCCCATACGAAGAGACCCCGGAATCAGCCATTCCGGGGTCTCTTCGAAAGACGGAGCGTCTCTGGTCCTTGGCCTTCAGTCCTTGGCCTTCTTCAGTCCTTGGCCTTCTTCGGGCGCCAGACCACCAGCGCGCTGGTCTGCTGCACCTCCTGATACGGCACCAGGTCACGCCGGTACGACGCGTGCACGGCCGCCTCGCGCTGCTGCATCGCCGCCGCCGCGCCGTCGACGGCGGCCTGGAGCTCGGCGACGCGCTGCTGGAGCGCGGCGACCTGGTTCTCCAGCTCGATGATGCGCTTGATGCCGGCCAGGTTGACGCCCTCGTCCTGCGACAACTGCTGCACCTGGCGCAGCAGTTCGATGTCGCGGGCCGAGTAGCGCCGGCCCCGGCCCGCGGTGCGGTCCGGGGAGACCAGCCCCAGGCGGTCGTACTGACGCAGGGTCTGCGGGTGCAGACCGGACAGCTGGGCCGCCACCGAGATGACGTAGACCGGGGTCTCCTCGGTCAGTTCATACGGCCCACGAAAATTGTCACCGCGCCGACGGCCGTCCATCTCGTCATGCTCCCTTCGCGGCCTGGAACAACTCCGCCCGCGGGTCCTCGCCCGCGGTCGCCTCGCGATACGCCTCCAGTGCGTCACGAGCCTTCCCCGTCACGTCCTTGGGGACACTCACCTCGACGGTGACCAGCAGGTCCCCGCGGGTGCCGTCCTTGCGGACCGCGCCCTTGCCCCGGGCGCGCATGGTGCGGCCGTTGGGCGTGCCCGGCGGCAGCTTCAGGGTGACCGGCGGCCCGCCCAGGGTCGGCACACGGACCTCGCCGCCCAGGGCGGCCTCCGCGAACGTCACCGGGACGGTCACCGTCAGGTTGTCGCCCTTGCGGCCGAACACAGGATGCCCGGACACATGGACCGTGACGTACAGGTCGCCCGCGGGGCCGCCCCGCTCGCCCGGCGCCCCCTTGCCGCGCAGCCGGATGCGCTGCCCGTCGGAGACGCCCGCCGGGATGCGGACCTGCATGGTGCGCGAGGACTTGGCGCGTCCCGAGCCCTTGCAGACCTCGCAGGGGTTCTCCGCGATCAGGCCGCGGCCCTTGCAGTCGGGGCAGGGGTCGGTGAGGGAGAACCCTCCGCCGGAGCCCCGGGCGACCTGTCCGGTGCCCACGCACGTCGGGCACACCCGCGGGTTGCCGTTCGCGTCGCCGGTGCCCGAACAGGCCTTGCACGGTGCCTGCGAGGACATCCGCAGCGGGACCGTCGCCCCCTCGATCGCCTCGGTGAAGCTGAGGCTGACCTCGGTGTCGATGTCCTGGCCGCGCCGCGGCTGGGTACGGGTCGTGCCCGTGCCGCCACGGTTGAACAGGCCCCCGAAGACGTCACCGAGCCCGCCGCCGAAACCGCCGGAGCCCCCGCTCTGGGCGCCGCCTCCGAAGAGGTCGCCCAGGTCGAAGTTGAAGGACCCGCCGCCCGCGCCCGGCCCCGGACGGAATCCGCCGTTGCCGAAGAGGGTGCGGGCCTCGTCGTACTCCTTGCGCTTCTTGGGGTCGCCGAGGACGTCGTTCGCCTCGGAGATCTCCTTGAAGCGCTCCTCGGCCTTGGCGTTGCCCTTGTTGGCGTCCGGGTGGAACTCGCGGGCGAGCTTCCGGTACGCCTTCTTGATCTCGGCCTCGGTGGCGTCCTTGGGGACGCCGAGGACCTTGTAGTAGTCCTTCTCGATGAAGTCCTTGGTGCTCATCCCCGACGCGCCCCCTTTCCGGTGTTCCGATCGGTACCTACGTCAGCCCTCCTCAGGGCCGTTGTCCTTCTTCTCCTCGGCCGCCGGGGCCTCCTCGGCCCCCTCGGCCTTCACCGTCTGCGCGCCCGGCTGCGGTTCGGCGACCGCCACCCGCGCGGGGCGGATGGTGCGCTCGCCGATGCGATACCCGGGCTGCAGGATCGCCACGCAGGTCGTCTCGGTGACATCCGGAGCGTAGGAGTGCATCAGGGCCTCGTGGATGGTCGGGTCGAAGGGCTCGCCCTCCTTGCCGAACTGCTGCAGACCCATCTTCGCCGCGACGGTCTCCAGCGACTCCGCGACGGACTTGAATCCGCCGACGAGTTCGCCGTGCTCCCGCGCGCGGCCGATGTCGTCGAGCACGGGCAGGAGCTCGGTCAGGAGGTTCGCGACGGCGATCTCCTTGACCGTGATCCGGTCCCGCTCCACGCGGCGGCGGTAGTTCTGGAACTCGGCCTGCAGCCGCTGGAGGTCCGCCGTGCGCTCCTCGAGCGCCTTGCGCACCTGGTCCAGCTGGGCCGTCAGACCGGCGATCTGCGCTGCGTCCCCGGCCGGGGCCGCCCCCTCGGAGGCGGCCTTCGGCTCGGCGTCGTCAGAGGTGGCGCCGGAGGGGACGTCGGGCTTCTCCTCGAAGCCCGGGGTCTCCTCCGTCACGCGGCACCGTCCTTGCGCTCGTCGTCCACGATCTCGGCGTCGACCACGTCGTCGTCGGCCTTCGGGGCCTCGGCGCCGGCGGACGCGCCACCGGCGGCCTGGGCGGCCTGGGCGTCGGCGTACATGGCCTGGCCGAGCTTCTGCGAGACGGCCGCGACCTTCTCGGTGGCGGTGCGGATCTCGGCGGTGTCCTCGCCCTTGAGCGCGGCCTTCAGCTCCTCGACGGACGCCTCGACCTCGGTCTTGATCTCGCCGGGGACCTTGTCCTCGTTGTCCTTGAGGAACTTCTCCGTCTGGTAGACAAGCTGCTCGCCCTGGTTGCGGGTCTCGGCGGCCTCGCGGCGGCGGTGGTCCTCCTCCGCGTACTGCTCGGCCTCCTGGCGCATCCGGTCGACCTCGTCCTTCGGCAGCGAGGAGCCGCCGGTGACGGTCATCTTCTGCTCCTTGCCCGTGCCCAGGTCCTTGGCGGTCACGTGCATGATGCCGTTGGCGTCGATGTCGAAGGACACCTCGATCTGCGGGACACCGCGCGGCGCCGGCGGCAGACCGGTCAGCTCGAACATCCCGAGCTTCTTGTTGTACGCCGCGATCTCGCGCTCGCCCTGGTAGACCTGGATCTGCACGGACGGCTGGTTGTCCTCGGCCGTGGTGAAGATCTCGGAGCGCTTGGTCGGGATCGTGGTGTTGCGCTCGATGAGCTTGGTCATGATGCCGCCCTTGGTCTCGATGCCGAGGGACAGCGGGGTGACGTCGAGCAGCAGGACGTCCTTGACCTCACCCTTGAGGACACCGGCCTGGAGCGAGGCGCCGATGGCGACGACCTCGTCCGGGTTCACGCCCTTGTTGGCCTCCTTGCCGCCGGTCAGCTCCTTGACGAGCTCGGCGACGGCGGGCATACGGGTGGAGCCACCGACCAGGACGACGTGGTCGATCTCGTTGATCGAGATGCCGGCGTCCTTGATGACGTTGTGGAACGGCGTCTTGCAGCGCTCCAGCAGGTCGGCCGTCAGCTGCTGGAACTGGGCGCGGGTGAGCTTCTCGTCCAGGTGCAGCGGGCCCTCGGCGGAAGCCGTGATGTAGGGCAGGTTGATCGAGGTCTCGGTGGACGAGGACAGCTCGATCTTGGCCTTCTCGGCGGCCTCGCGCAGACGCTGCAGCGCCATCTTGTCCTTGCCCAGGTCCACGCCGTGACCGGACTTGAACTGCTGCACCAGGTAGTCGACGACGCGCTGGTCCCAGTCGTCACCACCGAGGTGGTTGTCACCGTTGGTGGCCTTCACCTCGACGACGCCGTCGCCGATCTCCAGGAGGGACACGTCGAAGGTGCCGCCACCGAGGTCGAAGACGAGGATCGTCTGGTCGTCCTTGTCGAGGCCGTACGCGAGCGCGGCCGCGGTCGGCTCGTTCACGATGCGCAGGACGTTCAGACCGGCGATCTCGCCGGCCTCCTTGGTCGCCTGACGCTCGGAGTCGTTGAAGTACGCCGGGACGGTGATGACCGCGTCGGTCACCTTCTCGCCCAGGTAGGACTCGGCGTCGCGCTTCAGCTTCTGAAGGATGAAGGCGGAGATCTGCTGCGGGTTGAAGGGCTTCCCGTCGAGCTCCATCTTCCAGTCGGTGCCCATGTGGCGCTTCACGGACCGGATGGTCCGGTCCACGTTGGTGACCGCCTGACGCTTGGCCACCTCGCCGACGAGCACCTCACCGTTCTTCGCGAAGGCGACGACGGACGGCGTGGTCCTGGCGCCCTCGGCGTTGGTGATGACGGTGGGCTCGCCGCCCTCCAGAACGCTGACGACGGAGTTAGTCGTGCCCAGGTCGATGCCGACCGCACGTGCCATGGTTGGTTCCTCCAGCTGACTTGAGTGCAACGGACTCAAGTGTGCATGACGTCTGCGATTGGGTCAACAGACCTGAGTCACCAGGGCTCAACTCTTATCCGTTCCTTACGCGCAACTGCCCTCTGACCTGCGTGGACGCGGAACCCCTAGGGGCACGGCCAGGGATCCGAAGGAGTACGAGCACCACACACAACGCCCCTCCCCCCACCCAGAACACGCCCGAGTCGGCGATCCACCCCAGATGCACGAGCACCCCGACGAGCACCCCCGCAAACGCCCCGAGCCCGAGCAGCACGGTCACCCCGGGACCGGTCAGCCCCGTCCGCCGCAGCCGGTGCGCGAGATGGTCCGGCCCGCGCCGCAGCACCGGCCGCCCGCCCAGCAGCCGCGCCAGCACCACGAGCAGTACGTCGGCACTCGCGACGGCGGTCAGCGCGAACAGCACGCCCGCGCTGGGGGCGAGCCCGTAGCCCGCCCGGGTGGACACGGCGGACGCGGCCAGCACGAACCCCGTGAACAGCGAGCCGCACGAGCCGAGCCCCACGCGCGCGGGGTGCCAGTTGTGCATCAGGAACCCCGTCAGCGCGGCCGCCAGCACACTGAGCAGCACGGCGAGCCCGTCCATCACCTCGGCCGCCGCGCAGGCGCCCACCCCGAAGGCGGTGACCACCCCGACGGTCCCCGCGAGCGCGTCGGCGTGGTCGAGCGCCCGGAAGGCGAGGGCGACGAAGGTGATCCACCCCACGGCCAGCAGGCCCGCCGGCACCCCGGTCTCGTCGTACGGCACCACACAGGCCGCCGCCACCGCCGTACCGACGACCAGCACCCGCGCCTTGACCCGCCGCACGTCCGCGACCAGTCCCAGCGCGGCGACCACGGCCCCCGTGACGACCAGCCGGCCCACGTCGCCGCCGAGCCGTGTCACCCCGAACCGGTCCCCTCCGACCGCGACCAGGCAGGTGGCCAGGACGACCGCGACTCCCCCGAACAGCGGCAGGGGCCGCTGCCGCCGCCGGTCGACCACCCCGAGACGCAGGGCGGGGACCCGCAGCAGCGCGCTGAGCACGGCGGCGAGCAGGAGGGCGGTGGTGGCGGCGACGATCCCGTAGAGCACGGGTCTAAGTTAGGGGCGAATGTAGCAATTTGGTACGAATAACACGATCGGATCGTGTGGGACCTTTGAGGTCACCCTCAGCGACGCAGATCACCGCACCGCTGACTACAGTGCGGCGGAGAATATGGGTAGTCTCAGACGGACTGCATAAGTTACCGCTTAGTAATCTCGGGGAATCCGCTGAGAGACCCCGCAGAACCCTCGCAGGCCCGAGGAGCCCCGAAATGCAACTCGCCGCGATCATCGTGTCGCTGGTACTCGCCGTGGTCGGCGTGGCGCTGTTCGGCCGTGCCATCGCTCAGATCTACCGCTTCGTACGCCTCGGCCAGGACGTGCCCGCGGGAACCCGCACCGACGACTGGACCGCCCGCACCGCCACGGTGATCCGGGAGTTCCTCGGCCACACCCGGATGAACCGCTGGGGCGTGGTCGGCGTCGCCCACTGGTTCGTCGCGGTCGGCTTCTTCTCCCTGGTGCTCACCCTGGTCAACGCCTTCGGCCAGCTCTTCCAGGCCGACTGGGCGCTGCCGGTCATCGGGCACTGGCTGCCGTACGAGCTGTTCGTCGAGTTCATCGGCACCATGACGTCCCTGGGCATCCTCACCCTGATCGTCATCCGGCAGCTGAGCCACCCGCGGCGGCCCGGGCGCAAGTCCCGGTTCGCGGGCTCCAACTTCGGCCAGGCCTACTTCGTCGAGTCGGTCATCCTCGTCATCGGCCTCGCGATCATGACGCTGCGCGGCCTGGAGGGCGCGCTGGCCGGCGTGCACCACTACGAGGCCGCCTACTTCGCCTCGTACCCGCTGGTGCTCGCGTTCAAGGGCCTGAGCGTCTCCACGCTGCAGAACCTGATCTACCTCACGGCGATGATCAAGATCGGGACGTCCTTCATCTGGATGATCACGGTCTCCCTCAGGACCGACATGGGCATCGCCTGGCACCGCTTCCTCGCGTTCCCGAACATCTGGTTCAAGCGCAACGCCAAGGGCGAGACCTCGCTGGGCGCGCTGCTGCCGATGACGAGCGGCGGCAAGCCGATCGACTTCACCGACCCCGGTGACGACGACGTCTTCGGCGTCTCCCAGGTCGAGCAGTTCTCCTGGAAGGGCCTGCTGGACTTCTCGACCTGCACCGAGTGCGGCCGCTGCCAGTCGCAGTGCCCCGCCTGGAACACGGGCAAGCCCCTCTCCCCCAAGCTCCTGATCATGTCCCTGCGCGACCACGCGCACGCCAAGGCGCCGTACCTGCTCGCGGGTGGCGGCAAGTCCATGGAGGGCGAGGAGAAGGCCTCTCCCGAGGCTTTGAAGGACGTGCCCGCCGCGGCCCTCGCCGAGGCCGAGCGCCCGCTGATCGGCACCGCCGAGGAGAACGGCGTCATCGACCCGGACGTCCTGTGGTCCTGCACCACCTGCGGCGCCTGCGTCGAGCAGTGCCCGGTGGACATCGAGCACATCGACCACATCGTCGACATGCGCCGCTACCAGGTGATGATCGAATCGGCCTTCCCCTCCGAGGCGGGCACGATGCTCAAGAACCTGGAGAAGAAGGGCAACCCCTGGGGCCTGGCCAAGAAGCAGCGCCTGGAGTGGCTCAAGGAGGTCGACTTCGAGGTCCCGGTCGTCGGCCAGGACATCGAGGACCTCACCGAGGTCGAGTACCTGTACTGGGTGGGCTGCGCCGGCTCCCTCGAGGACCGCGCCAAGAAAACCACGAAGGCGTTCGCCGAGCTCCTCCACATCGCGGGCGTCAAGTTCGCGATCATGGGCGGCGACGAGAAGTGCACCGGTGACTCCGCCCGCCGCCTGGGCAACGAGCCCCTGTTCCAGGAGCTCGGCATGGAGAACGTCATGGCGCTGAACATGGCGTTCGGCGAGGAGCTGGACGACGACGGCAAGGTGGTCCCCGAGTCCGCCAAGCCGAAGTCGGCGAAGAAGATCGTCGCCACCTGCCCGCACTGCCTGAACACGATCGGCAACGAGTACCCGCAACTCGGCGGCGACTACGAGGTCATCCACCACACCCAGCTGCTCCAGCACCTGGTGGATGAGGGCAAGCTGGTCCCGGTGACGCCCGTCGAGGGCATCATCACCTACCACGACCCCTGCTACCTGGGCCGCCACAACAAGATCTACACGCCTCCGCGCGAGATCATCGCGAGCGTCCCGGGCCTCAGGAACGAGGAGATGTACCGCCACAAGGAGCGCGGCTTCTGCTGCGGCGCCGGTGGTGCGCGGATGTGGATGGAGGAGCGGATCGGCAAGCGCATCAACAACGAGCGCGTCGACGAGGCCCTCTCCCTCAACCCCGACATCGTCTCGACGGCCTGCCCGTTCTGCCTGGTCATGCTCACGGACTCCGTGAACGCCAAGAAGGCCGCAGCCGACAGCGGCTCCGCCGCGGGCGTCAAGGCGAAGGAGTCGATCCAGGTCGTCGACGTCGCCCAGCTCCTGCTGGACTCCGTCAAGACCCCGGCCGACCCGGCGGGCGAGGAGACCCCGGAGACCGCGCCGGAGCCCGAGCCGGTCAAGTAACCCGCACGAACACGCCGACGCCCCCTGTCTCGCACGAGCCAGGGGGCGCCGCCTTTCCCATGCCTACTCGCGACTCGCGACTCGCTAATCGCTTCTAGCTACTCGCGACTCGCTATTCGCCCTTCGGGCCGGCGGACTGCACCACGTCGAACGACCACAGGGTCGCCCCGGAGGCCGCGGGCTTCGGCCGCTCCCCGCCCTCGGAGCCGCCCTGGTGCGCGGACTTCATCGACCCCTCCATCCAGGCCTGGAACGACTCCTCGTCCCGCCACCGCGTGTACACGAGGTACTGATCGGTCCCCTCGACCGGCCGCAGCAGTTCGAACCACTCGAACCCGTCGGACCCCTCCACGGCATGGGCCCGCGAGGCGAACCGCTTCTCCAGCACCTCCCGCTGCTCGGCGGGCACGGTCAGTACGTTGATCTTGACTACGCTCATGAACCCATCCTGGCCGATCCCGCCTTGCCGGAGCGACGGCCCCCTAGTAACGCACGGCCCTGGCGACGTCGGTGCGGACGGGGCCGGACAGTTTGCGGTTGCTGTGGGCGGTGGCCTTGCCGTCCTTCCCCGCTCCGACATCGTTGAGCGTCACCACGGTGGTGTCCAGGAGGTTGCCCGCCTGGTCGCGGAAGTCGACCTGCACCGCGAACGACTTCGCCGAGTCCGCGCTGTTGTGCGCACGCACCGCCACGGTGCTCCGCCCGTCGGCGTCCGTGGCCGGGGTGCCCAGGTGTACGTCGTCCTTGGCGTCGATCCCGTTCTGCACGTCCTCCAGGCGCCGTCTGGCCTCGGCCGATGCCGAAGCCAGCGCGGAAGCACCCTGCGAGGCCAGCGACGGCACGGCGGACGCGACCGCCGAGGCCGCCGAGGACGCCACTGAGGAGGCGACGGAGGAGGCGATGGAGGCCGCCTTGCTCCGACTGCTCGACGCCGTCCCCGAACTGTCGGAGCAACTGGTCACGCCGGCCACGCCACAGGCCAACAGCAGCCCGGTCGCAGCGCACCGGATGCTTCTCGTCCTCAGACGCCCTGCCATGTCTTCTCCCTGCTGGACCGGTGGTCACCGTCTCCCAGTCAAGGACGCCCGGCCGGTGACCGCACGCCGCACGGGGCCGCGCCGACGCACTTCACCCGGATGGCGCGACGCCGCCCGCCACCCGCAGTCTCCCGATCCCCGGGCCGGCCCGAATCACCCCGCGCGGGTGAGACACCCCGCTCAGACCACCGGCTCCCCGATCGCGAGCAGGTTGCCCTCGCTGTCGTGGAACCAGGCGCCGCGTTCGCCGCGGTAGCCCTTGCTCGGGTAGTTCCCCTCGACCTCGGCGATCCCTCCCACGGTCCGCAGCCCGGGTACGTCCACCTCCTCGAACTCCACTCCACGCCGCCGGAGTTCGGCGACCACCGCCTCGATGTCCGCCACCTCCCAGGCCATCTGCGTGAACGTGCCGGGCGATGCCCCCGTCGACCGGAAGACCACGAAGTCCACTCCTCCGCACCGGTACAGCAGCCCGCCCGGCCGCTCGTCCACGGGCTCGAGCCCGAGCACCTCGGCGTAGAAGCGCCGGGCCCGGTCCAGGTCCTGTGCGGGCAGCCGGGTGGCCACCTTCCCCCGGGCCAGGAACATCCGTCCGTCTGTGTCCATGTCTCCACTGTGCCGTCTCCCACTGACACCGGCCTGAGAGGATCACCGGGACCGTACGAATGCGGCTGTTGGAGTGAATGCTGAGGTGGTGGCGTGGCCTTTCTGGTGCTGCTCGGTGTGCTGGTGCTCGTCGTCGGCGGGTGCGTGTGCGTGTGGTGGGCGGCCCGCGGCGGCCCCCGCTGGGCCCGCGCCGTGGCCACCGTGACACTGGCCGCGGGCGAGTTGGTGCGCCGGTCGGAGAAGAACGGCCGCAGGAAGCGCGACGGAGGCGGCGACGGCGACTAGCGGCGACCAGGCCAGGCCTAGAGAGCATCGGAAGGCGGGAGCAGCGCAACAAGGGCCACTGAATTCCCGTACAACCCTTGCGCCTCATGGGCGGTCTCCTCATCGCGACACCGCGCGATCCCGGGATCGCCGGCTGACCGGCTCCGGCTCCCTCACGTCGGCCGTTGCCCGAAGCCTCGCCGGCTGACGCCCTCCGGCCACCACGGCCCCGTACCGCCACCGCCCCACACGACCGGGGACGCCCGTCCGGTGTCCCCGCACGCCGCAGGAGAAGCTGATGCACAAGCCCCTGAGACTCGCCCTCGCGACGGCCACCGCCGTCGCGCTGACGGGCGGGCTGGTCACCGTCACGGCCGCCACCGCGACCGCCGCCGACTCCGTCCACGTCCGGCAGGCCGACTTCAACGGCGACGGGATCGGCGACATCGCCACCTCCGCGTACACCGCGTACGTCAGCGGCCACAAGAACGCCGGCCAGGTCGTCGCCCTCTACGGCACCGCCACCGGCGTCTCCTCCGCCAAGCGCACCACGATCAGCCAGGACACCACCGGCGTCCCGGGCGCCGCCGAGGCCGGCGACGAGTTCGGCGCGGCGCTGGCGTACGCCGACTTCAACCACGACGGTTACGACGACCTCGCCGTCGGCTCCCCGGGCGAGAAGGTCGGCACCGACACGAACGGCGGTTCCCTGGTCATCCTGCTGGGCTCCCGAAGCGGCCTCACCGGCAGGAGCGTCAACGTCCCCGACCCGGCCCCCTCCTCCCACGACTTCTGGGGCATGAACCTGGCGGCCGGCGACTTCGATGGCGACGGCAAGGCCGACCTGGCCGTCGGCAGTTCCTCCAACGTCCTCTACGTCTACAAGGGCGGCTTCACCAACAGCGGTACGCCGGGCGGCCGTTACACCATCAAGCCGCCGATCGAGGCGGGCAGCAACGATTCCCCGTACGGCCCGATGCACCTGACCGCGGGCGACGTCAACGGCGACGGCCGCACCGACCTGGTCGTCGACGGCTACGAGACGCGGACCTCCCGGCACTGGAACACCAACTACTGGATCCCCGGCACCGCGAGCGGTCTGAGCGTCGCCGGCGCCAAGACCCTGAAGACCGGCGTCGTCACCGGTGTCGGCGACATCAACGGCGACGGCTACGGCGACATCGTCAGCGGCGCCTCCTGGGACGCCACCGCCGACGACGGCGCCACGATCCCGGACTCCGCCAAGGGCGGCAAGGTGAACATCACCTACGGCTCCGCGTCCGGGCCGGGCCGCACCAGTGGCCTCACCCAGGACACCGGCAACGTCCCCGGCGCCTCGGAGACCGGCGACGGCTTCGGCTGGGACCTCGACCTGGGCGACGTCAACGGCGACGGCTTCCAGGACCTGGCCGTCAGCTCCCCCAACGAGGACCTGAACGGTGTCACCAACACCGGTACGGTCACCGTCCTGTACGGCTCCGCCGCCGGTCTCGACACCACGTCCGGCATGCAGAACATCGCCCAGAGCACACCCGGCGTCCCCGGTGAGGACGAGAAGAGCGACCTGTTCGGCGCCGACGTCAAGCTCGACGACGTCACCGGTGACGGCAAGGCCGACCTGGTGGTGGGCTCGTACGAGAACGGCGGCGACGGGGCCATCACCTACCTGCCCTCCAACGGCACGAAGATCACCGCGACCGGCTCCCGCGCCTTCTCCGCGAGCGCGTCCGGCGTCTCCACCACCGGAACCCCGCAGTTCGGCGCCCTGTTCGCCGACTGACCCGCACCCGCCCGGGACCAGCCGTCCCACCGCCCTTTGGATCTCCCTAGGGGGCGCCTTTACCTCCCCCTTAGGGGATGTCACAGCTCGGCAGCAAAGCCGGGCCCGAACCGCCGGGCCCGGCACGTCACTCTCCGGGACCGGGTACGTTCGAAGGCGTGGCTGGATTCAGGATCGGACGCGGCGCCCGCAACAACGGCGCTCCGCAAACGCGACCGCAACAACCCCCGTACGGACAGCAGGCGCCGCAGGGGCCGTCGTACGGCTACCCGCCCGCCCCGCAGCCGTACCCGTACCCGGGACAGGGACACGGGCAGGCGCAGGGACAGGGACAGGGGCACGGGCAGTACGGAGGTGGTTACGGCGGCCGGGACGAACCGGAGTACTTCGGTGACGGCGGCTACGCCCCGCAGGGCGGCCCCGACCCGTACGCGGCCAACAACCCGGGCCACACCCAGGCGTTCTCGGTCGGCGAGGACCCCTACAACCAGGGCGAGACCTATCGCGCGGGCTCCGCGCCGGCCGGACCGATCGGTCCCCGGCTGCACTGGAAGGACCTGCTGAGGGGGATCGTCCTCGCCCCCAACCAGACCTTCCTCCAGATGCGCGACTACACGATGTGGGGCCCGGCCCTCGTCGTGACGTTCCTCTACGGCCTGCTCGCGGTCTTCGGCTTCGACGGCGCCCGGTCGGACGCGATCAACGCGACCCTCTCCAACGCGGTGCCGATCGTCCTGACGACCGCCGTGGCGATGGTGCTCTCCGCCTTCGTCCTGGGCGTCGTGACCCACACGCTGGCCCGTCAGCTGGGCGGTGACGGGGCCTGGCAGCCCACGGTCGGCCTCTCCATGCTGATCATGTCCCTGACCGACGCGCCCCGTCTGGTCTTCGCCATGTTCTTCGGCGGTGACGCGACGTTCGTCCAGGCCCTGGGCTGGGCGACCTGGGTCGCGGCCGGCGCCCTGCTGACCATGATGGTCAGCCGCTCCCACGACCTGCCCTGGCCGAAGGCCCTGGGCGCGAGCGCGATCCAGCTGATCGCCCTGCTGTCGATCGTGAAGCTGGGGACGTTCTAGACGCCAGGGACGTTTCACACGCGGCTCGGCAGGGGGGTTGTCAGGTCACACGCGGCTCGGCAGGGGGCTGTCAGGCTTCCGGATCCCAGCGCTCCGGCCCCACCCCCCGCCAGTCGATCCACGGCGACTCGGCCGCCTCCGCCGGATCGATCTCCAGACCGGCACGGCGGAGGAACTCCGCCAGGTCGACCAGGCTGTGGGCCAGGCCGAGGATCTCCCCGTCCACGCGGACACGCCGGCCACCGGTGGGTGACGGCGGAAGCACGATCACGCGAATCGGTCCGGACATGCTGGACATGCCTTCAGGATCATCCGGTATGTACGGCCCCGCACTCCGGCCTGTCATGCAAGGCTCCCTTCGCCTCTTCCGTCGGCACCACCCTCGGCGTCCACCTTCGGCATCCACCTTGGGCGTCCACCCTCGGCATCCACCCCTCGGCGAATTATCGCTCACATGTTCGATTCAAACACCACGCCTGTACCCGTTCGATACGGGGGCATGCGTTGCCGGGCCGAGCGCCGCGGGCCGTAGCCTCAGGCGGACACCGCCTGAAGAGGCAGAACGACGACCGCGTAGGCGACGAGCGCGCAGGGCACGGCCGCCGCCAGGGTGAACGCACGCTCGCGGTGCGTGCGGGCCATGAGGAGCGGGACCAGGGCGAAGACGGCGAAGCAGGCCCAGGCTTGGGACGCGTGATGGAGGTCCCAGGCGGCCATCACCCCCTCCATCCCGAAGAGCCCGGCGAACGCGGCCAGGCCGGTCACCCGCACCCGCACGCCCTCGCCGCGTCGCCACCAGTGACCGGCGACCCCGAACAGCGGTCCGGCCACACACGCCATGCCGAGCCAGACGAGCGGAAAGAGCAGGTCACCCATTCCGTCGCGCCCGAACTCGGCGTAACCGTAGTACCCCACCACGAGCCCGACCTCCGCGCCGAGACCCCCGACAGCGGCCAGGCGAGCCGCCCCCCGGCGGGCGAGCAGGGCACCCCCGGCGAACGCCACGGCCGACCAGACGGCACCCGAGTTGGCGAGCTGGTTCCACGCGCCGGGGAGCCACCCCTGGGCCAGGTTGGTGAGCACGCCGAGCAGCACTCCGCCCACCGTCGCCGCCATCGCGGCACCCCAGGCACCGGGGCCACCGCTCCGTACCGCCGACTCGTCGGGTATCGCAGTCGCCGCCATGCCGACCTCCACGCTCGCACATCGCACTTCTCTTACGAGCGCGCACTATACACACCACGTATACGCGCAGTGTATAGATACTCGTGGATGCCCGGCTCCTCCCCAGTCAGGGACGGCGAGCCCTCGCTCGCCCCAGCGCTCGCCTCAGAGCGCTTCGTTGGACGGAGTGACGGGCTCGCCCGACCTACGCACCACGGGCAGGACACTCCAGGGGAAGTTGATCCAGTCGTCCGTGCGCTTCCACACGTACTCGCACTTCACCAGCGACTGCGACTTCTCGTAGATGACGGCGGAGCGGACCTCGGCGACGGCGTCGAGGCAGAAGTCGTGGACCAGTTTCAGGGTCTTGCCGGTGTCGGCCACGTCGTCGGCGATCAGCACCTTCTTGTCGGTGAAGTCGATCGCGTTGGGGACGGGCGCCAGCATCACCGGCATGTCGAGCGTCGTCCCCACGCCGGTGTAGAACTCGACGTTCACCAGGTGGAGATTCTTGCAGTCGAGCGCGTACGCGAGCCCGCCGGCGACGAAGACCCCGCCGCGCGCGATGCTCAGGATGATGTCCGGCTCGTACCCGTCGTCGGCGATGGTCTGCGCGAGCTCGCGGACGGCCGTGCCGAAGGCCCCGTAGGTGAGGTTCTCGCGCGGGGCGCTCATACCTGCGTCCGGTGGAAGTTGAGGAAGGACCGGGAGGCGGTGGGGCCGCGCTGGCCCTGGTACCGGGAGCCGTAGCGCTCGCTGCCGTAGGGGAACTCGGCGGGCGAGGAGAGACGGAACATGCACAGCTGGCCGATCTTCATGCCGGGCCACAGCTTGATGGGGAGCGTCGCGAGGTTCGAGAGCTCCAGGGTGACGTGACCGGAGAAGCCGGGGTCGATGAAGCCGGCGGTGGAGTGGGTGACCAGTCCGAGCCGGCCGAGGGAGCTCTTGCCCTCCAGGCGCGAGGCGAGGTCGGTGGGGAGCGTGATGACCTCGTACGTCGAGGCCAGGACGAACTCGCCCGGGTGCAGGATGAACGGCTCGTCGCCCTCCGGCTCCACGAGCCGGGTGAGGTCGACCTGCTCGACGGAGGGGTCGATGTGCGGGTACTTGTGGTTCTCGAACACCCGGAAGAACCGGTCCAGGCGCACGTCGACACTCGACGGCTGCACCATGGATTCGTCGTAGGGATCGATCACCACTCGCCCGGCGTCGATCTCGGCCCGGATGTCCTTGTCTGAGAGAAGCACGCCCCGAGGATACGCAAGGCGCGTGGACGGCCCACAATCCTGCCGCGCCACGCGCCTCACATCCGCCCGTTACCGCCGCGCGCTACCGCTTCTCGAGACTGACCGGCACGACACTGCGCAGCCGCGCACAGCGTGGACACCGCATGAGCCGGCCGGGGCCGAGACGCTCGGCCTGCTGCATCGGGAACGAAGCGGTGCTGAAGACGTGCCCATCGGCACAGCGGACGACGGTGCGCTCCATCAAGTCCATGAGTCCCTTCCCCAAGAGCCGCGCCCGGATGCTGCTCACCGGACGACAAATGCCACATTACGGGATCAAAGGAACGACTCTCCAGGCGGCACTCCGACCTAACCCGGACCCTCTCCCACCCCTCCACCGTAC
>NZ_WVUG01000013.1 GCF_017614965.1 Streptomyces griseorubiginosus | reverse complement strand
GGCTGGGCGGGATCCTGGCACCGTCCGGTGTTCGTTTCCGGTCCGCCGATGGTCCCGGGGCTGCGTGTCGAGAGCGTGACCGTGGCACGGGGGCGTCATGAGCTGAGGATCCATCGGGTGATAGGGGCACCGTACGGGACTCGGGTGACACTCACGGGCTGGGCAACGCAGGCACACCGCTCCGAGCTGGTGGGGCTGCTCGGCTGGGGTGAGGCGGACCAAGTGGACGCCCTCGAGGGCACAGCCTACGAGCCGTCGGTGCGGGTGCCCCGGCTGTCGGCAGAGGTCGAGGGGACCGCCCTGTTCGTGGCGCTGGCAGCCTTGGGGGCGGACGGCGACACCCCGTTGCTCGCGGACGCTGTCACCGCATGTGCCTGGCGGGACGGGGAGCTGCGTCTCCGCTGGGCGGACGGACCGGAGACTCGAATGGTCTTTGAGCCGCTTCGCGTCACGATGGCGGAGCCGGAGGCGGACGTCTGCGATTGATCGGCGACAGGAACAGATGATCGAGGCCAGCGACTTCTCCGGAAGGCCTTGAGGCAGGGACGGTCACACAGGACGCCGAATGGTCCGCCGACGGAGTCGGCGGACCATGGCGACTGGGCAGCGTGCTCTGTGCCGGTCAGTACTGGTGGTTGGAGTAGGTGATGTACCCCTGGTCGCCACCGCTGTACATGGTTTCGGCCTCGGCCTCGGTCAGGGGGGCACCAGTGCGCAAGCGCTCGACGAGGTCGGGGTTGGCCAGGTAGTTGCGGCCGTAGCTGATGAGGTCGGCACCCTGAGCGAGCCAGTGCTCACCTTCGGCCTTGCCGGATGGCTGCGGGTTGACGACCGTCGACGGATTGACGATGAGGGCACTGGGCCACAGCTTGCGCATGTTCAGCAGGACGTCCTCCTCAGCGGTGGCGACCGTGTGGAGATAGGCGAGGTCGAGCGGTGCCAGGCCACCGACCAGGGCGGCGTACAAATCGGCGACATCGTGCTCCTCGATGCCCCAGAGCTGGCTGCCCGGGGAGAGGCGGATGCCGACCTTGTCGGCACCTACGGCCTGGGCCGTGGCCTCGGCGGCCTCGACCGCGAAGCGGATACGGCCAGCGATCGAGCCGCCATAGACGTCGGTGCGCTGGTTGGCGTTGGACGAGAGGAACTGGTGAATGAGGTAGCCGTTGGCGCCGTGCAGTTCGACGCCGTCGAAACCGGCGTCGATGGCGTTGCGGGCGGCCTCCACGTAGACACCGATCTCCTCGGCCACCTCGGCGGTTGTCAGTTCGCGCGGTGTGGGAGCGGGCTGCATGGCGGTGGGGTCGCCGAAGCCGGCGGTGAAGATCGGGGAGCCGACCGCCACGGCCGAAGGGGCGACGGGCACCGTACCGGTGACGTCGGGGTGGCTGACCCGACCGGAGTGCATGAGCTGCGCGAAGATCCGGCCGCCGTTGGTGTGCACCGCATCGGTGACCTTCCTCCACGCGGCGACCTGTCCGGACGTGTGCAGGCCGGGGGTGTTCAGCGTGGACTGGCTCCGCAGGCTGGGCTGGATGCCCTCGGAGATTATTAGACCGGCGGTGGCGCGCTGCGCGTAGTACGCCGCCACGGACTCGGTGGCCAGGCCGTCGTCGGTGGCGCGGGAGCGGGTCATGGGAGCCATCACGAGGCGGTTGGGCAGTGACAGACCGCTCAGGGTGAAGGGGTCGAACAGGGAGGGCATGCGGAACTCCTGCGATGTCTGACCGGCCGGGAGCCCTGAACCGCATGGCGGGCGCGACGGGACCTCATCGGTGCCTCACTCCAGCGACTTCTGTACCGATCGATATAATGTACTGATCGATACACTGACAGAGACGCCTTGCCGCCGTCAAGCTGATCTGTACTTTGCGGTAAAAAAGACTGGGCAGGTGACGAGTAATGAGGAGCGGGCGACCCCGGGCGTTCGACGTCGACGAGGCCCTCCGGAGCGCCCTGAAGGTGTTCTGGTCCAAGGGCTACGAAGGCGCCTCGATGGCGGACCTGACCGAGGCAATGGGCATCAACCGCCCGAGCCTGTACGCCGCCTTCGGGAACAAGGAAGACCTCTTCATGAGGGCCCTCGACCTGTATGTGCAGGGCTTCCACTCCGCCGGCTCCGGCTTCGCCGAGGAGCCGACGGCCTATCGCGCGATCGAGGCGTTCCTGCGGTCGACGGCGCTGCTGTGCTCCGGTCCCTCCACCCCCCGGGGCTGCCTTCTCGTGCAGGGCGCGCTTGCCGTCGGGGACTCCAGCGAGTCGGTCAGGGAAGCACTCGCCGCTCGTCGAGCCGCCGTGCTCGACGCCCTCACGCAGCGCGTCCAACGAGGAGTCGAGGACGGCGACCTGCCTGCGGACACCGATGTGACCGACCTCGCGCAGTACGTCATGGTCACCAACAACGGCCTCGCCGTGCAGGCCGCGGGCGGCGCCACCCGCGACGAGCTCTTCCGGTGCATCGACATCGCCATGCGAGCCTGGCCCACCGCTCGGTGACGGGAACCTGCTGGTCGAACAGCGCCACCCGTGTTACTCGCCACCGTACTGACGGCGCTGTTTCAGCAGCATCGACCGTACGCCCTGTCGGATTGATCAACATGTCATGAGCGGTCGCGGCGGCCGGGCGGCGGTCCTGTGACGGCGTGCATGGACTGTCCCTCTCGCCCTTCAGCCGTCATAGCCTCTGACGACTACGCCGCGCCCCACTCATGGGCAAGCGCGGCCGCCTCGCCGCGGGAGTTGACACCGAGCTTGTCGAAGATCTTGGCGATATGGAACTTGACCGTCGACTCGCTGATGTGGAGTTCCTGGGCGATGTCCCGGTTGCGCCGTCCGCGGGCCAGCCGACTCAGCACCTCCAGCTCCCGGGTCCCCAGCTGGGTCAGCGGGTCGTGGCGTGGTGTGTCGGGTGGCGTGAGCGGGATTTCGATGGTCACGGTCGTGCCCCAGTCCGGTACGGCGTCGACCTCGAACCGTCCGCCGAGCGGAGTCAGCCGGTCGACGACCCGGCGTGCGTCGAGAGAGCTGCGGGACAGGGTGCCGGGCCCGTCGTCCCGTACGGTGGCCCGCAGCTCCGCAGCGCCCACCTTCCAGCTGACGTGGATCCGGCTGACCGCGCGACCGTCCGGCCCGCTCCCCTGGTCCTCCAACGACGCGTGCACACTCGCCCGGACCGCGGCGGACGCCGTATTGACGACATCGCCGGGCAGGAGCCGGTCGGCTCCTTCTTCTGCGCCCGGCCTGCCCAAGTCCAGCCGGATGCCACGGGACCGCAGCATCCGGCGCAGCGACTCGGCGAGCCGCTCGAAGGCGTCCCCCGCCCTCTTCTCCACCAGCGTCTGGTCGAGCTGCGCCCGCGAGCGCAGCTCGACCAGGGCGGCGAGGGTCAGGTCGATGCCACGGGCGCGAGCGCCGGAGTCGTCCAGATCCCGGTCACGCAGGACGCCGAGCAGTGCGCTCAGCACCGCTCCGTGTGCGTCGACGAGTTCGGAGATGGCCGTGGCGCGTGCGGATGCCGCCGCGCGGGACACCGCCAGGATCTCGGGCAGCGCCTCGGTCCGCAGGCCTTCCCGGTGCGCCGTCAGTACGTCCCACAGGGCCTGGGCGGGCGCCACCCGGTCCTCCGGCAGCGGCGTGTCCTCGGTCCGTACCAGGACCAAAAGGGCCGGGGGCTCAGTGATGGTGCTGGCCAGAGCCAGCACCGGAACATCGGCACCCGCCAGCTGCGCCCTTCCCTGCCAACTCCCCCCTTCCGGCACGTGGGGCCGCAGTGCGGCCACCTCGGAGGTGGTGATGGCCTGGCCGGGCTCACCGGCCCCCTCTCCATAGACCTTGAACGGCGCGTAGGCGCAGTTGGGGGACAGATCTGCCAGCGCGTGGTGGGGAACCGTCTCTGCCAGGGCGGCGGACAGGCGCGGCAAGGTCTCGGTCAGGGGCGCCCGGATCACATCAAGTGTGGCCATCGGATCCATGCCGGTCAGCGTAGCCATGCCATCTCGCGCTCTCGCTGTCCTTTCGGCCAGTGAGAACCGTCCGAAAGGACAGCGGGTGCGGAGTCGCCGATGCCGAGGGTGGAGACGTTGTCCATGAGCCGCTCCACGGCGGCGTGCATTTACGACGGGACGTGTTGCACATGAAGGCGATCGTGTACGAGGAGTTCGGCGGCCCCGAGGTGCTGCGCCTCGCGGAGGTGGAGGAGCCGCACGCCGGTCCCGGACAGGTCCGGATCAAGGTCGTGACCATCGGCGTCAACCCCATCGACTACAAGACCCGCCGAGGCTGGATGCAGCACCTGATACCTGCGACCTTCCCGTTCACGCCGGGAGCGGAGGCCGCCGGCATCGTCGACGAGGTCGGCGAGGGCGTCACCGGCATCGCGGTGGGGGACGAGGTGCTGGGCCTCACGGTCACCGGCTCCTACGCCCAATACGCCCTTGCCACAGACGTCTCCCTTAAGCCGGCCGGCCTCGACTGGGAAACGGCCGCCGGGCTACCCGCCGCCGCCGAGACCTCCGAGCGCGTGCTGGACCTACTGAAGGTGGCCAAGGGCGAGACGTTGCTGGTCCATGGCGCCGCGAGTGCCGTGGGCTCCATCGGTGTGCAGCTCGCGGTTGCCCGCGGCGCCATCGTCATCGGTACCGCGTCGGAGGCCAACCACGGCTTCCTGCGTTCCCTCGGCGCCGCCCCGATCCTTTACGGCGACGGACTTGTCGACCGGGTCCGTGCCGCCGCCCCGCAGGGTGTCGACGCCGTGTACGACGTGACCGGGTACGACGTCCTGGAGGCCTCCATCCAGCTGCGCGGCACCACCGACCGCATCGTCACCATCGCCGACTTGCGGGCCGACGAGGTGGGGGTCACTTTCGCCGACGGCAACGACCGTCGGTTCGGGCCGGCGCTTGCCGAGTACGCCCGCCTCGCCTCCGAGGGCCGGTTGCGCGTCCGTATCGACCGCAGCCTCCCGCTCGCCGACGCCGCCGCGGCCCAGGCGCTCAGCGAAGCCGGTCACCCGCACGGCAAGTTGGTCCTTCACCCCTGACATCCGGGATCGCAGTGTCCCATCGGCGCAGAGCCCAGCGGCACCGGCGTTCGCACCACCGGCCGGGAAGGCACCGCCTTCCCGGCCGGTCCGCTGCGGGGCCATTGCCGCTCGTGGTATCGGCGAAAGAAACCGAAGAGGTGCGGCTCCCACCGACTGTGCGCCACCGCGCGATGCGTCAGGAAAGGACCGACTGCCCGCGCCTGAGCGTCTCGGACGGCGCTTCCCCGTAGCGCGCCCGGTAGGCGCCAGCGAATCGGCCCGAATGGGTGAAGCCCCAGCGCAGGGAGAGCTCACTGACCTGTCCGGCACCGTCGAGGAGATCACGATGCACCCGCTCCAGCCGCACACGCTGGAGATACCTCATCGGCGGCACACCGATCTGGGCGTGGAAGCCTTGCTGCAGCCGTCGCCCGCTGACCCCCGCCAGCTCGGCGAATTCGTTCAGCGACCACGGTCGTTCTGGGTACTCCTCGATCGCGTCGAGGACTCGCTTCACCGCGCGCCATCGCCTCGGCGCCGCCTCGGCCCGGACATCCGCGGAGAAGTCGTGCCGCTGTGCCCGCAGCAGGCTGGTGACCAGGAGACGTTCGAGCTGTTCGCGATGCGACTTGTAGACCCGTGCGAGACCGTTCGGGTCGGCGAGGTCGGCCAGCAAAAGCTCAAGCACGGACATCCAGCTGCGACCGCCGGGTTCGGTGAGGTCGAAGCCCCCGGAGAGCCGGACCACCGATCTGACAGTGCGCCCGATCATGGCACTGAGCTCGTCCTCGACCACGTCCGGCCGGATCTTGATACCCAGGATCTCCGCGTCGCCGCTCCAGCTGGCGACGAGTGACGGCAGGTCCGGAGCGGCCACCGCCGCAAAGCCCGGCTTGACGGTCACCTCGTCGCCGCCGTAGCGGCAGACGATCTCCCCTCGGATGGGGACGGCTATGTGGTAGCCGCGTACGGGCCCCGACACGAGGTGTGTCTCAGCGTCGAACCTGATCACTCCCAACGCCATGTGCGTCAGTTCGACGGAGCGCAGGGCCGCCGGGATGCTCACGTCCTGAACGGTCGTCGGCATCTCAGCCATGCGACGTGCGAACGGGTCCTCGGCGCCTTCCCGGTCTTCGTGGAGTGCTCCGGCGGCCGACGGTTCGAACGGCTTGAGCGCATTCGGGTTGACCGTCCGGCAGGGGGAGGGATGGTGGATCTTCATTGAGCGCACCTCCTGATGGCACTCCAGCCGAGGATCTCGGGGAGGGGTTCACCGGGGCCTGTCCACGTGAAGCATACGGCGGGCAGTTAGCGGTTCACCGTTGTCCTTGGACGACGTTAATGCTTGATTGCATCCAATACAACTCTTCTGAACGCCGAAGACTCCTCCTTTTGCCGGTCGGGTGTGCTTCACTGTATCCAATGTAGGGAATGAGGAGGTCATAGAGATGCCGCCACTGCCCGGACTACTCGGAGGAGATCACCTCGGCGTGACCGTGCCCGACCTGGATGAGGCCGAACGTTTTTTCGTGGACATCCTCGGGGCCCGGCACGTTTACACCCTCGGGCCCAAACGCTCCGACGACGATGACTGGATGACTGTTCAGCTCGGCGTCCACCCGCGCACCGTCATCGAGGAGGTCCGTCTCTACCGCCTGGGCACCGGACTCAACCTCGAACTCTTCGCATACAAGGCCGCCGACGGACAGGCCTCCCAACCGCGGAACAGTGACATAGGTGGTCACCACCTGGCGCTGTACGTCGACGACATCGACGTGGCCGCCGACTATCTGCGCGACGCGGGCGTCGAAGTGATGGGTGTGCCCGTCTCCAGCGCTCAGGCCGCGATCGGCCAGAGGTGGCTGTACTTCCGCAGCCCCTGGGGTATGCAGTTCGAACTCGTGAGCTATCCCTTTGGCAAGGCCTATGAGCAGGACGCGGTCGTGAAGCTGTGGAATCCTGCGCATCCTGAGGACTGAATCCTGTGACTGAACCGACCACAGTCTCCGAGCGCACCCACGGTGCCTCGGGCGCGCGCATCGCCGCTGAACTCCGTGACGCCATCCTCGCCGGTCGCTACTCGCCGGGCAGCCGCATCCGTCAGGAGGACCTGGCCGAGGCCTACGGTGCCAGCCGGCTGCCCGTGCGTGACGCGCTGCGCATGCTCGAAGCCGAAGGTCTTGTCACGCTCGTGGCCAACACCGGCGCCTGGGTGGCGAAACTGAACCCTGCCGAGTGCGAGGAGCTCTACCAGGTACGTGAACGTCTCGAACCGTTCCTGCTGAGTCTGAACGTGCCGCTGCTCCAGGAGGAGCAGATCGACGAACTCGGGCTCCTGGCCTCGGCGATGGAGCACACCGACGACGTCGAACGGTTCCTGCAACTCGACCGGGAGTTCCACCTGGCGAGCTACGCGGTCGCCGAGACGACCATGCTGCAGGAAATGACGGTGCGGCTGTGGAACCGCACCCAGCCCTACCGTCGCGTCTACACCCGCATGTTCCGGGCCGAGGGCGATCACAGCGTCCATTACGAGCACCATCTCATCGTCGCGGCCCTGCACCGGCGAGACGCCGAAGGCGCCGAGCGCGTGCTGGCCGGACACATCCGGCGCACGCGTCTGGAGCTTGCCAGGCACCCCGAGGTCTTCGACCTGGTGTGACCCCCGGATTTCGATGTGCCTTCCTGATCCTGAAAGAGAGCTGCCCCATGGCGATAGCCACCGTCAACCCCGCGACAGGCGAGACAGTCAAGGAGTTCGTGCCCGAGGAACCGGCCGATGTGGAGCGCAAGCTCGCCGCCGCCCAGGCCGCGTTCGAGGTGCTCGGAAAGACCACGTACGAGCAGCGCGCGAGCTGGATGCGCGCATCGGCGGACCTGCTGGAGAGCGAAGTCGAGGAACTCGCGAAGATCCTCGTCACGGAGATGGGCAAGCCGATCGCGCAGGCCCGCGCCGAGGTCCTGAAATCAGCGAAGGGCATGCGGTTCTACGCTGACAACGCCGAGAGGTTCCTTGCCGACGAGCCGCTGGAGGACCCGTCCCAGGTCGGCGCGTCCCGGGCCTACGCCCGCTACGAACCGCTCGGTGTCGTACTCGCGGTGATGCCGTGGAACTACCCGCTGTGGCAGGTCATCCGCTTCGCCGCGCCCGCGCTCATGGCCGGCAACACAGGAATCCTCAAGCACGCCTCGAACGTGCCCCAGTCGGCGCTGTATCTCGACACTCTCTTCGAACGCGGGGGCTTCCCGCAGGGTGCCTTCCACACGCTGCTGGTCGGCACGTCGGTGGTCGGTGAAGTCATCAAGGATCCTCGCATTAAGGCCGTCACCCTGACCGGGTCCGAGCCGGCCGGCCGGGCGGTGGCGTCCGCCGCTGCGGCCGAGGTGAAGAAGTCCGTGCTCGAACTCGGCGGCTCCGACCCGTTCATCGTCCTGCCCAGTGCCGATCTCGAAGCAGCCGCCGCCACGGCCGTGAAGGCCCGCATCAGCAACAACGGGCAGTCCTGCATCGCCGGGAAGCGCTTCATCGCCCACCGCGATGTCTATGACGAGTTCGCGCGGCTCTTCGCCGAGAAGATGGCCGCCCTGAAGGTCGGCGACCCGTTCGACGAATCCGTCGACGTGGGTCCGGTGGCGACCGCGGGCGGCCGGGACGAGCTGACGGAGCTGGTCGACGACGCCGTGTCCAACGGCGCGTCCGTGCTGGCCGGTGGGCACGCGCTCAACGGCCCTGGCTACTTCTTCGCACCGACGGTCCTCGCCGACCTCACCGATGACATGCGGATCGTGTATGAGGAGGCCTTCGGACCCGTCGCCTCGCTCTACCGGGCTGAGGACGCCGACGACGCCATCCGGATCGCCAACCAGACGACGTTCGGACTGAGTTCGTCCGTGTGGACGAACGATCCCGAAGAGGAGTCGTACTTCGTTCAGCACCTCGACGCCGGCGCCGTCTTCGTCAACGGCATGACCGTCTCCTACCCCGAGCTGCCTTTCGGAGGCATCAAGGCATCGGGCTTCGGACGCGAACTCGCGGCCGTGGGCATCAGGGAGTTCACCAACCTCAAGACGGTCTGGAAGGCCTGACCGCGTCGTCGGGGGAAAGCACTCGGGCACGTCCGCGACGGCGGACGTGCCCTTCCTCATACATCCGACGGGGTTTCCCGGTGAACGACGTCGGCGGGGCAGCCGGTGCATCCGGCTGCCCCGCCATGCGGAGTGCACTGCGTCCCCTGAGGCCTCAGTCCGTTCAGAGCAGGATCGAGAGCGGGTTCTCCAGCCGCCGTACGAGCGCTGCCATCCACTCGGCTGCCACGGCGCCGTCGATGACGCGGTGGTCGGCCGACAGCGTCACGGTCATCACCGAGCCGACGCCCAGCTCGCCGTCCTCCCCCACCACCGGCTGCCGCTTCGCCGCGGCGACAGCGAGGATACCGGCCTGCGGCGGGTTGAGGATCGCGGAGAACTCGTCCACTCCGTACATCCCGAGATTCGACACCGAGAAACTCCCGCCCTCCAACTCGTGCTGCTGCAGCCGACCTGCCCGGGCACGTTCCGCCAGATCGGCCAGACGCGCGCTCAGTTCCGTGACCGTGAGCGTGTGAACGCCGCGCACTACGGGCGTGAGCAGGCCGTCCGGCACCGCGACCGCGACCGCCACGTCGACGCCGTCGAAGCGCCGGATGGCGTCACCGTTCCAGACCGCGTTGGCGGCCGGCACCTCGACGAGCGCCGCGCCCACTGCCTTCACGACGATGTCGTTGACCGAGATCTTCCGCGAGGCGAGCACGTTGGCCTCCTGACGCAGCGCCAGCAGTTGGTCGACGCGGGCGTGGGCCGTGACGTAGAAGTGCGGGACCGTCGTCTTGCTCTCGGTAAGCCTCCGTGCGATCGCCCTGCGCATGCCGCTCAGCGGGACATCGGTGTGCCCTGTGGCGGCAGGCGCGACCTGGCCGGAGGCGGGCGGTGGTGGAGCGGATTCGACGGTCGGGGTGTAGGCGTCGAGGTCGCGACGGACGATGCGTCCGTGAGGTCCGGTGCCCCGCACGAGTGTGAGATCGATGCCGCGTTCCGTGGCGAGCCTGCGCACGAGGGGTGTCGTGAACAGCCGGCCACCGGGCTGCGTGCCGTTGGCGCCAGGTGGCGTCACGGGGGCGGCGAGTTCAGTCGTGGTCAGTGTGGCGCTGGCAGCGGTCTGCGGGGCGGGAGCAGGCTCGGGGCGCGACGGGGTGGGATCCGGTTCGTCGAATGTGACGGACGCGGCGTCCTCGCCTTCTTCCAGTACGACGGCGATCGGTGTGCCGACCGCCACGGTCGCGCCGGGCTCGGCGAGCAGCCGGCCGACGGTTCCCTCCACCTCGGCCGCGTACTCGACCAGTGCCTTCTCGGTCTCGATCTCCGCGATCGGATCGCCGAGCGAGACATGTGCGCCGACCGAGACGAGCCACTGCGCGACGATCGCCTCGGTCGCGTTGGCCACCACCGACGGCATCCGTACGACGTGAGCCATCACTGGCCTCCCAACGCGGCGCGGACCGCGAGCAGCCCGGAGACGACCTCCTCGGTACCGGCGATGGCGGCCCGCTCCAGCACCTTCGAGATGCTCGGACTCGCCTCGCCCCCGGTCACCCGGGCGACCGGGTGGTCCAGCCAGTCGAAGTAGCGCCGCTGGATCTCGTCCGCGAGCCAGCCGCCGTAGGAGGTGCCACGAGCACCCTGTTCGACGATCAGCACGGCGTTGGTCTTGCGGATGCTCGCGCCGATGGTGTCCCAGTCGATCGAGGCCTGGTCGAGCCAGCGCAGATCGACGAGTTCGGCATCGACGCCGGACTGCTCGATCGCCTCCATACAGCGCTGCACCATCGACAGGTACGCCAGCACCGTCACGTCGCTGCCCTGGCGCCGCACCACGGCGGTGCCGGGCGGGATGACGTAGTCGAGGTCGCCTTCGGGTACGCGGTCGGCCAGGCCGTACAGGTCGATGTGCTCAATGACGAGCACCGGGTCCTCCAGGGCGAGCGCCGCGTTCATGAGCCCGACGTAGTCCGCCGCGTTGGACGGGGCGACGATCCGCCAGCCGGGCGCCGTGGCGAAGACGCCGGCGGGGTCCATCAGGTGCTGCGAGCCGTAGCCCGAGCCCATCGCCACCTTCGTCCGCAGCACGAACGGCATCGGGTTGGTTCCGCCGAACATGTGGCGGGCCTTGCCGATCTGGTTGAACACCTGGTCGGCGGCGACCCACAGGAAGTCGGGATACATGAACTCGACGACCGGCCGGAAGCGGCCGTCGAGAGCGATGCCGCCGCCCAGACCCGTGAAGGCGTTCTCACTGATGGGGGTGCCGATCACGCGGTGCGGACCGTACTTCTTCACCAGGCCCTTCGTGGCGCCGTTGGTGCCGCCGCCCAGGCGGTGGACATCCTCGCCGAGCACGATGACGCGTGGATCCTGCTCCATGCGACGGTCCATCACGGCGGCCACCGCGTCGACGAAGCGCGAATCGCGCCACTCGCCGCCGTAGGAGGCAGGTTCCAGCACCTCCAGGGCGTCCAGCTCGCTCGCGTCACCACGGATGCCCACGTCCACGAATCCGGGGTCGGGCCACAGGTCCGGCTTGATCCGCCGGGTGCCAGGAGCCTGTGGATCCTCCTCGACGAGAGCGTGTGCCGCTTCCCGCATCGCCGCCTGGGCGGCCTCGCGCAGCGCGCGCTCGCCCTCGTCGTCGAGCAGCCGCAGGCTCTTCAGCTCGGTTGCGACACGTACGAGCGGGTCACGCTCACGCCACTCGCTCTCCTCCTGCTTGGTCCGGTAGCCGAAGGCGCTGCCAGGATAGGAGCCGTTCTGGTGAAAGAAGCGGTAGACATCGGCCTCGATCACCGCGGGCCCGTCACCGGCCCGCATCCGGGCGACCGCCTCCTGCGTCGCGAGATGGACCGCCAGCGGGTCCATGCCGTCGACCTTCCACGAAGGGATGCCGAATCCCTGGCCCCGCACGGAGAGCCGGGGGTCGGCCGCGATCTCCTCGACGTTCGTGGAGACGGCGTACAGGTTGTTCTCGATGAAGAAGGCGACGGGCAGTTGCCACGCCGCGGCGAGGTTGAGGCTCTCCAGCACCGAGCCGATCTGAGCGGAGCCGTCACCGAAGTAGGCGATCGTCGCGTCATCGGTTCCCGCATGCCGCTGTGCCCAGGCGTTGCCGGCGGCGAACGGGACGCCACCGCCGACGATCGCGTTCGTGCCCAGGGCACCGGCCTCCAGCCACTGCAGGTGCATCGAGCCGCCGCGGCCGCCGGAATAGCCCTGCGCGAGTCCCAGGATCTCCGCCAGCGTGCGCCGGAGCACTTGCCCCACCGCGGCCGATACGGGCTCGTCGAGGCTCAGCCCCTCGGGGGCGACATGCCCGAGTGCCTTCGCGAGGAACTGGTGATGGCCGCGGTGGGATCCGGTGACGCCGTCGCTCGAGCGCAGCCCGATGATGGATCCGACCGCGCCGCCCTCCTGGCCGATGCTTGAGTGGGCGGGACCGTGCACGAGGTTCTCACCCGCGAGTTCCAGCACCGTCTCCTCGAACGCACGGATGAGGTGCAGTTGCACCAGCATTCCGGTCAGGAGCTTCGGGTCGGCATTCCTCCAGTCGTCCCGCGTCGTCGTCAGCTGTATCCAGGGCACCCCGGTTTTGAGTGCTCGTCGTTGAGGCATTCTGTCATTCCTTGGCCGTTTCCGGCTTTTCCGGCAGGTCCTGTTGCGGACCGGCGAGGCGGCGTGGTGGCAGGGCGATATCAGATCTTCGAATGGTCGCCCAGGTGGTGCCAGGTACGTGCGTGATAGACGAGGGGATTCGCACCTGCCCCGCCGATCTCCTGCCCGGTGGACGAGCTGGAAGTCTCTACGACGTGCACGACACAAAGGACGGAGTTTCCCGCCTCTATGCGTTGAACGATCTTCCCCCGCAACCAAGCGTAGGCGGCGGGGAAAACAGGCTCGCCGGTCGGCAGGCGCGTCCAGGAGGACGTGTCGGCGAAGCGGTCGATGCCGCTCGTGGCACCGAGCCGGGCCAGCCACAGCTGTTCGGTGCCCACCATGTGCACCACCACGCTCTCGGCACGTTCGAACGCCGGGCTGCTGGATGAGATCGCCGACACGGAGAACACGAGCAGAGGTGGTTCCGTGCTGACCGACGAGAGCGAACTCACGGTCATGGCGACGGGGCCGTCACCCGGGTCCGCGGTGACGACGGCCACTCCCGAAGGATGCAGCCGGAACGCCGATTTGAAGGACTCGGCCGAGACCGAGTCGGCGGCCTCCTCATCCGTGATCGGTACGATGGTGCGCCGTATGGAATTCATGTCTGTCATGAGGGCGGCCATTCCTTTTCCTTTCGCGTCGACGAGTCGGATCGGCTTCCGTGGCCGGAGAGGCTTCAACACGTCATCGCAGAAGAAAGCCCCATCGACCTCGACTGGGCTCGGATCAACTATGAGTACCTGAACAACGAGCCGCTATCCGCTCTCGACCACAGAACATCCGCCGCGCGAAACCGGCTTTGACGCCGTGGCGAAGCGGTCGGCGGTGCGAGCCTCTCCGCGACGGTCCGGCAGCGAGGCTGCCACCGGATTTGCACCGACGAGCCAAGAACATCGCGATCCATTGGGTCGACGAGGCAAGCGGACCGGGCCGAGACCACGGGAAACTCGGCGAGCAACGTCCACGACAACGCAGCGAAGGGTTTCGTCATGACGTCGATCGATTGCCATTCACCTTCAGCAGGTCGCGCTCGGCGACTCGGTCACCGCTCTGTCGGACGGGGGGCGCGATGACCAGCCGGGCTCAGCATCTGACCATCCGTGTCTCGGACGCCGAGCGCTCGGTCGCCTTTTACCAGGCGCTGGGCGCCAAGAAGGCGCTGCGTCCTTACGTGACCGATAAGCAGTTCACGGAATATCTCTTCAACCTGACCGATACCGAGTACATCATGCAGTACCTCGAGTTGCCGGACGGCTTTGGCCTTGAGCTGATCCAGTTCATCCCGTCGCCGAACGACACCTTCAGCCGTCCGCAGGCGGAGAGCGGGTTCATGCACTTCGCCATCCAGGTGGACGACTACGCCGAGACGGTCGCCCGTCTCGAGGCGGCTGGGTTCGAGCCCCCGGCCAACGCCGGCCATTTCGGCAGCCTGTCTGCGACCTTCACCTATGTCCGGGATCCCGACGGCCACGCGATCGAACTCAACGACGCCACCTGGGAGGAGATCGTCGAAGCCACTGCCGAACTCCATCCCGAGGCCGCGCTGTAGAAGCCTGCGGTGAGAACGGCGAGGGAGCCAGAGCGCGATGCTCCGGCTCCCTCGCCGTTTTCGGTACCCGGTAATCCTTGCCCCAGGTCTGTCGGGGTCAGTGGGTGGCGCTCACGACGCCGGAGGCGACGGTGCTCAGGTCGTAGTCGCGGTTGCTGGGCAGGTCGAGGTAGGGGAAGCGCTCCACCGTCGCGCGAATCCGCTTGATGCGTTCACCGTGGTTGCCCCAGTGCACCTCGACTTCGGTGCCGATCTCGCCGTGCGCGATGTCGATCGTGCACTGCGAGATCATGCGGCGGTAGTAGTACGAGTACACGGCGACGGAAGATATGCCCACGGCCTCACCGTCGACGGTGACCAGGTCGGCGTGACCGCCCGCCGGCGAGGCGGGCGTCGTCGGGAACTCGAAGTTCCGGTATTCGCTGCCGGGTTGGAACTGTGAGGCGAACACGTCGACCACGTCCTCCGGGTTCCACACGAGCGTCACGGTCTTGCGCGTCGGGTTCTGCGAGGTGGCGAGGACGGCGTCTCGGCCGATGAAGTCATGGTCGAAGTGCGCCATCCATCCCCAGTTGACCTCTTGCGGAGTCCGGAGGCGCGCGATGACATCGGTCGGTGCGATGCTCCCTGTGAACAGGCCGGCGGCGACCGAGGGGTCCATGGGTTCGTCGCCCGCGGCGCCGTACTCGGCGTCTGCTGCGAAGCCGGGATCGCCGTTCGACGACGGGAAGAAGGTGCACCCCATCTGCGGGAAGCCGCCCTCGGTGTGGTTGACGACGTAAGTGCGCCATCCCAGGCGCTTGATGCCGAACTCCTTGCCGGCACGGTAGACGACGTCGTAGACCGCTGGTCCGTGCTCAAGCGGCCCACGGAGCTCGTACGCGAGTGTCTGTGCCATGCCGATGCGGGAGAGTTCGATCTCCACTGATGCATCGATGCCCGGGATATGTACGTTCGTGATCCCGAGGAAGGCGAGATCACGCAGGTCCCGCCCGATGACACGCTCCAGGATCTGGAGCGACGCGGGGCCCGCGACCTGGTAGATGAAGACCTCGCGGAACGAGATGTCCACATCGAGCCCCAGCGCCTTGGACTGGTAGGCCGGCCATGAGCCGGACGCCATCTGACGGAAGGAGTCCTCCGCGTCGCGGACCACGAGTCCGTGGTTCGCGATGAAACCGTGCTGGTCCGGCATGACGAGATGCTTCGACTTGCCGATCGGCCACTTGTGGACGTTGTTGATGCTGACCCGGGAGAGCAGCTCCTGGGCGTCGGGTCCCGAGAAGGTGATCTCGGGCATGGCACTGAGGTTCGATGCGATGTACGCGCCGGTCTTCCACGACATCGACTCGGCTTTCCAGCCGTCGCCCTCCCAGATGTGCAGTTCCCCGAGGACTTCGGCGTACGTGTGGATGTCCGGATACACCGGCACGTCGCGTACGGCAGGGTTGCTGCGGCCATCGCGTGCACTCATCGCCGTTCCGCCAATCTGTCGTCGTTGTCAGATGGCGCTGAGGTTACGATCGGCCCAACGGGTGTCTCTATCCGGCTTGGGTCGGACAATCTCCGATTCGCGCAACGAAGGCACAGCGCGACCAGCGAGACGCAGCAGGGCCCTGACTACGCTTCGAGGCCGAAGCGGGCCTTGGCGAGCGATGTGTAGAAGAAGGGTTTGTTCTCCTCGGCCTGCGTCTTCTGCATCTGGGTGGCGAGGAAGTAGTCCTGCAGGGGCACACCCTTGCGGGTCACGGAGGAACCGACGGAGCGGAACAGGAGTTCCGTCGCCTCGTGGGACAGCCGGATCGCGGTGTACAGCATGGTGCCGAGCGCGAGCCATTCCTCCAGAGCAGGGATGTCACCGCTCATCCAGCGTGCGCCGAGGGCCTCATAGGCCTTCGCGGCCGAGTAGACGACGGCTTCCGCCGCGTCGATCGTCGACCGGGCCTCTCCGTAGACAAGTTGCGAGTCGGGGTGCTTGTACCGTTCGATCTGCGGAGGGAAGATCCGCTTCTTGGTGAGGATCGTCTGCTCGAACTCATCGAGAGCGGCGCGCGCCGCGCCCACCTGGATGCAGGCGAGGGTGCCCGCGTAGAGCGGTGCGATGTGACCCAGGTACAGCGGATTGCCGGTGGACCGGAGGCCGATCGTGCCGTCGGGAAAGTTCGTCGACTGCCAGTCGAACGGCACGGCGCGCTCGTAGGGGACGAACGTGTCGTCGACCACGACCGTCTGCGATCCGCTCGCGCCGAGCGCCATCGTGACACCGGAGTTCCAGTCGTCCTGGATCGCGTAGTCCTGCCGGGGCAGCAGCGCCACGATGGGCACGGGCTCTCCTTTCTCGGACGGGGCGATGGCGGTCACCATCGCGTGTGTCGAGTGCGCGACGCCCGACGAGTACGTCCACCGGCCGGAGACGATGTAGCCGCCGTCGGCCGGCTTGGCCGTACCTCGGGGGCTGGCGGAGTGGGAAGAGATGAAGAGACCGTTCGCGCCGAAGGCCTCGCGCACGACGTGCTCCGGGAAGTGCGCGACGAGCGGGATGGTGTGAGCCGTGCCGAGCGTCAGGCACCAGCCGATGCCGGGGTCACCGCGCGAGATCTCGACCATGACGCGGTACTGCGTCTCGAGGCCGAATTCGTAGCCGCCGTATTTCCGCGGCTGCACCAGGCGGTAGAAGCCCGCTTTGTCGAAGGCCTCGTGGATCTCCGCGGAGTAGGAGCCCTCCTCCGCGGCCTTCAGCCGGTTCTGCCGCAGCATCGTGCGCATGGCGATCGCCCGCGTGATGACCTCCTCCGAAGTCAGGTCCGGTTCCGGGGCCTGCAGGTCGCCCATCAGAGCAGTGGTCTCGTGTGACGGCATCGTCGTTTCCCTTCGTCCCTGGTTCCCGTGCCATGCCTGTGCGGCGCGGGAGCGACAGACCGAGTCAACTTCCGCAGGGCCGAACGGCGCTTGCCCCCGGTGGCAAAATCCGCCTCGGCGTATTGGCTCCATGGACAAAGGGGGACGTCCCCGGGGAGGGCGTAACGGGTACCGTGCTGGCAATGCGTCCGGACCGCTCGGGCGCTCGTGTCGAAGGGGACGCGGATGTCCGGTGCCGGCTCTTGGGTACGACGGCTACGCCCCACGGCGCCGCTCGAGGATCTGGAGCCGACCTGTCTGCCGGAGACCTGGCATCGGACGGTCGCCGCGATCGGGCTCGAGCCCGCTCTGTGGGCGGTGGAACTCTCTCAGGAGCATGCGCTGCTGGGCGTGGAACCCGACCTGCGTGGAGCCCTGCGGAAGGAGGCCGCGCGCCGACTTCAGCCGGCCACCGAGTCGGTGAACATGCGCGCCCTGGTCGTGCTCGCCCATGCACTTCCCACGCCCACCACGGCCACGCCGGAGATGGTGCAACAGATCGAAAACGCCGTGCGGCGGCGTGTACCGCTGGATCTCGTCCTCGCGCGTGGCCACGCCTCTCACGCCGCTTTCGGCGATGCGCTGATCGAGCAGTTCCGCCGTCTCGTACCCGCCGACGAGCAGATGCAGGGCCTGTCTGAGCTCTCGCGTTACCTCGTCGAGCACGTCAGCGCGTTCGCGCTCGCCTGCAACGCCGCGTACACCACCGAGGAACAGGCGTGGCTGGGAAGTATCGAGGGCGTGCGGGGTGAAGTCGTGCGAACCTTGCTGGCAGGCGAGGTGCCGGACGTCGACCCCACCCACACGCTGCGTTACGAGCTCGCGAACCGGACCCACATCGGCCTCGTTCTGCGCCGGCCGGAACGGGGCGCCGGTGCTTCGGAACGCCTCGATCGGAGGGCGACGGAGCTGCTGGCGCAGATCGGCGCCGTCGGACACCTCGCGGTTCCCACCGACGAGCACGAGGTCTGGGCGTGGGGTGCGTTCGTCGAACCCAGCTTGGCGAGACCCCGCTCGATGCCGGCGGTTCCGGACCTGCTCGTCGCCGTTGGTCGTCCGGCGCCGGGCCTGGAGGGCTTTCGCACGACGCACGACGAGGCGGTGACCGCGGCCCGGCTCGCGCGCCTCACGCCTGCGGGACCCGCGCCAGGCAGGACCGTCTTCTTCGAGGACGTGAGGCTCGCGGCGCTGCTCACGTCGGACCCCGAACGGGCGGCGAGCTTCGTGCGGGACGAACTCGGGCCACTCGGTGGCGCCCGCGAGGCTGTCCTGCGCGAAACCGTGCGCGTCTACCTCGAGTGCAACTGCAGCCCCAGGAATGCTGCGGCGCAGTTGAACGTGGTGAAGAACACCGTCGTGTACCGCGTCCAGCGTGCCGAGGAACTGCTCGGGCGTAGCGTGAAGGAACAGCAGGGCATTCTGTGGGCGGCCCTGCACCTGGCTCATGTCATCGATCTGGCTGAGATGACGTCTTCGGCATGATCGTCGCCGCCCGTCCGACACGTTGTGGGCCCGACTCGGCCGGTTCCGCGGTTGACGGCCTTGGCCAGGGCACCGTGATCCCCGCCGACAGCTGACCTCCCAGGAGACTCCTCCCCCGTCCTACGTCCCTGGCCCGTGCTGGACAGACCATCCACGGCCCGGTGGCCGGCCCGGCAGGTGGTGGGCGGTGGCCCGTCCACAGCGCGGCGTACCCCGGGCGACCGGTGGTCAGTGGCGGGATGAACCTGCCTGCTCGGCGTGCTCGGCAGTCCGTGTCCAGCGCGGCCACAGAAGGATTCCGCCGCGGGTTTTCCGGAGTTTTCGCAACTCGGATTGCCCCGGTCGGCATATGGATCGCGCAGCTCGGTCCGGATCCCAAGACTGGACGGGCGAGCGTCGGGACGCCTGCCTCGACTTTCAGGTTCGGCGCCCCGAGTAGCACACCCACATTTAGGAGCGAGCATGTCGGAGAAGCCCACTGTCGGCTGGATCGGGACGGGCAGGATGGGCGCGCAGCTCGTGCTGCGGCTGCTGAAGGCGGGCTATGACGTCACGGTCTACAACCGTACGGCGGCGAAGGCGCAGCCCCTCGTGGACCAGGGCGCCAAGTTCGTGCCTCGCCCGGTGGACCTGTCCGACCGCGACGTGGTGTGCGTCATGGTGTCGACCTCCAGCGACCTCGCCCAGGTGACCACCGGCGAGAACGGGCTGCTGACCGACCCCGCTGCGGCTCCGGGCATCATCGTGGACTCGTCGACCGTGTCCACCCAGGCCAGTGAGGTGCTGCGTGCCGCGGCGGACGAACGCGGGACCTCGCTGCTCGCCGCGCCGGTGAGCGGGAACCCGAAGGTCATCGCCGCGAACAAGCTGACCGCCGCGGTCTCCGGTCCCCGGGAGGCCTTCGAGGCCGTCAAGGACCTGCTGGCGCAGTACGGCCGCGGAGTCACCTACGTCGGCGAGGGCGAGGTCGCCAGGCTGGTGAAGATCGCGCACAACCTGTTCCTCGGCGTGGTGACCCAGTCCCTGGCGGAGATCACGGTGCTCGCCGAGAAGGGTGGGGTCAGGCGCGCCGACTTCCTGGCCTTCCTCAACGACTCGGTGATGGGCTCGACGTTCACGCGCTACAAGTCGCCGGCCCTGGTCAACCTGGACTTCACGACCACCTTTACCAACGTCCTGCTGCAGAAGGACTTCGACCTCGGCCTGGACGCCGGGCACGAACTGGGCGTCCCGATGCCCCTCGCGTCCGCCACCCGCCAGATCGTCGCCCAGGAGGTCGGGGCCGGCAATACGGAACTGGACTTCGCCACCCTCATCCTCACCGTCGCGAAGGGGGCGGGGATTTCCCTGGAGGCGGAAAACGTCCCGGTCGACGACGGACTGGAGACGCAGCGGTGAGCGGGCGTGACGAGCGCGCCTTCCAACGCCCGTCCCAGCGGCCGCCGGACGTGCGCCCGCTGAGCGCACCTGGGCAGAACGGCGTGGACTACGAGCACCGGGTCGACTTCGACCGGCTGCGCCGTTACCGCCTCTCCCGGGCCAAGGCCGCGCTGGAGGCCAGCGACTGCGGCGCGTTCCTGCTCTTCGACTTCTACAACATCCGCTACACGACCCAGACCTGGATCGGCGGCGCCCTGGGCGACAAGATGATCCGCTACGCCCTTCTCATGCGCGGACACGATCCCATCCTGTGGGACTTCGGTTCCGCCGTGCGCCACCACAAGCTGTACTCGGACTGGGTGCCTGAGGACCACTACCGCGCCGGTTTCCTCGGGTTTCGTGGAGCGGTGGCCCCGGACGGGGCAGGGCTGATGGTCGACGCCGTGGCGGAGATCAAGTCGCTGCTCGCCGGCGCGGGCCTGGCCGACAGCCCGCTCGGCGTGGACATCGTGGAGCCGCCCTTCCTGTTCGAGCTGCAGCGGCAGGGCATCGCGGTCGCCGACGCCCAGCAGCACATGCTGGACGCACGCGTGATCAAATCGCCCGACGAGATCATGTTGCTCAACCAGGCCGCCGCCATGGTCGACGGGGTGTACCAGGACATCGTCGGCGCTCTGAAGCCCGGAGCGCGGGAGAACGAGATCGTCGCTCTGGCCAACAAGCGGCTCTACGAGTACGGGTCCGACCAGGTCGAGGCGATCAACGCCATCTCCGGGGAGCGTTGCAATCCGCACCCGCACAACTTCACCGATCGCATCATCCGCCCCGGCGACCAGGCCTTCTTCGACATCATCCACTCGTTCAACGGCTACCGGACCTGCTACTACCGCACCTTCGGGGTCGGCTGGGCGACCAACAGCCAGCGCGACGCCTACCAGCAGGCCCGCGAGTGGATGGACAGCGCGCTGGACGCCATCAAACCGGGCGTCGGCAGCGACGAGGTCGCAGCGGTCCTGCCGAGAGCACAGGACTTCGGCTTCGACGACGAACTGTCCGCCTTCGGCCTGCAATTCGCCCACGGCCTGGGTCTGGGCCTGCACGAGCGACCCATCATTTCGCGGCTGAACTCCATGAAGGACCCGGTCGAACTCAAGGCGGGCATGGTCTTCGCGATGGAGACCTACTGCCCCGCATCCGACGGCACCTCCGCGGCCCGGATCGAGGAGGAAGTCGTCGTGACCGACTACGGCACCGAAATCCTGACCCGATTCCCGGCACAGGAACTGTTCGTCGCCAGTGCCTACTAAAGCCGCTGACAACGACGTCACGCGAGGAAGGACTTCCATGACCACCATCGACACCACCGTCCAGTCCGCTCTTGCCGAGCAGGCACAAACGCGTGCTCAGCTGGTTGCGACCGCGCACGAGCTCATTCCGTTGTTGCGCAAGAACGGCGAGCAGTCCGAGCGCGACCGGCGGCTCGTGGACGAGCCGGCCCTGGCCATGCGTTCCGCAGGACTGCTCCAGGCGTGCGGTCCTCGCCGGGCCGGCGGCTCCGGAGGCAACGCGCAGACCCTGATCGAGGTCGTTTCGGAGCTTTCCCGGGGTGACGGATCGGCCGGATGGGTCGCGATGATCGCCAACATGACCGCCTGGACGATGGGTCTGCTTCCCGACGATGCGCGGGAAGCGGTCTACGGCGACGACCCGCACACCGTCTCCATCAGCCAGTTCGGCGCCGGGGGGACCGGTGTGCCCACGAAGGACGGGTACCGGATCAGCGGCAAGTGGCCGTTCGCGTCCGGCTGTTACCAGGCACAATGGACGATCAGCGGCTTCCTGGTAGTGGACGACGCCGGGAATCCGCAGGGGATCCGATGGGCGCTCATGCCCATCGCGGAGATGGAGATCAAGGACAGCTGGTACGTGGCCGGTATGGCCGGCACAGGCAGCAACACGCTCGTCGCTCACGATCTGGTCGTACCGAAACACTGGACCATCGACGCCGACACGTTCCTGGGCCGCACCTTCCCCCGCTGGCACAGCGATGAGACGGCATATCGGTCCTCGGTGAGCGCCATAGCGTGCCTCGGCCTCGGCGCTCCGCTCTTGGGAATGGCCGAAGCCGTCTGGGACATCACCGTCGAGGTCATGAACGGTGGCCGGGCGATCTCGAACTGGAACTACGACGACGCCCGTGAGTCGCCGGGGTGGCGCTCGGCGCTCGCCGAAGCACGGACCGCCATCGACACCGGTCGGCTTCATCTGCTGCGCGGCGCCCAGGACATGGATCGCGCGGCCCAGGAGGACCGTGTGCTCAGCCTCGACGAAAGGGCACGGCTCAAGAGCGACCAGGCGATCGCGACGACCAATCTGCGAACGGCCGTCGATCTCCTCCTGGACATCAACGGCACGAGAAGCTTCGCGCTGTCGAACCCGCTGCAGAGGTTCTGGCGCGATTTCGGCACCGCCAGCCGGCACGGACTCAACAACGGGCCCCTGAACCGCGAGGCGTACGCACTCAGTCTGACCGGGCTCGACATGTCGCGTTACGCGATGTTCCTGTGAGTGGCACTGGCTCCCTATAAGTCACACCTGGACGCGGCCTGTTTCGTGAAGCGGATGTGCGGGCTTCTGGACCGGATAGCTGGTCGCCCGCACCGAACATACCCTCCTGAAAAGCCCATCAATGGCGAGGAAATGAGCGACGAATGAGCGATGAAGGCGGACCCGGGCTGTTGACGGTCAAAGACGTTCCGGCCTATCCGGATGTGCCGACGTACTTCAACATCGGAGGGACGCTCGCTGTCTGGGAGGGAGACGACTGGAAGTCGACCTCGCTCTCATGGAAAACGGGCTGTTATATCGCCTCGAATCTCAGTTTCATGCCCGAGGTGACCTTCAGCGGCCCGGACGCGCAGGAACTTCTTTCCCGGGTGAGCATCAACAACGTCCACACCTGGTCGATCGGCAAGTCCAAGCATCTGGTGATGCCCGACGAGAACGGACTCATCGCCAACCATGCGCTGACCGTCCGCGACAGCGAGGACTCGTTCCGGCAGCTTGCCTCGCCGGTGCCGTGGGCCGCCCACAAGGCGCAGTCCCTCGGTCTCGACGTGCGGATCAGCACACGCGACATCTTCGTCTTCCAGGTGGCCGGTCCCACGTCACTGCAGGTCCTGGAGCGGCTGATCGGCGAGCAATTGCGCGATGTCGCCTTTCTCGCGACCAAGAAGGTCGCCATCGCCGGTGTCGACACGGAGGTGGACATCGAGCTGTCCCGCATCGGCATGGCCGGCACGCTCGCCTACGAACTGCGCGGACCCATCGAAAACGGGCCCGCCGTGTTCGACGCCGTTTACCAGGCGGGCCAGGGTCTTGGGATCAAGCGGCTGGGCTGGCGCACCTACGTCGTGAACCACACCGAGGGCGGTTTCCCCCAACAGGGCTGCACGTTCCTGCCCTCGGCCTACTTCGACGCCGGTTTCCTCTCCGACCCCGCGTTCGGTGCGACGGTTCCCCCACTGCGCGAGGGAGCGGGCCTGACAGGCAGCGCCGATCCCACCGACCACCGTGCCCGCCTGCGGACACCGCACGAGGTGAACTGGGGCTGGATGGCGAAGTTCGACCACGACTTCTTCGGCCGTGAGGCGATCGAGGCCGAAGCCGCCGTCCGGCGCCGCAACACCGTGACTCTCCGCTGGAACAAGGAGGACATCCTGGATGTCTTCGCTTCGCAGTTCGAGCCGGGCGAGGAGTTCAAGCACTTCGAGTTCCCGACCACACCACAGTCTCCGGCGGGCGGCCACGCCGACCTCGTCACCAAGGGCGGCCAGGTCGTGGGCGTCTCCTCCCTCGCCGTGTACTCGTACTACTACCGCCGGATGCTCTCCCACTGCGCCATCGACGTGGACCAGGCGGAGATCGGCAACGAGGTAGTCGTCCAGTGGGGCGACCACGGCGGGCGCCTGAAGCCGGTCCGCGCCGTCGTCGAGCGGTTCCCGTACCTCGATCTGCCCCGCAACGAGGCCGTGGACCTCAGCTCCATTCCCTCTGGTGTGGCGGCCGCCTGACATCCGGCGCTTCATGGTGAAAGGAAAGCGACAGTGACTAGTACCCAGACCGCTCCCCCGAAGACCGGCACCGGACGGGAGACACAGGAAGGACGGCTGATCGTGCAGGGCGAGGACCGGCCCGGCGTCGTCGCGGCCGTCTCCTCCGTACTCGCCCAGGCCGGAGCGAACATCGTCTCCCTGGACCAGCACTCCACGGACCCGGTCGGCGGACGGTTCTACCAGCGCACCGTCTTCCGCCTCGCTGGACTGGGCGCCGCGCGGCCCCAGTTGGAGAAGGCCCTGGACCGCGAAATACGTGACAAGCTCGGTCTGGAATGGCGGCTTTCGGAGGCGGGCAGGCGCAAGCGGGTGGCGATCTTCGCCTCGAAGACCGATCACTGTCTGCTGGACCTGCTGTGGCGTCAGCAGCGCGGGGAACTGAACGTCAAGGTCGAGATGGTCGTGTCGAACCACCCCGACCTGGCCGATCAGGTGCGGCGGTTCGACATCCCCTACTTCTACGTGCCGGTGATCGACGGGGACAAGAAGACGGCCGAGCAGGAACATCTCAGACTGCTTCAGGGCAACGTCGACTTCGTCGTCCTGGCGCGCTACATGCAGATCATCTCCGGTGACTTCATCCGGGACGTGGCCGTGCCGATCATCAACATCCACCACTCCTTCCTGCCCGCGTTCATCGGCGCCGGCCCGTATCAGAAGGCGAAGGACCGCGGGGTGAAGCTGATCGGCGCGACCGCGCACTACGTGACCGAGGACCTCGACGAGGGACCCATCATCGAGCAGGACGTCGTGCGGGTCTCCCACGCGGACACGACCCGTGACCTGGTGCGACGCGGCGCGGACGTCGAACGCCTGGTCCTCGCCCGCGCGGTCGCCTGGCACGCCGAGGACCGGGTCCTTCGCGAGGGCAACTCGACCATTGTGTTCGCGTCATGACCGCCACGATCATCGACGGCACCGCACTCGCCGCGGAAAGCCGCAAGGAGACCGCCGAACGCGTCACCGCATTCACGCGCGCATACGGCTGGGCGCCAGGGCTGGCCACGGTCCTGATCGGCGACGACCCCGCCAGCGAGGTGTACGTCCGCCGCAAGCGGAAGGCGGCAGCGGAAGCAGGGCTGGAGGACTTCCACCACCACCTGCCCGCCGACGCGAGCCACCCGCAGGTGGCCGCGCTGATCGGCGAGCTCGCCGAAGACCCGCGGGTCAGCGGCATCCTCCTCCAACTCCCCCTGCCGGCTGGCCTGGACCGCTACGCCCTCGTGGACCTCATCCCGGTGGAGAAGGACGTCGACGGACTCACCACAGCAAGCCAAGGCCTGCTGGCCCGAGGCCTGCCGGGACTTCGGCCCTGCACCCCGAGCGGGGTCATTCGGATGCTCGACTCCGCAGGAGTCCGGCTGGACGGCGCCGAGGCAGTGGTCATCGGCCGCTCCGAACTGGTCGGACATCCGGCCGCCGAACTCCTTCTGCGCCGCGGTGCGACCGTGACCATCGCCCACTCGCGTACACGTGCGCTGGCGGAGGTGACGCGGCGGGCCGAGGTACTCATCGCCGCCGCCGGCATTCCCGGCCTCGTCACCGCCGAACACGTACGTCCCGGCGCGGCCGTCATCGACGTCGGCATCCACCGCACCGACAGCGGCCTGACCGGCGACGTGCGCTTCGCCGAGGTCTCCCGCACAGCGGGGTGGATCACGCCGGTCCCCGGCGGGGTCGGCCCGATGACCATCGCCATGCTGCTGGCCAACACGATCACCGCCGCCGAGAACGCGGCCTACGCGGCCATACGCTGATGCGAGCAAGGTCAACTCAGCAGAAAGAGATCACGGGGGGTGGGGCAGTCACCCCGGATACATGAGCGGGGCCGAGCACACCGTCGGAGGACGACATGCCAGCACAGGCGCGCACTCCTGCGCCAAGCGGCAGCAGAGCAAGGCGGGAAGCCGTCGCCCCGGCGCTGCGCCGACTGTTCGCCGCGGAGTCCGTCGTGGCCAGTGTTCGAGGGTGGGTGGACCCGGAGACGGCGTTCCTGACCCTTGCCGCCCCTGGAGACGACGTCGTCTGGTTCGACAACGGGCCAGGAGCGGAGCAGGGCACGAGCCTGATCGGCTGGGCGGCCCCGACGGCGCCCCGCCTGCTGGCACTCGACGCGGACAGCACCCGGCTGCACCCGGCCCCCGACCTGTCCGCCACATCGGTCACGGTGGATGTCTCCATCCTCAAGCTTCTACGGGAGTCGCTTCCTCCTGCGCTTAGTGGCCTGCTTCCTGCCTGGGTCGGCTGGTTCGGGCACGAACTCGGCGTGTCGTTGCTGGGTGCCCCCACCAGCACCGCAGGGATCCAGGCCGCGGCGGTGCTGGTGGATCGTGCGATCGTGTTCGATCACCACACCCGGCAGGTGCGGGTCGTCGGTCCGGCTGACGAACGTCAATGGGTCCAGGACCGTCTCCTCGCGACGGAGGCGCTTGTGTACGCCCATCCGCCGCTGCCTCCCCCGCCCGCGCAGGCCTCCGGTCCGGTGCGGCGTGCCCACACTGATGACCGATATCTCACGCTCATCCGCCGGTGCCAGGACCTGATCCGGGCCGGTCAGACGTATCAGCTCTGCCTGACCAACCAGTGGCGGACCGCATACCCGGCCAGCCCCGCGTCCGTTTACCGGCGCCTGCGCCGCATCGCGCCCAGCCATCATGGGGGCCTGCTTCGGATCGGCACCACGCAGCTGCTCAGCGCCTCACCCGAGCGCTTCCTCGAGGTCAACCGTGACCGCACGGTGGTCACCCGGCCCATGAAGGGCACCCGCCCCAGAGGAGCGACCGCGGCGCAGGACCGGGCCATGATGGAGGAACTGATCTCCAGTCCGAAAGAGCGCGCCGAGAATCTGATGATCGTGGATCTCGTGCGCAACGACCTGTCCCGGGTCTGCGAGCTCGGCACCGTCGCGGTGGAAGAGCTCTTCGCGGTGGAGACCTACCGCACCGTGCATCAGCTGGTCAGCACGGTCAGTGGCCGCCTGCGCGAGGGACTCAACGCGTTCGACGCCTTCGCCGCACTGTTTCCGGCCGGCTCGATGACCGGGGCACCGAAAAGGCGCGCCGTCGAGCTGCTGCACAATATGGAGTCCGTCGCACGGAGTTCCTACGCCGGAGCCTTCGGTTACTTCGCCGCCGACGGCAGCGCTGATCTGGCGACCACGATCCGAACCATCCAACTCGACGAGCAAGGGGCATCCTTCGGTACGGGTGGCGGAATCACGATCGACTCCGACCCGGCAGCCGAGTTGCGGGAGATGCACCTGAAAGCGCAGCCGCTGCTGCAGTCCCTCGGGCTGCCCCGGACCGACGAGCGGGCGTGAAGCCATGCCCGGCCCCATCCCCTCACACGGCACTGTGATCGTGGGGGTGCTCAACGTCACCCCGGATTCCTTCAGCGACGGGGCGCGCTACCTACGCGCCAGTGCCGCCGTGCGACATGCCCACGAGCTGACGCGGGCGGGGGCCGACATCATCGACATCGGCGGCGAGTCCACCAGGCCGGGGGCAGACCCAGTCGATCCACGTCTGGAGACGGCCAGGATTCTGCCGGTCGTCACGGCTGTCGCCGCAGCGGGCATCACAGTGTCCGTGGACACCATGCACGCCACGACGGCGCGTGCCGCGCTCCAAGCAGGTGCCCGCATCGTCAACGACGTCTCCGGCGGCCTGGCCGACCCGGACATGCACGCTGTCGTGGCGGAGTCCGGCGCCCAGTACGTTCTGGGCCACCTGCGCGGCACGCCCAGAACCATGAACGAGCACGCGCACTACGATGATGTAACCGCCGAACTCGCGGCCGAACTCTCCCAGCGCATCCGGGCAGCACGCGCGGCGGGGATCGAGGCGAACCGGATCGTCGTCGATCCCGGGCTCGGCTTCGCCAAAGCAGCCGAGCACAACTGGACACTGTTGCGGAACCTTACCGCGCTGACCGCACTTGGCCACCCTTTGATGGTGGGCGCCTCGCGAAAGCGATTCCTCTCCTCGCTCCTGCCCTCCGAAGCATCGACGGCCGACCGTGACCTGCCGACAGCGCTGCTCAGCGCGCTCCTGGCCGAACGAGGCGTGAACGCCCTGCGCGTACACGACGTGACCGCGACGCGAATCGCGCTCGACATGGTGCGCTTCCTGCTTCCGCCTGGCGGAATCGGACTGGAGCGCGCCAGTTCCGATCGGGTCGAATCCTCCCACATTCCTGACGACGCACATGACCGTCGTCGGGGCGAACAGAGGAGTCATCGATGACCACAGGTTCCACGCCGCTGCTCTTCCTGCACGGCTACTGGCACGGCTCCTGGTGCTGGGCCGACGTCATCGCCCGCGTCGCGGCCCTGGGCCGTCCGGCGGTCGCGGTCGACATGGCGGGGCACGGGCTGCGGGCCGAGCGCCCGCGGTGCCTCACCAGACGCCCGTACGCCCCGGAGGCCGTGGCGACCGAGGTCTCGCCGGTCGCGGGAGTGGACCTCGACCAGGCGGGCGATCTCCTCGTCTCACAGATCAAGGAACTCGGGCGCGGTGGCCGCGTGACGGTGGTGGCCCACAGCATGGGGGGCGCCGTACTGACCCGGGCGGCCCAGCAGGTACCCGACCTCGTGGCGCACGCGGTCTACCTCACTGCCTTCATGCCCGCCTCGGACATTCCGGCCATCGCCTACGTGCAGATGCCCGAGAACGCCGGCGAACTCGTCGCGCCCTCCGTACGGGCCGATCCCGCCGCGATCGGCGCCCTGCGCCTCGACCTCTCCTCCGACGACCCCGCCTACCGCGAGCAGTTGCGGGACGCGTTCTTCGGTGACATCCCTACGCCCCTCGCGGAGGCGGCCCTGGGGCTGCTCACCCCGGACGCGCCGGCCGGGATCGCGCTCCAGTCCACCACCCTGACCCGCGACGGCTGGGGCGCGGTCCCCCGCATTTACGTCACCTGCGCGCGCGACATGGCCGTGCGCCCGGTCCTTCAGCGGAGGTTCATCGACGACGCGGACGCGGCCTTCCCGGACAACCCGACCTCCGTCGTGGCACTGGACTCCTCGCATTCGCCGTTCCTGTCGATGCCCGGACAGGTGGCCGACATCGTCACGAAGCTGGGCTGATCGACCCCGTCGGTGGCACGGCCGTCCTCAACACTCCCTGTCGTGTGAACGAGTGTCGAGGCCACATGCCGTCGGCTGACCGCCGGCCGGGAGGCCTGCTGCGAGCCGAACACGCCGGCCGCGGTTCCCGTGGGATCAGCGCAGCGTGAAGGAGCGTTTGGCGCAGCCCATCGCGAAGCCGTCGATGGCGGTCTGGGCCGACGCCTCCGGGTCGGTGGCGCTGCCGAGAGTTATGAAGATGGGCAGGAAGTGGTCCGGGGTGGGGTGAGCGAACGGCATCCCCGGCGCCCTGGTGGCGTAGGCGGCGAGTTCGTCGACGTCGCCACGGTCGAGCGCCTCGGCCGCCCAGGCGTCGAAGTCGGAGGACCATGAGGGGACGACACCATGGGTGAACATCTCCCGGGTGAGGTAGGGCAGTCCGTGTGTCATGAAGCCGGAGCCGATGACAAGGACGCCTTCCTCGCGCAGGGGGGCGAGACGGCGGCCGAGGGCCATCAGACGGGTGGGGTCGTGGCTGGGCATGGACATCTGCAGGACCGGGATGTCGGCCGTCGGGTACATGGCCATCAGCGGGACCCAGGCGCCGTGGTCGAGGCCGCGGTTGGTGTGCTGGTAGAGCGGTTCGCTGTCGGGCATTGCCGCGGCGATGCGGTGGGCGAGTCCGTTGGCGTCGGGGGTGTCGTAGCGCATCCGGTAATAGCGAGGATGGAAGCCGCTGAAGTCGTACACGAGCGGGGTGTGCGCGGCGGAGGCGGAGATCGCGAGCGAGGCGTCCTCCCAGTGTGCTGAGACGATCAGGATCGCCTTCGGCTTGGGCAGGGACTGCGCCCAGTCGAAGAGCTCGCGCAGCCACGGGCCGTCATCAAAGGTGGGCGGCGCGCCGTGGCTGAGGTAGAGGGCGGGCAGCGGTCCGTCGGCCGGGCTCCACTCCCTCTGGTCGCGGGCGCGGGACAAGGCCTCGGGGAGGAAGGCGTCGTAGGCGCCGCCAGGTGCCTCAGGCTTGAGAGCAGTGGACATCGAAACCTCTCGGGGTGGTCAGACGTCGCCCGGCCAGGCGGCGTCGGGGCTGATGGTGTGGTGAATACGGCGGCCCGCCTCGCGAAGTTGCCGCTGCTGGGCCTTGGTCAGCGGCTCGAAAACCAGACGGCGCACTTCGGCGACGTGGCCGGGGGCGGTGGCCACGACCTTGTCCCAGCCGGTGTCGGTGAGGATGGCCAGCGTGCAACGGCCGTCGGCCGGGTCGGACCTGCGCCGGACCCAGCCCTGTTTCTCCAGCCGCTTGACCGTGTGGGACAGCCGGGAGAGCGAGGCGACGGCGAAGTCGGCGAGCTCACTCATGCGTAGCGTGCGCCCCGGGGTCATGGACAACCCAGCGAGCACCTGGTACTCGAAGTGGCTGATCCCGGCGTCGCGCTGGAGCTGAGCATCGAGCGCGGCCGGCAACCGCACGAGCACGCCTGTCAGAGCCATCCAGGTCGCTTGCTCCTCGGCGTCCAGCCAGCGGGGCTCCACATCACTCATGACCTCACCCAACGACCATTCACTTGAACCGTCAAGTTAAATTAACTCCTCTTTACTTGAACCGTCAAGTCATTCGCGAGGCGTGAGGACACCTCGTCGAGGTCTGCACTCCGCCGTGGCACCCACCCCACCACCAGGGGCACATGGGTGTGCGTGGCTGACACGAAAGTGCCTTCTTACGCCGTTGCAGACGGCGACTGATCATGTTGTTGCTTACAAGAAGTAACCGGAGCTCGCCCGCCACCGACCGAACCACCTGAGGCAGAAAGAGAGGCGCAACCATGACCGCCCAGAACAGGGGCATCGTTGTCCATTTCTACGAAGAGTTGTTCCGCCACGGCAATCTCGCCGTCATAGACAAGTTCGTCGGGCCCGTGTACATCGACCACAACCCGGAGTCTCCCGACGGCTCCGAGGCCATAGGCAACGTCGTGACCGGCCTCCGGGCCGCCTACCCGGACATGAACGTCTCCATCGAACGGGTCATCGCCGAAGACGACCTGGTCTTGCTGCACATCAACGCCGTGCTCGAACCCGGCGGCGAGGGCATGGCAATCGGCGCCATCTTCCGCGTTGAGACCGGCAAGATCGTCGAACACTGGGAGGTGATGCAGCAGGTACCGGACCGCACGGTCAGCGGCAACGACCTGTTCTCGACGCTGAGCACCCCGAGAGGGCAGTCACCGGACCCACGCGTGTCCACCGCCCAGAGCAAGCGGGTCGCGTCGGACCTGGTCAACGAGCTGTTCACAGGCCGAGACGTCACCGCCTTCGACCGGTACGCCTCCGACCCGTACTTCCAGCACAACCCGCAGTCCCCCAACGGCATCGCGGCAGCCAAGGAGTTCTTCGCGTCCTCCTTCTCCACAAATCCGGATCTCAGCGTCAGCGTCAAACGGGTCATCGCCGAGGGCGACTACGTCGCCTTCCACTCCCACTCCAAGTACGCCCCCGAAGACCTCGGCTTCGCCGTCCTCGACATCTACCGGGTCCGCGACGGCAAGGTGGTCGAGCACTGGGATGTCATACAGCAGGTCCCGGCGACCTCCGCCAACGACAACACCATGTTCTAGCCCAGGTCCGGCAGTCATCCCGTTCGCCGGAACAGAATCTCCCCAGTTCCAGGGCAGGTTGACGCCTTCTTGGGCCTTGCCCTGTCGCGAGCCGCGCACATGACCGCCTCGCCCAGCCCACACATGTGCCCCGGCACCAGGGATCGCTCTCGATCGCGGCAGAGTCGCGCAGTTGCCGGACCGGTCCGGGCGGCACGGACGAGCGCCTGTAGCCTGCCGAGTTCAGATGCGCTATTGAACCCTGGCACGGTTCCATGCTAGACATGCCACGCGGGCTATCGGAGAAGCAGTCCGCACAAGCTTTGACTCGTTGAAGTGTCCTCCGTTTCGGAACAGGAAACGTAGATGGACACACAACATCCAACTCCCAATCAGCTCGACGGCTTGGTGCCATCATCCGATCCGGAGGTCGCGGTGGTGGCGGGGGCCAGTGTCTCCGATTCGCGTGTGGAGTGGTTCCGGGCAGGCGACGAAGTCGACAGCTTCGTCATTCGCACGAACCGCTTCGATCTGGTCGTGGACACCATGAGCACGCCCGAGATGTTCGCGCGGGTCGTCGCCCTGGCCCCCCTCCGCCCGTATCTGCAGACCGTGGTGGTCACCACGCACGCGGACTACGACCATTACTGGGGAAATTCCTACCTCGCCCCGTCAAATCATCTCTGGATTGCATCCGAGCATGCCCGTGCCCGCATCGTCGAGCAACAAGCAGAACTGGACCAGATGAATCTCGCCACTGGCGGACGGTTTCACAGCGTCGTTCTGGGCACACCTCATGTCGGTATCTCCACCGCGACGGTCCTTGACGGCGGCGACCTGCAGATTCATCTACTGCCGACACCGGGGCACACTCCGGACCATCTGGCCGTGCACATCCCGGAGCTGGGGGTGGTTCTGGCCGGCGATGCCGCGGAGCGCCCCCTGCCAGAGCTCTGGGACGCCCGCAGCCTGCCCGCCTTGCGGGCAAGCCTGCAACTTCTTCGGGACCTCGACGCAACCATCGTCATCCCGTCCCACGGAGGCACCACCGACCCGGAAATTCTGACGGACAACTTGGAGATCTTGAACGAGATCGAGAGAAGGGTGGAAAGCGGGCAGTCGCTCGAGGATCTCGCCGGCCATCCCCTGCCTCAGAAACAACCCTTCTTTTTGCACTGCCTTCACCGAGCAGTGGCCGCCATCCAGGAGGAAAACTAATTGCCATCACCCACCAGTGAGCTCGCTTCGCATCTTCGCACGATCTATACAGAAACTGTCGGTGACCAGTTCGCCACCAACCTCGCGGCGCTCTTCGGCGATGAATCGTGGGCGACCGCTTTCAACGGTGGCGACAACCGGTGGTACGGACCCGACGAGATCCTTGAGCAGTGGCTGCTTCCCGAGACGAGGAAGCACCCCGACTACCGACGTGATCTCGGACCCGTTTGGGTCACCGGGACTGACATCCTCATATTCAGTAAGGTCTCGTGCTCCCTCGAAAAAGGATCCCGCGTCGAGTGGCTGGCAGTGGACGTGTACCAGACGTCCGGAGGAAAGATCGTCGGTGCCCGGTTCGGGAATGACACCATTGCCCGCCAGAACCTGGACCGACAGATTGATGCCACAGGGATGTGGGCGGCGATCGAGGCGAGCTGGTCACCTGTCACGACTGCGGCCAATCGCATCGGGATGAAGTTCGTCACCGATCAGAAGAGCGCGCCGGGCACAGCGGAAGAACGCTACCGGCCGATCATGGAGCGGGAGACCGACGACTGCGAGATGTGGTCGTGGGAGGTGGAGGGACTGAAGCATTTCCCGGACCGCGAGGCTGTCGACCGCGGTTTCTGGGATCCCCTGTTCCCTCTTATTCCAGATTTCGTCGAAGCGATCGAGCAGCCACTGATCTTCGGGAACGCGCTTCTGCTGGTACAGAATCCGGGCGGAACGTTCACGAACGCCCGAGGTGAGCGCACCTTCAGCGCTTGGTACAACCTCGACATCTATGTCTTCGAGGGCGATCGCGTCAACCGCTTCTTCTTTGCTCGAGACACACTCAAAGACGAGACACAGATGCTCGCGGCATTCGACGGTGCTCCGCCGAACCTGCCGGACTCCATCCACCTCGCACCGTTCAACCTGGCTGATGACTGAGCGGACGAACGCCGCGCGGATGCATCTTTTCGATGAATCCGCACGGCACTACGCGGCCCGTTTCCAGGACTACTTGTTGCACCGGCTCGAGCAGACCCATCCGCCGCTGCGAGGCCCCAAAACCGCGCATGAGCTGGACGATGCGACAGGTCCCCTCATCACCGACGAGGGGCTCGGCTATGAAGCGGCGTACACGGCCTTCACCGAGGTCATTGCAACGGCCACCATCGCAATGGACCATCCGCGCATGCTTGCCTACGTCCCGGCAGCTCCCACCGTGGCATCAGAACTCATGGACAGCGTCATTGCCGCCTCCTCGATCTACGCCGGGTCGTGGATGGAGGCCTCTGGCGTTGTGCATGCCGAGAACGCCGCGCTCGAATGGCTGAGCAACCTCGCAGGACTTCCCGCATCTGCCGGCGGCACCTTCGTTGCCGGCGCAACCATCGGTACGCTGTCCGCACTGGCGGCAGCTCGCGACCGATACCTGAACCGGCACGGCGACCGTCCACGACGTTGGCGGATCGCAGCCACCCGAGAGGCACACTCTTCGGTGGCCGAAGCTGCGCGGGTACTTGACGCAGAACTCCTCACTCTCCCGGTGAACGAAGACCTCAGAGTCAGCGTGGACGGCCTCGCACAGCTGGGCGCCGAAGACCTCGACGGCGTCTTCGCCGTGGTGGGCACCGCCGGGACGACCAACCTTGGAATCGTGGACGACCTGGCTGCGCTGGCGGAATTCGCCGAACGGCACCAACTGTGGTTCCACGTCGATGGCGCCTACGGCGGGGCTGCCCTCGCCGCGCCGTCCGTCCGCGCGAATTTCGCCGGCATCGAACGTTGCGATTCGCTCGTGGTGGATCCCCACAAATGGCTGTTCGGACCCTTCGATTGCTGCGCCTTGCTCTATCGGGATCCGACCCAAGCCGTTCGGGCGCACCAGCATGACGCGGGCTATCTCGAAAGCTTGAACAACCGACGGGAATTCAATCCGGCTGACTTGGCGATTCACTTGACGCGCCGAGCCCGGGGGCTGCCGTTCTGGTTTTCGTTGGCCGTCCATGGCACTCGAGCGTATGCGGATGCCGTGGAGGCGGCGCTGAGTCTCACGCGCGAGGTCACGCAGGTGATCGACGATGACCCACTCCTGGAAGTAGCGCACAGGCCCGAGCTGTCCGTGATTGTCTTCCGCAGGATCGGCTGGGAGGCACAGGATTACCTCGCCTGGGAGAAACGACTTTTGCAAGAGGGCGTCGCCTTCGTCGCATCCACCCGATATGGGCAGGAAACACTGGCGCGCCTGTGCTTTGTGAACCCACTTACGTCGATGGGTGATGTCCGTCTGATACTGGATGATCTGCGCGTTGATCGCTGAGCCGCAGATTCTTCAGGAAAGGCTGGTTCTCCCGCGCGCCAAGCTCTGCCGATTGATCATCGCCACCCGATTTGGACGACGTACAGAGGAGAGGTCATGCCCACGGGCGCTTCCTTTATCGATTTTGGCAGCCCGGTCCTCCGGCCGCGCGAGTTGGACGTCCGCTGGATCCACGGCTCACCGTCGTCCAAGCACAACACCGACCCGGACATCCAGGTCTACGCGTACGACGAGCACACGGTCATCCTGCGGCAGAACATGGCGATCAACTACGAAGCGCCGTTCCTGTTCCTGCTGTTCGGCAACACGCGGGCGGTGCTGATCGACACCGGAGCCACCGCGTCGCCCGAGTTCTTCCCCCTGCGCCGTGTGGTCGACGAGATCGTCGAGGGCTGGCTCGCCCGGCACCCCCGAGAGCACTACCACCTGCTCGTGCTGCACACGCACGCTCACGACGACCACATCGCGGGCGACAGCCAGTTCGCCGACCGCCCCGACACCACCGTGGTCGACGCAGCCCTCCCCACGGCCTGGCAGTACTTCGGCTTCGACGAGGACCCCACCGCCCTGGCACGAGTTGACCTGGGAGGCCGCACGCTCGAGTGCCTGGCCACTCCCGGGCACCACGAGGCAGCGGTCACGTTCTACGACCCGTGGACCGGGATCCTCCTCACCGGCGACACCGTCTACCCCGGCCGGCTCTACGTCCAGGACTGGTCCACCTTCGCCCGGACCATCGACCGCCTGATCGAGTTCTGCGAGCACAGACCGGTCACCCATGTCCTGGGCTGCCACATCGAGATGACCACCGAACCGGGCGTGGACTACCCGGTCCGCACCACCTACCAGCCCCACGAACCCCCGCTGCAGATGACCACCGGCCACCTGCACGAAATCCGCGCCGCACTCAACGAGATCGCCGACCAGCCCGGCCGACACGCCTACCCGCACTTCGTCATCTGCCCAGACGACTGAGCTACGCACTCGGCGCCGGCAGGCGGGCAGTGCAGACCAGTGAGGGCCCCGGCGAGACCGCGCCGACCGTACACCGACGTCGGCGTCCCCTACGTGGACGCCGACCTCCTCGTGCTGGGCAACTCCCCAATGGACGACATCGCGGAGGTCGCCATCTCCGGGTTCCCGTAGTAGGCGTCGGGGCCATGTTTGCGGGTGTAATGCCGGTCCAGAAGGTGACGGGGAGGCGGGCCTGAGGGAATCAGGGCCAGAGTCCGCAGGGCGATATCGGCAACGGCCTCACAGATGATGGCGTGTTCCAGGGACTTGCGGGCGGTGGGTCCCCAGGTGAAGGGCCCGTGGTTGGCGACGAGAGCGGCGGGGACCTCTGCAGCCTTCCCATCGTCCTCCCTGAGCATGTCCACGATGACGCGGCCGGTGTTGTACTCGTAGTCCGTCGCACACTGCTCCGGCGTGAGGTCAGGGGTACAGGGAATCGGGCCGTTGAAGGTGTCGGCGTGGGTGGTGCCCAGGACCGGTATGTCGCGCCGGGCCTGGGCGAAGGCGACGGCGTGGGTGGAGTGGGTGTGGGTGACGCCGCCGATGGAGGGGAAAGCCAGGTACAGGCAGCGGTGGGTCTCGGTGTCGGTGGAGGGACGCAGGTCGCCGCCGACAACGGCGCCATCCGACAGCCGCACGGTCACCAGGTGATCGAGGGTGAGGTCCTCATAGGGCACGCCGGAGGGCTTGATGACGAACAGCCCTGCTTCCCGGTCGATCCCGCTCACATTGCCCCAGGTCAGGGTCGCGAGACCGACCTGAGGTATGGCCAGGTTCGCCTCCAGCACTTCCTGCCGCAAGCCGTCCCGGACGGTGGTAGTCATGGGTAGTGCTCCTTCGTGCCGTGGGGCGTCACAGGGCCTGGGCCAGTCGGTGGTAGGCGGCGTTCCAGCGGATCTCCTTGGCGAACTGTTCGGTGCTGGTGTTCTCGTCGATGGTCAGCAGTTCGACGCCGGTCATGGCGGCGAAGTCGCTCAGCGTCTCCAGGTCGACGGCGGAGCTGAGCACCGTGTGGTGCGGCGCGCCGGCCAGCAGCCAGCTCTCGGCCGACTCCGCCAGTGACGGACGCGGCTTCCACACTGCCCGGGCGACCGGGAGCCGGGGCAGCGGCCGGCTGGGGGCGACCACGTCCACGGCGTTGGCGGTCAGCCGGAAGCGGTCGCCCACGTCCGACAGGCCGACGACCACGGCGGGTCCGGACGCGGCGTCGAAGACCAGGCGGACGGGATCCTCACGGCCGCCGATGGACAAAGGGTGGATCTCCAGGCTGGGCCGGCCAGCCGCGATAGAGGGGCAGACCTCCAGCATGTGAGCGCCCAGGATGCGCGGCTCGCCGGGGCCGAGGTGGTAGGTGTAGTCCTCCATGAAGGACGTGCCGCCGGGCTGTCCGTGACCCATGACCTTCAGGGTGCGCAGCAGGGCGGAGGTCTTCCAGTCGCCCTCGCCGCCGAAGCCGTAGCCGTCGGCCATCAGCCGCTGCACCGCAAGGCCGGGCAGCTGGCGCAGGCCGCCGAGGTCTTCGAAGTTGGTGGTGAAGGCGGTGAAACCGCCGTCGGTGAGGAAGGCGCGCAGGCCGAGCTCCTGGCGGGCTGCATAGAGCAGGGCGTCGTGGCGGATGCCGCCGGGGCGCAGGGCGGGGACCACGTCGTAGGACTGCACGTACTCCTCGGCCAGTTCGGCCGCCGCCTTGGCCTCGACGGCGTCGACGACGGCCACCAGGTCGTTGACGGCGTAGGTGTTGACGGAGTAGCCGAAGCGCAGCTGGGCCTCGACCTTGTCGCCCTCGGTGACCGCGACCTCGCGCATGTTGTCCCCGAAGCGGGCCAGGCGCAGGGAGCGGGCTGCGTGACGGCCGGCGGCCGCCCGCGCCCAGGCCGCGACCCGTCTGACGACCCGGGGGTCCGTCGCATGCCCGGCGACGACCTTGCGGTTCACGCCGAGGCGGGCCTCGATGTGGGCGAACTCGCGGTCGCCATGGGCGGCCTGGTTGAGGTTCATGAAGTCCATGTCGATGCTCGACCAGGGCAGCGACAGGTTGTACTGGGTGTGCAGGTGCAGCACCGGCCGGTCCAGCGCGCTCAAGCCGGCGATCCACATCTTGGCCGGGGAGAAGGTGTGCATCCACACGATCACCCCGACGCAGGTGTCGGAGACCGTGGCCTCCTGGCACATCCGCCGGATCGACTCCGCGTCACTCAGGACGGGCCGGGACACGATCCGCAGCGGGATCTCCGCGGCCGCGTCGAGGCGTTCGGCGATCTGCCGGGACTGGTGGGCGACCTGCGCCAGGGTCTCCTCGCCGTACAGGTGCTGGCTGCCGGTCAGGAACCAGATCTCCTGGCCGTCGTAGGGCTGAGCATGGGTCGTCATGGCGATGTCCTTTCACAAGGGTGGTTCAGGCGGAGGCCTCGGCGCGCAGACGGCGCAGGCGGTGCAGGCGGTGCATGACGTCGTTGGTGCCGCGCCCGAAGTAGTCGTGCAGCAGCCGGTATTCGGCATAGAGGCGGTCGTAGGCCAGGGCGCGGTCCGGGTCGGGCTGGTACACGCCCCGCTCGGCCTTGCCCATCGAGGCTGCGGCGGCCTGGATGTCCGGATACGCCCCGGCCGCGACCGCGGCGTGCATGGCCGCGCCCAGCGCGGGGCCCTGGGCGGAGCCGATGATGCTCAGCGGGCGGCGGGTGACGTCGGCGTAGATCTGCATCAGCAGCGCGTTCTTCGTCAGACCCCCCGCGATGATCAGCTCATCGACCGGCACCCCAGACTGCTCGAACGCCTCGATGATGGTGCGCGTGCCGAACGCGGTGGACTCCAACAGGGCCCGGTAGACATCCTCCGGACGCGTCGAGAGGGTCTGGCCGACGATCACACCGCTGAGGTCGTGGTCGACCAGGACGGAGCGGTTGCCGCTGTGCCAGTCCAGGGCCACCAGGCCGTGTTCGCCGACCTTCTGCCCGGCCGCGAGATCGGTCAGGTACTCGTGCGGACTCTGGCTGGCCGCAGCGGCCCGCTCCGCGTACTCCGCGGGGAAGCCGGTGCGCACGAACCAGGCGAAGATGTCCCCCACTCCGCTCTGCCCCGCCTCGTAGCCCCACAAGCCCGGCAGGATCCCGCCGTCCACCACCCCGCACATACCGGGGACGGTGCCGTACTGGTCGGAGCTCATGATGTGGCAGGTGGAGGTGCCCATGATGGCGACCATCTGTCCGCGTTCCACAGCCGCTGCGGCGGGTGCGGTGACATGGGCGTCGACGTTGCCGACACAGACCGTGATGCCCTCCGGCAGCCCGGTCCAGGCCGCCGCTTCGGCGGTCAACGTGCCTGCCGTATCGCCGAGTTGCCCGATAGGCTGGTCCAGCTTGTCCGTGACGAAGCCGGCGAAGTCCGGGTGCAGGGCCGCCAAGTAGTCAGACGAGGGGTAACTCCCCTGCTGGTACTGGCCCTTGTACCCGGCGGTACACGCGTTGCGCACGTAAGCCCCGCACAGCCGCCACACGATCCAGTCCGCCGCCTCCACCCAGCGCTCCATGCGCCGGTAGACCTCCGGATCCTCCTCCAGCACCTGCAGCGCCTTGGCGAACTCCCACTCCGAGGAGACCTTCCCGCCGTACCGCTCCAGCCACGGCTCCTTGCGCTCCACGGCCAGCGCGTTGATCCGGTCGGCCTGCCCCTGCGCGGCATGATGCCGCCACAGCTTCACATAGGCGTGCGGACGAGCGGCGTACTCCGGCAGCTCACACAGCGGCGTCCCGTCCGCCAGCACCGGCAACACCGTGCACGCCGTGAAATCCGTGCCGATGCCGATCACCTGCTCCGGCCGCACACCGGCAGCCGCCAGCGCCTCCGGCACCGCATGGCGCAGCACATCCAGGTAGTCCGAGGGCACCTGCAGCGCCCAGTCCGGGGGCAGCCGCGTGCCGTCGGGCAGCTCACGGTCCAGGACCGCGTGCCGGTACGGGTGCTCCGCCGACGCCAGCTCCGCGCCGTCGCGGACCCGGACGACCACAGCGCGGCCGGAGAGGGTTCCGAAGTCGACCCCGACGACGTAGGCGTCTGGGTGGGGTGCTTGCTGGTGGGCGGGGTTCATTACGGGGAGCCCTTCTGTTCCAATACGTCGAACGACATTCGAAGTTCCGAACGAGGGAATGCACTTTCAAGGTCCGGCCGGGGCCCTCCAGAACCCCGGCCGTCCATTACGATCAGCTACTCAGCGGTGCGACCGTGATGCGGTCGAGGTCGGGCGCGTACGCCGACGAGTTGCCGAAGGAGATCGTGTTGGTGCCGGCGTTGAGGGTGACGGGGACGGGGAGGTCCCAGAAGTTCGACCAGCTGTAGGAGTTGCGGAACATGACTGTCTGGGTGGTGCCGTTGACGGTGATGTTCGCCGCCCTGGAGATGATGTTGGTGTTGTAGTTGCCAGAGCCGGCGACTTCGTCGTTGGCGTAGCGCACGTTCATCACGTAGCGCCCGGCCGCGGGGGCGTTCACCTGGAAGGTGAGGGTGTTGCCGGAGCCGTTGCCGATGTAGCCAACCTCCTTGCTGCCGGAGGCCCAGGTGTTGCTGGAGACCGCCGCGGTCCCGGCGCGGGTGGCGTTCTCCGCCTCATAGGCTGAGACGCCTGTGGTGTCCACCGTTCCGGTGACGCGCAGGTCTCGCAGGGTCAGGCTGCCGGCGCCCGGACCGGTCGCGGTGATGCGGTTGTTGCCCGCCGACAGGTACAGCTTCATGGACTTGTCGGTGAGGCTGCCGGAGGTCGACGCCAGGGTGGCGGCGGTGGCGCCGTCCAGGGTGAGGGTGCCGGCGCCGGTGGAGGCGTAGTCGGCGTGCACGGTGTAGTAGCCGTCGGTCGGGGCGTTGACGTCGAAAGCGGCCTTGTCACCGGAGCCCAGTACCAGGGCGCCGGCGCCGCTGATGCCCGAGGCGGAGTAGTCGTACGACGGGGATCCGGTGATGTCGGCGTACGTGGCCGGGTAGACGGGGTCCGGGGTGGGCGAGGCGGTGACGTCGATCTTGTCGAGGGTGACCTCGTTCGTGCCCTTGGCCAGGGTCAGGGTGTGGGTGCCGGCCGAGAGGGACACGGGCACGCTCGCCGTGGCGCGGTAGGTCCAGCTCAGGGTTGAGCCGTAGGTGACGGTCTTCGCCGAGCCGCCGTCGACCGTGAGGGTCTGGGTGGCGGGTGCTCCGGACTGGTTGCCGTAGAAGACGTTCACGTCGTACGTTCCGGTGGACGGGACGTTGACGGTGAAGTCGACCTTGCTGGTGGACTGGTTCAGGCTGCCGACGTCCTTGCCGCCCGAGGTGGCGAGGTCGCTCTGGGTGTAGACCGAGCCGTTGGTGATAGTGGCGTTCTCCGCCTCGTACGACGCAGACCAGGGCAGGCTCGCCGCGGTGGGCGTCCCGGTGCCGTCGGGGTTGACGGTGACGCGGTAGGCCGACATGGCGTCCAGCCCGGTCAGCGGCACGGTGACACTGCCGTCGGCGGCGACAGTGGCGGTGGTGCGGGACACCACGCCCGGCGCGGCGGCCGACCCTTCGTAGCCGCTCCAGGCGGTGCGCTCCACCGTGACGTTTACACTGCTGCCGAACGACGACGGTACGTGCTGGATGACGGTGTCCACGGATCCGGAGGCGCCGCCGAGGAGCACCTGGGCCTGCTTGCGGCTGGTGTCCAGCGACGCGATGCCCTGGAGGGTGTCGGCGGTGTTGGGCTGTGGCGGCGTCACCTTGACCGTCTGGCCGCTCAGACCCGCGTACCAGCGCAGCAGCCACCAGTTGCCGTTGGGGATGTTGGTCTGGGCGTTGTTGTCGTTGAGGTTTCCGGCGATGCCCCAGTACGCCTGGTCGGCGTAGACCTTGTTCCGCTCGAACATCGAGACCCACTGGACCATCTGACCGGGCACGGATTGGTCACGATGGCCGGCGTACTCGTCGATGTCGACCGGCAGCTTGGTGATGCCTGCGTTCGTTTCGATGGTCCGGTAGGCGGCGAGGTGGGACTCGAAGTTGGACAGGGAGCTGGTGCCCAGTTCGTGCCAGGTCGTCACGTCCGGCAGCACGTTGCTGGCCTTGGCCCACGGGTAGAAGTCGCCCATGAGGCGGGCGTCCCACTTGCTCTCGTTGGGACCGGCGATCCGGGCGTTCGGGATGATCGACCGGATCTTGTTGTAGACGGTGGTCCAGTCGCTCTCGAAGCTGTTGCGTGCGTTGGTATAGGTGGTCGTGTTGGAACTGCCCAGCCCCGAGTACCAATTGCCGTCGGGCTCGTTGAACGGCACCCACACGAAGTCGGCCGCGTCGGAGCGCGCGGCGACCTTGCGGACCATGGTGTCGACCTTGGACAGGTAGTCGCTCAGGCCGAGGTTCTCATACGGCCACTGGGCGTAGATGTCCTGCATGTAGATGTAGACATCGCCGCCGCCGTTGCGGTCGTAGGAGGACTTGACGGCGAGGGCGTCACCGTTGGGGTGCTGCGCGCCGTCGGGTGCCTTCTGGACGATCGAGGTCATGTGCAGGGGAGCAAGCAGGCTGTCACCGGGGACGCCGTCGTCGCTGAGGCCGTACAGGGTGCCGTTGGCGCCGTGCATGACGGCGCCGGTGGTCTGGCCGAGGTCGACGGTGAGCTGGGGGTTGGCCGCGTGGGCGGCCGGGCCGGTCAGGGCCGTACCGATCAGGACGGCGGTGAAGGCGGCAACGCCCGTCAGGCGCCGGACTGTTCCTGATCTGTGCTTGGTTCGAGGCATGCGTGTCCTCCGCCTACCGCATCGTTGCGGGAGGATCGTGGGCGGTACCGGGGGTACCGAGGGGTGAGAGGCCGGGGCGTGCGGGGAGTCACGCCCCGGGGATCAGGGGCGCGGGGCTACTTGACGGCTCCGCTGGTGATGCCGGCGACGACCCGGCGCTGGGCGACGACGAAGACCGCCACCATGGGAAGGCTCATCATCACGACGTAGGCGAAGATCAGGTGCCAGTTGTTCAGGTACAGCTGGGCGTTGGCGACCTGGTAGAGGTTGAGCGGCAGGGTGGCCTTGGAGCCGCCGCCGAGGACGAAGAACGCGTAGAAGATGTCGCTCCAGGCGAAGAGCATCACCATGATCGTCGCGGTGGCGATGACCGGCCGCAGCAGGGGCAGGATGATCTGGAAGAAGACCCTCGGCGGGCCCGCGCCGTCCATGCGTGCCGCCTCCTCCAGTTCCTCGGGGAGGTTGCGGATGAAGCCGGTCATGAAGAAGATCGACGTGGACAAGTACATCCCGGTGTAGACCGCGATCATTCCCAACTGGGTTCCGGCGAGGCCGAGTTGCCGCAGCTCCATGACGATGGTGATCACCGCGGGCGGCAGCAGCAGTCCGCTGATGCTCAGTGCGTACAGGGTGCCCACCAGGCGGCCGGTACGGCGGGCGAAGACCCATGCGGCACCGGCGCCCAGCAGCAGGACGAGGATGACCGAGGGGACCACGACCAGCAGGCTGTTGACGAAGCCCTGGATGACCTTGCCCTGGTCGAAGGTCTGCCGGTAGTTGGCGGCGGCCTGCACGTGGTGCGGCAGCGACAGGTTCGGCTTGATCGCCTCGGCCTGGGGCTTGACGGAGGTCACCGCGACGAGCCAGAGCGGGATGCCGATGGTGACGGCGGCGATGACCACGACGACGGCCGGGCGCACCCAGCGCGGCAGGCTCGGGCGTGCCGGGGCGAACGCGGATACGGCGGTCACTGGTTGTTCTCCCTGCGACGCAGACCGACGATGACGGGTACGGCCAGGACGACGACGATGAGGAACAGCACCAGGCTCATCGCGGACGCCTGCGCGTACAGGCCCTGTCCGAAGACACGGAACATGTAGATGTTGAACACCTCGGTCTCGCTGCCCGGGCCGCCGGCGGTCGTTGCCTGGACGATGTCGAAGGTGTTCATGGAGCCGATCAGGGCGGTGGTGACGTTGAAGGTCACCGCCGGCGCCAGCAGCGGGAACCTGATGGACCAGAAGGTGCGCCAGGCGCCTGCCCCGTCGATGCGGGCGGCCTCCAGGACGTCACCCGGCATGCTCTTCAGACCGGCCAGGTAGATCAGCATGGCCAGCCCCATCCACTTCCAGCCGTGGATGAGGGTCACCACGACCAGTGTCCAGGTCGTCGACCCCAGCCAGGGGGTGTCGACGTGGTGTCCCATGAGGGTGGACAGGACGCTGTTGAGCGCGCCGTCCTGGGCGAGCAGGGCGCGGAAGATGTAGCCGACGGCGAGGGCCGAGATCAGCACCGGGAGGAAAAACACGGCGCGGAAGAAGCGGTTGAAGCGGGTGTCGCGCTCCAGCAGCAAGGCCAGGGCGAGTCCGAAACCGTTCTGGAAGAGGGCCACCAGCACCGCGTACTCGACGGTGATGCGGATGTCCCTCAGCATCGAGCCGTCCTGCAGGACGCTGCGGAAGTTGGACAGTCCGGCGAAGTGGATGTCCGGGTGGAACGCCGACCAGTCGGTGAACGGGTAGACGAAGTTCAGCAGGTTCGGCAGCAGGAAGAAGGTGCCGAACACGGCGAGCGCGGGCAGGGCGAACCACCACGGCTGGTTGGGCTTGCCGCGCGGCCGGCGACGGCGCGCGCGCCCGGACGGACGGCCCGCTTCCTTGCTGGGGTGGACGTCGGTGACGCCGAGGGTGGCTGTGTCCGCCACTTCTACCTCCGGTGGGTGGCCCCGGGCTGTACGGCGGTGAGGGAGCCCGGGGCGGGGCTGGCGAAGGGGACGGAGGGTCAGAAGCCGGACACGCCGCGCGCCTTGAGGACCTGCGTGAACTGGTCCTCGGCGGCCTGCGCCACCTGCTCCGGCGTCTTCTTGCCGTAGATCATGTCGGCCAGGGCGAGGTGCATGTCGGGCGCGGTCAGGGCCTTGACCTGGAACACGCCGGTCGCGGTGGAGAGGGAGTCGGCCTGGGCGATGGCGGTCTGGGGAAGGCCGGCGGGGTTGGGTACGGACGGCTCCACCGAGACGACCTTGTTGGCCTTGATGTAGGCCGGGTAGTCCTTGCCGAGCCAGAAGGACAGGAACTGCCGGGCGGCGTTCTGCCGCTTGGCGTCACCGGTGTTGAAGGCGACGACACCGTTGGTCTGGTCGGGCGAGTACAGGCCCTTGGCGGAGCTGTTGGAGACGGGGAACCAGCCCAGCTTCTGGTCCATCTCGGCGGTGCTGGCGGTGGCCTGGATCTCGCTCTGCAGCGAGGTGACGTTGACGGCCATGGCGGCGCTGCCGTCCAGGATGGCCTTGCCCTGGTCGACGAAGGTGGCCGTCTTGTAGTTCTTCTGCGCCAGGCCGCCGTCGAGGACCTTCGCCTTGTACTTCTTGATCGCGTTGACGATGACCGGGTCGGTCCACTTGGCCTGGTTCTTGTTGAGCTTGTCCCAGAAGCTCTGCGGCAGGTCGGTCATCTGCAGCTGGACCTGCCACTGCAGCGGCCACTTGTCGCCGCCGACCTCGAAGAACGGGGCGACGCCCGTCTTGGACTTGATCGTCGCGGCGGTGGCGAGGAGGTCGTCGTAGCTGGTGGGCATCTTGGTGATGCCCGCCTTCTTGAAGACGTCCTTGTTGTAGTAGACGCCCAGCGAGGCCGGGCTGGTGACGATGGCGGCGTAGCGGTGGCCGTCGACCTGGCCGAGGCTCTGCTCGGTCGTGCCGAGCTTGGAGACCCAGTCCTCGTTGTCCAGTTGGAGCAGGTTCTTGGCCGGCTGGATGAACGGCAGGGTGCTGCCCGTGGGCTGCCAGAACATCAGGTCCGGCTTGTCGCCGGAGGCGAGCTTGGTGGGGACGTTCGACTCGTAGGGGTCGGGTATCACCTGGGTGGTGACGGTGGCTCCGGTCGCCTTCTCGAAGGCGTCGATGACCTGCTTGGGCTCGGTGACGCTGTTCTGCGCCACCCACATGGTCAGCTTGACGCCCTTCAGGCTCGCCGTCGCGTCGACCGATCCGGTCGGGGCGGCGCCGGTGCTGCCGGCGGTGGCGTCACTGCAGGCGGTGGCGGCCAGTCCGAGGGCACACACGACGGCGAGGGAGGAGACGGCTCTTTTCATGGATCTTCCTTAGGCAAGCGAGGGTTGGCGGAGCGGTGTCGTGAAGGGGGGTGACGGTGGAGGCGGAGCAGAGGCGTACACGGGCCCGGATCATGCGTCCCGGCTCCCCGTGCTTTCGCGCCGGACCAGTTCGGGGCCGGCGAGCGTGGGCTCGGGCGGCTGGAAGTCGGATTCCAGCTGACCGCGCAGGAGCCCGAAGGCGGACCGGCCCAGCCCCTGGAAGTCCAGGCGCACCGTGGTGAGCGCGGGTGTGATGAACTGCGAGTGGGGGGCGTCGTCGAAGCCGATGACGCTGACATCCCCGGGGACGGACCGGCCGGCGTGGTGCAGGGCGCGCAGGACGCCCAGGGCCAGGTCGTCGTTTCCGCACAGGATCGCGGTGACGCCAGGATCACGGGCGAGCTTGCGGCCGGCGTCGTAACCGGCCTGGGCGTCCCAGCCCTTGCCGGTGGGAGGCGGAGGGGTGACACCTGCGGCCACCAGGGCCTGCCGCCAGCCCTCGGCGCGGGGTGCCGCCGAGCGCCGCGAGCCGGTGGACGCGGGAATCGCGACATAGTGGACGGTTTCGTGACCGAGGTCAAGCAGGTACTCGGTGGCGGCGCGGGACGCCGTACGGTCGTCCACCCACACCGCCGGACGCGGAGGTGTACGGCCCGGCGGCGGGGCTTCGACAGCCGCGGCGCAGGGCACGTTGGACGGGACCCGGTCCAGGGCCGCCGCGCCGAGCCGATCGAATCCGATCACCACCAGCCCGCCACCGGCCGCGGCCGCGGTGGCGATCGTACGGTCCAGGTCGTCCTCCGGGGTCAGGACCCGGACGCCGACCGAGTAGCCCGCGGCGCGGGCGGCCTCCTCCAGGCCCTGCAGGGTGGCTGCGTAACCGTAGAGGACGGTGTTGGACGTCAGGACCGTGACCGTCTTCGTGACGCCGCTGGCCAGCGCGAACGCGGTGGCGTTGCGCCGGAAGCCGAGGGCCTCGATGGCCTCCTCGACCCGGCGGCGGGTCTCCTCCTTCACGTTCGGGTGGTCGTTGATGACCCTCGAAACGGTCTGGTAGGAGACGCCGGCCGCCTGGGCGACATCACGGATACTGGCGGGCTTCTGCTGGCTCCCCTGCGGATCAGCAGGGCCGCCGGAGCTTGTGTGACCGGTCACAACCATGCGAGGATTGTGAGCGGTCACAACACGGCCGTCAAGAGGTCGCAACCACGGCGTTACCCATCCGGCACAGACGCGGGGCTTGCCCCGGCAACCCGCAGAGCCACCGGAAACTACACGCCACCTGCACAACTGCCCCTAAAACGACCTGTGTCGGGCCACTGAAACGAGCACTTGTCCCAGAAGGGAAAACGCGTTGACAGCTGCCGCCGAGATCGCCCAGGAGTCCCTGCTGTGGAGCGCTGAAGCCCTCGGGCTGCGCGCCGTGGCGGACCCTTCGGGATCGGTCAGACTCACCACCGACGGCCGCCCATGGGACTGCCTCGTCCCCCTCGTCGAGGTCATACTCACCGGGCACGGCCGGACCTGGTCGGGAGAACGCTTCATCGACACGACCGTCGGTGGCCGCCTGGCCCTCCGCGGCCACCAGACGGTCGAAGACGGAATGTGGCGGCGCACCACGATACGGCTGGCCGACCCGGAAAGCGGACTCGCCGCCGACGTCACCCTCAGCACCGTTCCCGGAGCGGGCTTCGTGCGCTCGCAGGTCCGGCTGGTCAACGAGGGCGACGCCCCCCTGCACCTGGAGGGCGTGTCCACCCTCACGCTCGGTGGCATCACCGACGGGGAGAAGGGCCTCGACGGCCTGACCCTGCACTGGGCGGACAACGACTGGCTCGCCGAATGCCGCTGGCGCCAGGCCGCGTTCCGGGACCAGGTCGTCCCGCTGAACAGGTCCGCCCACGGCCACGAAGGCCGCGGCTGCTTCGAGCGCTACTCCCAGGGCACCTGGTCGACCGGCCGACACCTTCCCCTCGCCGCCCTCACCGACCGCGCCGGAGGCGCCTGGCTCTGGCAGATCGAGTCCAGCGCCGGCTGGCGCTTCGAGACCGGGGAACGGGAGGGCGCCGCCTACCTCGCCCTGTTCGGACCGGATGATGCGCATCATCAGTGGCGGCAGACGCTGGCCCCGGGAGAGGAGTTCACCACCGTGCCCGCCGTCCTGGTCCGCACCCACAGCGGCGGCCTGGACGCGGCGTTCGGTGAGCTCACCGCCTACCGCCGCCACATCCGCCGCGTCCACCCGGATCACACGGCGCTTCCCGTGATCTACAACGACTACATGAACACCCTCATGGGCGACCCCACCACCGACAAGCTCCTGCCGCTCATCGAGGCAGCCGGGGTGGCCGGAGCCGAGGTGTTCGTCATCGACGCCGGCTGGTACGACGACGACGCGCAGGGCTGGTGGGATGCCGTGGGCGCCTGGGAACCCGCCGGGCGGCGCTTCCCCGGCGGTATCCAGGAAGTCCTCGACGCGATCCGCCGCCACGGCATGACACCCGGCCTGTGGCTGGAGCCCGAAGTCGTCGGCGTACGCAGCCCACTGGCCCGGACCCTGCCCGACCAGGCGTTCTTCCGGCGGGGAGGGGTCCGGCTGACTGAGCACGGCCGCCACCACCTCGACCTGCGCCACCCCGCCGCCCGGGCCCACCTCGACCGAGTCGTGGACCGCATCGTCGGCGAATGGGGCGTGGGCTACCTCAAACTCGACTACAACATCAACGCCGGCCCCGGCACCGAGAACGGCACGGAAAGCGCTGGCGCCGGCCTGCTCGGGCACCATCGCGCCCACCTCGACTGGCTCGCCTCACTCCTCGACCGGCATCCCGGCCTGGTGCTGGAGAACTGCGGTTCGGGCGGGCTGCGCATGGACTACGCACAGCTTGCTGTGACCCAGTTGCAGTCCACCAGCGACCAGCAGGACCCGTTGCGTTACCCGCCCATAGCGGCGGCGGCCGCCACTGCGGTGGCACCCGAGCAGGCCGCTGTGTGGGCCTACCCGCAACCTCACTTCGACCTCGACACGATCGCCTTCACGATGACCACCGCCCTGCTGGGCCGCGTGCACCTCTCCGGCTTCCTGGACCGCATGGACCAGGAGCAGCTCACCCTCGTGCGCTCGGCCATCGAGTTGTACAAGCGCATCAGGCCGGAGATCGCTACCGCCCGCCCGTTCTGGCCGCTGGGCCTGCCCGGGTGGGAGGACTCCTGGCTCGCCCACGGACTGCGGGGTGACTCCGCGACGTACCTCGCGCTGTGGCGACGCGACGCGGTCTCGGACGAGGAGGCTGCGCAGAACGCCGACACCGGCGTCCGCGGTATACACATTCCCCACCTGCGGGGTAGCCGCCTGCACCCGGAAGTGCTCTATCCGAGGGACGCGGGCGCCACGGCGACCTGGGACGCGGCCGACGGAACCCTCACCGTGTCCCTGCCCCGCACCAACTCCGCAGTCCTGCTGCGTCTCAGTCGCCCGGAACAGTGAGCACTGGCGGGAAAGATGGCAACGGTGTGTTCCCACTTTTACCACTTAGCGAGCTATCTGACCTGCGCGGGCGCGCGGGTACGGCTCGAACACGCCAGCGCCCGAGGGTGTGGTGGACACCGGCAGCGAAGCGGGAGCGGTCACGGACGCCGATCCCGCGCTGAGCGTGGACAGCGCCTCCGCCGCTGTAGGCCCCTCCGAGCGGGCGTCGCCCGGACGCCTCCCGGCTCGCTGTGGGCCGATCTCAACAAGGATTTTGCGGGAATGCAACGGCATCTTGGCGTGATCGCCAGGGATGCTGGCGTCGACTTCGTCGATATGTCCTTGATGGTACCGGTGCCAGGGAGTCGCTTGCGGACGCCGAAGCTCGCCCCCCGGATCGGGAGCCGGACGCTACGCCGAGGCACTCCGTCCGCTCAGCGCGTAAGGGAGATCCTCGCCGGGCCCGCTGGGCTGGCCCGCCGATCGCAAACTGGCGGCAGCGTGTTCACAGGGGCCTGGCGACAGCCGTGAGCAAGGCTCTCGCCGCAGCCAGAGCCGCCGGTGGGAAGTCCGGCTTCGTGAGAACATCGCCCACCGGCTGAACCCTCGCGGACGACGCAGGCCTTGACCGGCTGGTCGAAGGAAGCCGCCGACATGCCGTGCGCCGGACCGTCGGAACACAGGCTGTCGCCGACATGCTCTCCGGCCTTCATGGGCGCCCGCTGATCTCTGCAACGACCAGGGATGTCCTGCGTCGGCTGTCCCAGCTCTGACCGCCCCCTCGGGATCGAGCGAGGGAACTCAGGCGCTGGTCGGAAGACTTGGGGTTCGGCTGTTTTCAGTCGCCCCAGGGCTCCCGGCGCAGGTGTCTGTCGAAGAACCGCTCGATCAGGCCAGGGGTGAGGATGGCGGCCCGTTCCCTGGTGCCGGCCGCGTCTCGCGATGACCGCAGGGTGGCGCGGTACGGCGACTCTTGGTTCTCCCAGACCCCCGTGTTCAGGAAGCCGTGGTCGGCTCCGTGGACCATGAGGAGATGGGCCTCGGCGTCGCCGGCGACGAGCGCGTCGAACAGCCTGTGGGCCTGTGCCGGACCCATGACCAGGTCGGCGTCACCGTGGAGCAGCAGGACAGGCGGGACGCCAGGGCCGACGTGGTGAACCGGACTGGCATCGCGGGCGAGGTCCGGTAGGTCGGCGGGCCGTCCGCCCAGCAGGCCCCAGGACGGGTCGTCTGGGTCCTGGTCGGCGAGGATGCCGCCGGGGAGGGCGTCCTCGGTCACGGAGAGCAGGTCGGTACACGGGTATCCCGCGACCACCGCCCGGACCGCGGGCTGGTCCTCGCGGTCCGGGCGTGCCCCGGCGAAGCCCGCGTGCAGCGCCAGGTGGCCTCCGGATGAGCTACCCCACAGGCCGACCGCGTCCACGTCCAGGCCGTACTCCGGCGCGATACGGCGCAGGTGGCGCAGTGCGGCGGTGACGTCGTCGAGTTGGGCGGGCCAGATGGCAACCGCGCTGGAACGGTATTCGACGTCGGCCATCGCGTAGCCGCGCTGCGCGAAAAGGCGGGTCAGGTTCGGTCCATTCCCTCTACGCTGCATCCGCCAGCCGCCGCCGGGCAGCCACACGATCACCGGCGCGGGCAGAGGGGAGCCTGTCGGCAGGTAGAGATCCATGCGGAGCTCGGTCCCGTCCTCGGCGCCGTCCGCGCGGCCGAATGCCAGGTCGCGGATCACCCGTACGTCCGGCGGGGGGAGCGTGAGGGCCGGCTTGGGCGCCTGGCTGAGACCCTCGAGGTAGCGCTGGGCGATCTTGGCGTTGTGGGCCCGTACCGCGGCCTCGTCCTGGGGTGCGGCCAAGGCCGCGGTCGGGTCGCTCATCAGGGCTCCTTTCTGTTCCGCGCGGAGCCCACCGGAGTCAGCGGCAGGAGCCTCCTGCGCTTTTTCGCCCGGTGCTCCTCGAGCCTCTGGCGGTAGTGCGGGGCGAGTCGGTCCTCGGTCCACTCCGTTTCGTGGTCCAGGGAGACCTCTACGCCGGTGACACCGGGCAGTGCGGCCAGCCGGATACGCGTCTCGTTGACGAAGGTGGCCAGCAGCATGCAGGTGGGGTCGGTGAGGGTGATCTTCACACCGATCCGCCGGCCGTCCGCGCCGTCGTCGGTGAACCGGACTTCGTTGATCATGCCCATGTCGTCCATGCCAGCCGGGACACCGGCGACGCTGCTGCACGGGTCGACGATCTCGTTGAGGACCTCCCGGACCCGTGCCTCGGTCAGGACCTCCCAGGCCCGGCTCCCGGTGACCTCGCTCATCACGCCGCCTCCGCCCGCGCCGGCTCCACGTTGCCTCCCCAGGCAGTCGCCAGCTCGTCGGTGTCGAACTCGTCGCCGGCGATCCGGGCTCGCAGCTCCTTCTCGTCGATGCCGTGCATACGTAGGAAGTTGGCGCCGAGGATGTCCTTCTTCGCCTGGAGGGTCAGCGGCGCCAGGCCTTCCTCCTCGACCAGGTCCCGCGGCGTCTCGAAGTTCCAGAACGCCTCGATCAGCGGGCGCGGGTGGGCCGCGAGGCAGCCGGTGCCCCAGATGATGCGCTGGGAGCCGTTGTGCGCGCCGAGGAAGGCCCCCATCGCCTTGGCGAACCGGCGCGGGGCCGTGCGCACCAGGGAGGCGGTCACTTCCAGGTTGACCACGACGTTGAGGGTGGTGTCCATTAGCAGCGCCGTCTCCTCGACGAACGCCAGCCCGCCGTGCACGATCTCGAAGGTCAGGTCGGGGAACTCCGCCGCGGCTGCCTCGATGTCGTCGACGCGCAGGGAGCCCGCCGGCCCGGGGCCGACTGGGAGTGCCTTGTGGACCGCGACGACCTTGATGCCGCGCTCCAGGGCACGCTCGTACACCGGGAAGCTCGTCTTCGGATCACCCATGTCCAGGCCAGTGATCCGCCCGTCGACCATGTCGTACGGGTAGAACTTGAGCGCGTTCACCCGGTGTTCGTCGACGAGCTCGTCGACCCGTTCCACCGCGCCGGGCCGCAGCGGGGACACCGCGCCGTAGACGAACACCCGGTTCGGCCAGCGTTCGCGCATCGCCAGGCCGGTGGCCAGCGGGGAACCGCCGTCGTGGAAGAAGTGGTAGATCGGCGTGTCGTGGTAGACCACGATGTCGGACTGGCTCTCCGCCAGGATCGCCCGGCCGAGCACCTCGGGGCCGGCACCGTGGTTCATCCACGTCGACTTCTCGATGGTGTATTCCGGGCCGCTCCATTGCCCGTGCAGGTGGTGCATGTGCTCGCCGACCATGCGGCCTATCTGATCCTCGTCGACGCAGTTCTCGGGCAGGAAGTTGTAGTCATGCGCCACACCTTCGACCACGAGGGTGTCATCGATCACTGTCGGCTCCTTTGGCGATTGCTTTCGATGTGCGGGGGTCGTTCGAGTTGCTTGTGCGGTGCTCCGCCACGCTTACGCCAGCAGCTCCGCGATGCGCTTCAGCGCCTGCGCCGCCAGGCGGTCGTCGGTGGCACCGTCCGCGCCGCCCACCCCGATGCCCCCGATGGTCTCGCCGTCGTCCGTGACGATCGGGTGTCCACCGGGGATCGCCAGCAGCTGGGCGTCGATCAAGTGGGGGTCCCTGGCGAACTCCGCGAACACCGCGGTCGGCATGTGCATCACCGCGGCTGTGTAGGCCTTGCGGCGTGAGGTCTCCACGCCCATCGGTCCGGCGCCGTCGTCCTGCAGCACCACCTTGACGACGCCGCTGCCGTTGACCACGGTGACGCACACCTTCAGGCCGTCCGCGCGTGCGGCCTCCAGCACGGCCTTGGCGGCACGGTGCGCGGTCTCGTAGCTCAGAGGTTCCCTCATGTCGTCCTTCTCGTGCGTGTCCTTCTCGGACCTTCTCGGTCTTTTTCGCGCTTTTCGGCTGCTAATGCGAGGGGTGACGGGTCGGGCGGGCCGGCATCGGCCCGCCCGACCCGGGCCACGGCTAGAACATGGTGTTGTCGTTGGCCGACTTCTCCGGGACCGGCTGGAAGACGTCCCAGTGTTCGACGATCTTGCCGTTCTGAACCCGGAAGATGTCGACGACGGCCGCCCCGCGGTCGTCCGCGTTCATCTGGAAGGTGTGGTGGACCGCGACGTACTCCCCGTCGGCGATGATCCGCTTGATGTCCATGCGGAGATCCGGGAACGCTGCGAAGGCCGACGTGAAGGCTTCCTTGGCGGCCGCCACACCGTTGAGGTTCTTCGGGTTGTGCGCGTAGTACGGATCGGCGGCATACCGGTCCCAGGCGCTGACGTCCCGGTCGGTGAGCAACGCGTCCAGCAGAGCCGACACGACCTCCTTGCTCGCGGCGCTGGACGCGTCTGGGGACTGGCTGGCCGGGGCACTCAGCGTGGAATGCAGGTCGTTGCCGCTGGCCGTGCTGTCCGGGACGTCCTGGATCACGTCCCAGTGCTCGACGATCTTGCCGTCCCGAACCCGGAAGATGTCGACCACCACCTGGCCCTTGGTGCCCGGCTCACCCACGGCATGGGAGTGCAGCAGGACCAGGTCGTCCTCGGCGATGACCCGCGCGACCTCGTACTGCAGGTCCGGGTAGCGCTTGCGGAAGCCGGTCACGAAGCCGCGCAGCGCCTCGGTGCCGTTGGGGGCCCAGGGGTTGTGCTGGATGTATTCCTCCCCGACGTACTTGTCGATGACGTCGAGATTGCCGTTGGCGAACAGCTCGTTGTAGAAGTGGACGACCAGCTCTTTGTTCTCAGTGGACATGGTGGTGCCTGTCTTTCTGACTCGTAGTAGGTAAACGGGACTAGAACATGGTGTTGTCGTTGGCCGACGCCGCCGGGACCGGCTGGATGACGTCCCAGTGCTCGACGACCTTCCCATCGCGGACGCGGTACAGGTCGAGGACCGCGTTACCCGGGTCGTTGGGGGCGAACTTGTAAAGGGCGTGGAAGGCGACGTAGTCGCCCTCGGCGATGACTCGCTTGACGCTGACGCTGAAGCCGGGGTTCTCCAGGACGGACGAGAAGAACGCCTTGGCTGCCGCCGTGCCGTTCGGGGACTGCGGGTTGTGCTGGTAGAAGGGGTCCACGGCGTACCGGTCGAGGGCGGTGGCGTCCCGGTCCTGGGTCACCTCGTTGAACATGGCCGTAGCAACCCGCTTGCTCGCGGCGGTGGACACGCTCGGGTCCGGCCACTGTCTCTGTGGGGCGCTCAGTGTGGAGAACATGTCGTTGCCGCTGACGGTGGTGTCCGGGACCGGCTGGATCACGTCCCAGTGTTCGGCGATCCTGCCGTCCTGGATCCGGAAGATGTCAACGATCGCATCCCCCTTGTCGCCGGGCTCCGACACGGAGTGGGAGTGCAGCAGGACCAGGTCTCCCTCGGCGATAGCCCGCTGGACGGTGACATGCAACTGCGGGTGTTCGGCCCGCAGTCCGGTCACCAAGCGACGCAGCGCATCAGGGCCATCAGGAGAGTTCGGGTTGTGCTGGATGTAGTCGGGCCGGACAAACCTGTCGATCACGGCGAGATTGCCGTGGTTGAACAGCTGGTCCATGAAGTGGACCACCATTGCCTTGTTCGCCGCGGTCCTAGCGCTGCCGACCTGCGCCGAGGTGGCGGAGGGCTGCTGGGGAGACGCCACCGCAGCCGTGACGCCCCCGACCGACACAACGCCAGCCGTGGCCGCGGCCACGAGTATCCGGGTTAACGTCCTCGTACGGCTCTCGAGGATGGGCATGGAAGGACTCTCTTTCCTTGCTGCGGGCCGTCTGTGCCAGGCACTGATCCAGGCCGTTGGGCGTCGGGAGTTCGGGGGGCGGCTGCGGCACGACGAGATGAAGCCGAGTACGCGAGCGAATCCGAGTCGGCGAGATTCACCGGAGATGTCACGAACACCTCGCGGAGGCGGTCTCGCACCTCGGGACCCCAGTTACCCCTTGTGCGTAACCTCATCATGAGTCACCATCGGCGAAGACGTAAGGAGGCACTTTCATGTCAGCCACGTACAGCGGTGTGCCTGTGGACGACCTTCTCGAAAAGGACTGTCCGATCCGTGAGGTGCTCGACCGGGTCGGCGACAAGTGGAGCGCCCTGGTCGTCGTGCTGCTCGGTGAGCGCACCCACCGTTTCAACGAACTCCACCGCGAGATCGACGGGATCAGCCAGCGGATGCTGACCCTGACTCTGCGCGCACTGGTCCGCGACGGCCTCGTCAGCCGTACCGCCTATGCCACCGTGCCGCCACGGGTCGATTACGAACTGACCGAACTGGGCCGGACCCTGCTCGTCCCCATCACCGCGCTCCACGAATGGGCCGTGGCGCATCGCGGCGACATCCGCGAAGCCCGCGCCCGCCACGACCAGGGCGCCGACGCCGACGCACGTTCATGACGACCCTGATGACGTGCCCGTGCCCAGCGCTCTGAACTGGTCGTTCCCACTGGTGACGGATGCCGGCCAACACCGTGCCGCGCCACAGTCCAAACAGCGGCGGCGACGCTCCGCCGGTACACGCGACGGATGACGTAGACACAGCAGGACAAGCCGCCGCCCGGAAAGCGGTCATTCGCGTGTTCCCGAAGCGGCCTGCTGCTCCTTAGCGTCGGTTCAGTCACCCGCTCCCCGGTCTGAAGCGCGCCATGCCATACGGCTCTGCTCCCGCGCGCTGGCGGCCTCACGAGAAAGCTGCCTGCGCATGAGCACGTTCGTTCTCCTCCACGGTGCCTGGCACGGCGGCTGGGCCTGGCAGCGCGTGGCGCCCGCACTGCGTGCTGCCGGGCACGAGGTGCACGCCCCCACGCTCACCGGCCTCAGCGACCGCGCTCATCTGCTGAGCCCGCAGGTGGGGCTGTCCACGCATGTCCAGGATGTTGTCGCGCTGCTGGAGGCGCACGATGCCCGCGATGTCGTCCTCGTGGGACACAGCTATGCCGGCCAGGTCGTGACGGGGGTCGCCGACCGGGTGCCGGAGCGGCTGTCGATGCGGATACACCTGGACGCGTTCGTGGGAGGTGATGGCGACGCCGCCATCGACCTCCTTCCCGCGACGGTCGCACAGCACTATCGCGAATCCGTTTCCGGGCCCGGGTTCGGCTGGCTGATCCCGGTGCGGCCGCTGGAGCGGCTCGGCGTGAGTGAGAAGGCCGATCTCGACTGGCTGTCACCTCGGCTGACACCGCATCCCTGGCTGACGTACACCGAACCGCTGTGGCTGACCGGTGGGGCCGAGCTCGTTCCGGCGGCGTTCATCGAGTGCGTGGACTGGATGCGGGTCTTCAGCGGGCAGGCCAAGCGTGCCGCGGCTCGCGGTTGGCCGGTGCACGAGATCGACACCGGCCACGAGGCCATGGTCACGGCCCCGGACGCATTGGCCGCCCTGCTGCTGGACATCGCTGCCCGCTGATCATCCCCCTGCGCCACCGAGAGGAGACCTCGATGGAGTTCCTGGTCCGCGCCGAGAACCGGCTACCGGTCGACACCCCGGACAACGTCCGTGAGCAGCTGAGGAGGGACGAGCGGGAGCGCGCCATGAAGCTGCGCGAGGCAGGCGTCCTCAAGCGGCTCTGGCGGGTCCCCGGCCGCAACGCCACCATCGGCCTGTACGAGGCCGAGGACCCCGCGGCCCTGCACGACGCCCTGATCTCACTGCCCATGTGGCGGTGGATGGACGTCACAGTGGAAGCGCTGGCCACCCACCCACAGGAGAGGTAGCCGCCGCGGCACCGCGGGCGCGAGAACGGATTCCTGACGGACGGCCAAAGCCGTGCGGCACTTCTCGACGCAGCGCACACCGGCGAACGGCGCCCGCCGCCTGACCACCTGGAAGAGGCCGGCCGGCGCCCGCCACGTGCGAACGTCGTGAGGGCCTGGTCAGTTCGTCTTTTCGGTGCGGTTGTCGAACAGGGCAAGGCCGGCGGCGGTGTTGGATGCGGGCACATGGTAGGCCGTATGCACCGTGCGGACCCGCTCGTTCAACGCGCCGCGCATGATGAGCCACATGATCAGCTCGATCCCTTCGGAGCCGGCCTCACGGATGTAGTCCTCGCGGCTGAGGGAGGCGAGCTTCTCCGGGTCGTTCGCGATGGCGTCGAGGAACATGTGATCGAAGTCCGGGTTGACGAACCCGGCCCGGGCACCGGCCAGTTGGTGGGACATGCCACCGGTGCCGAGAATGCCGACCGTACGGGCCCCCTGGTGGGACGCGATTGCCCGGCCCAGAGCCTTTCCCAGCGCGTAGCACCGTGCAGCAGTCGGCTGCGGGTAGCGGATGACGTTGACCAGGATGGGGATGACCGGACAGGGCCAGGCGTCGCCCGGGTCGGGGGTCCACACCGACAGCGGCACGGTGAAGCCGTGGTCGACGTCCAGTTCCTGGAAGACGGTGAGGTCGAATCCCTCGTCCATCAACTGCTGCAGGAGGTGGAAGGAGAATTCGGGAGCTCCGACGACATCGGGCACCGGACGTCGGCCGAAGCCCTCGTCCGCCACCCGGTACCGCTCCGCGGTGCCGATGGCGAAGGTGGGCACGATGTCCAGGTCGACGCCGTTGGCGTGGTCGTTGTAGATCAGGATCGCCACGTCCGGTGTGTGGCGCTCCAGCCAGGCACGAGCCGGCCGATAGCCCTCGAACAGTGGTGCCCACGCGGGATCCGCCGTCCTGCCGCGGTCCATCGCGGCCCCGATGGAGGGCACATGTGACGTGGCCAGTCCCCAGATCACCTCAGACATCGGTGCGCCCTCCTGCCAGCATCACGGCTTTGAACTCGGCCTCGGACATGCCGGTGAAGACACCGCCGAGATACTGCATGGACAGCCCGTCCATCATCGCTAGTTTGTAGATGTAGAAGATGCTGCCTCCCAGGTCGAGCATCGCCTGCCAGTCACGCGCCAGGACCGCTTGCGCCTGTTGTTCCGACAGGCCGAACCGTCGGCAGTAGGTGGCCTCGTCGCGCAGGAAGTCCTCGCGGGCAGCCGCATCGCGCAGAGACATGAAGAGCTTGTTCATTTGGTGTCCACGAAGACTGGTGGGGCCGTCGAAGACGTAGGTCCACGGCGGATCCAGCCTGCTCCGGCTTGTCATGTGGTGCTCCCTGACTCGGGCTGCGCGCTGGTGCGCGGCCGGGGCGATCGGTTACGACCGTAGATCGCGGTCGCCCGCGGGTCATCGCCCTCATGTCCCGATTGGGCGGGCTTCCTGTCGAGGGTGCAGTGAGACAAATGACGGACTCAGTCCGCCGCCCCATCGGGCGACGTACGCGGGTGTGGACGGCCGGACCAGGATGGGAAGCACCACCCTGCCCGGTCAGCGGTGCTACCGGCGCACAGCCGTATCTGTCTGCCTCGGTTCGCCGGCGTCCCAGGCTCTCAGGCCGGCTGCTGTCCCGGCACGAGCCCCTGGCGAACCGCGACCAGGGCCGCCTGGGTGCGCGAGGTCAGCTGCAGCTTGCGCAGCACGTTGCTGACATGCGTACGGGCCGTCCGCTCGCTGATCACGAGCTCGTCGGCGATCTCCTGGTTGGAGCAGCCCTGCGCGACCAGGATGAGCACGTCCCGCTCCCGGCTGGTCAGGGCGCTGAGCCCGGTGGACGGCGACACGATCTCCTGGGTCAGGCCGCGGGCCACCGAAGGGTGCAGGAAGACATCGCCACGCGTCGCCGCGCGCAACGCGGCGACGACCTCCTCCGGCTCCGCGTCCTTGAGCAGATAGCCCGACGCCCCGCCCGCGAGTGCGGCGTGCACGCGCTCCATCTCCCCGAAACTTGTGAGCACCACGACCTTGACGCCCGGGTGGTCACCGGTGATGTGCGCGGTCGCCGCCACGCCGTCCATCCTCGGCATCAGCAGGTCGATGAGCACGACGTCGGGCAACTGCCCGTGGGTGGACATCTCCCGCAACCGGTCGAGGGCCTGCTGCCCGTCCGCCGCCTCCGCGGCGACCTGGAAGTCATCCAGAACCTCCAGATAGGCGCGTATGCCACGGCGGACCACCGCATGGTCATCGACGATCATCACTCGCACGTGAGCCCTCGTCCCTGTGTCACTTCGCCGAGTGCCTCTCACAACGTCAGGCCCTTCGCCGGGTCCGCCGAGCCGAACTTGCCGCCGTCCGCACCGCCGTCCGAAGTCGGCGGAAGCGCGAGGGGCAGCGGGACCACCACACGTACCGACGTCCCGCCGCCCCTGCGACGGCCGATCCGCACTGTGCCGCCCCACCGCTCCGCACGCTGCCGCATGCTGCTCAGCCCGTAGCCTCCGCCTGCGCCGGTGTCAGCAGTGTGCGTGGCGTGTCCGGGGGGCATGCCGCTCCCGTCGTCCGTGACGGTCACGGTCAGCGTGTGACCCCGTACGCCCATCCGCAGCGTCACGGAGTCGGCCTCCGCATGTTTGACCACATTGTGGACGGCCTCGGCCACGATCCGGTAAACGTCCTCGGAGGTCTCCGCCGCCATCTGCTCCAGGCCTGGGCCGAAGGCGAGGTCGAAGCGCAGCCCCGTACGGTTCGACGTGCTCTCCACGAACGCGCGCACCGCCTCCTCCAGGCCGAGCTCGGTGGACAGCGGGGGACGCAACTCGTGCACCATCGCGCGCAGGTCGGTCAGCGCCGTCCGCGACAGCGTTCCGACCTCGTCGGCGATCCGCCGCACGCTCTCGCCCGGAACAGCGTCCGCCTGAGCGCCGAGCACCGCCATGGACTTGGCCTGCATCGCGATGGAGAACACCTGCTGCACGATCGAGTCGTGCAGGTCCCGGGCCAGCCTGCGGCGCTCCTCCCGCCGGGCCAGTTCCCGTTCGTTGCGCAGCAGAGCCGCATAGTCGACAGCGACGGCGGCCTGGTCGGCCATCGCCTCCAGGAACTCGAGCGTGCGCCGTCCGACGATCTGCCCGGGGGCGAAGAAGGCATTCAGGACTCCGGTCACCCGGCCGCGGATCATCAACGGAACACTCGCGAACCAGTCCCATTCCCGTGTGCCGAGATGATCGTGCAGAGGTTCCCAGGCAGGGTCGGCCAGGACGGCCCTTCCGCGGTCCGGCACCACGACAGGCTTCCCGCGCTCGATGGCCTCGGTCATGTGCAGCGTGGCACCGCGGTCACGGCATTCCATGATCAGGGCGAAGAAGTCGCTCCGGGGCGGGAACCCCGCCGTACCCATGATCTGCAGGCTTTCCCCCGACTCGTCGAGCGTCATGATCTGAACCGCGGCCAGCATGTCCGCACCCAGCACCTCGCAGGCGAGCGCGTCAAGAATGTCGGTGATCGAGCCTTCCGACGCCAGCTTCGCCGCCGTCCGGGCCATGGCGACGATCCGGCGCCGACGGCGATACTCGGCACTCACGTCACGGAAAGCCACCACGGTCCGGTCCGGACAGCCCGGCACGGAACGAGTCCGGTAGGCGAACTCGCGGCGGTCTCCGCTCTCCGTGACCAAGGTGCACACCTGTTCGTCCGGACCATCGTCGAACAGGCCGAGCCGGTCGACCGACGAGTCGTGGGCGAGCACGAACGGCGCACGTCCGCCGATCAGTTCCTCGGTCGGGCAGGCGCAAAGAGCAGCTCCGACCTCGTTGACCTGAACGAAGCGGCCCCACTCGTCGATGACGGCGAGCCCGTCGGGCGCGTGTTCCACAAGGCAGGACCACGCCACGGCCTTCCCGGCCGCCCGCTCCCCCTCATCCGCCGCCTCCAGGGTTTTGGCGCCTCCCCGTCGTCGGCCGGCCATACGAGCCCCTTCCGCCCGTGGATCCGGCAGGTCCGCCGACCCGCGTCACGACCATGAGCCCAAGCACGTGCACCAGCGAACGGCACAACCCAGTGCCTGCCCCCGCCTCACCGGTTGCAAAGCCCCCGGCGCATCCCGGCTGTGGTCCTGCAGCGAATCCATGCTCGAGCGTTGCCGACTCCGAGCAGCACCAGGCGCGGGTCACGCCGACATCCGGGTTCACCATGGTTCGACCCTGGACTCCTCCAGCGGAACCTCCGGTTACCTGTTGTGTGTACCACATCATGGGTCACCACCGGCAATGGTGTAAGTAGGCACATTCATGTCAGCCACGCACAGCGGCGTGCCCATGGACGACCCGCTCGCGAAGGACTGTCCGATCCCCGGGACGCACGACCGGGCCGGCGTCCTGCTCTGACCCGACATCACGCAGCCATCGGCAGAGTCGGGACTCTGGCCCGCCCTACGTCATTTGACCTGTTCCTCCGCCGGTCGAAGCGCCCGGTCTGACCAGTCATTGCTCGCGTTCCGCCGCAGGGAGCTCCCGTCTAGCGTGGGCATCGAACCCCCGAGCCCGGGCCGATGACTCCCCCTCGGCTCGGGTCCGTGGGACCGTTCGGCGGCTGCACTGCCGGATCGTCGACCACGGCCTTTGCCGGCCTCTCCCCCGCGAACCCCTGGAGCCCTGATGAGCACAACCGCTTCTCCCCCGGCCGACGGCCCGCTGCTGGTGATCAGCGCACACGCCGGGGACTTCGTCTGGCGGGCCGGCGGCGCCCTCGCTCTGGCGGCGGAGCGGGGACAGCGGGCCAAGGTGCTGTGCCTCAGCTTCGGCGAGCGCGGCGAGTCCGCCCGAGCCTGGCGTGAAGGCCTCGGACTCGACGACATCAAGGCGCTTCGCCGCGCCGAGGCGACCAGTGCCGCGGCGGCGCTGGGTGCGGAGATCGACTTCCTCGACGCCGGAGACTACCCGCTGTCGGAGACGCCGGAGCTCGTGGACCGCATCGTGCATGCGTACCGAGAGGTCAACCCGGCGGTGGTCCTCACCCACACCCTCGTCGACCCGTACAACGGCGACCATCCCGCCGCCGCCCGGATGGCGCTGCAGGCCCGCATCCTCGCTCAGGCGATCGGGTATGACGCCCCCGGCGAGCCGCTCGGCGCCCCGCCGGTGTTCTTCTTCGAGCCGCACCAGCCGGAGCAGTGCGACTTCAAGCCCGACGTGCTCCTCGACATCACCCTTGTCTTCGACCGCAAGCGCAAGGCCATGGAGTGCCTCGCCGCACAGCAGCACATGTGGGACTACTACACCGACCTGGCGAAGCGACGTGGCGTCCAGCTGAAGCGCAACGCCGGCCCCAACCTCGGTCTCGCCCACACGACCATGGCCGAAGCGTACGTCCGGCTGTATCCCCAGACCGTGGACGTTCTGGCCTGACGACGACGGCCGGCGGCGATGCGTCGCAGGCACCGGCATCTGGGTGCACCTCGGTGACCCGGCCCCGATGACGCGGCCACAGGACGACGCGGGTCTGCACGCCGCACCGTGTGACTCCGCCTCCTGCCGCACAGTCGTCGGCTTCCCTGGAACCGACTGATACCTGTCCGAACCGTCCATCTGGAGGGGCCGATGTCCGGCCGTCACGTCGTCGTAAGAAACATCGCGAGAACCGATCCGGGTCTCGTCGCCCGGCTCGCCAAGGCCGGTGTGGCGACAGTCCACGAGGCCATGGGCCGCCGCGGCCTCGCCGGGACCGAGCTGCGGCCTAACCAAATCAACGTACGGATCGCGGGGCCCGCCGTCACAGTCAGTTCGCACCCGGGGGACAACCTGATGATCCACGCGGCCGTGGAGACGTGCCGGCCTGGAGACGTCCTAGTGGTGACCACCACCTCGCCGTCCACGGACGGCATGTTCGGCGAGCTGCTGGCGACGTCCCTTGCCACGCGAGGCGTCATCGGGCTGGTATCCGCCGCCGGGGTCCGGGACACGGCCGAGTTGCGCGACATGGGGTTCCACGTCTGGGCACGCGCCGTCTCCGCCCAGGGCACGGTCAAGGCTTCCCCGGGCTCGGTCAACGTGCCGGTGATACTGGGCGGCGTACTGGTCTCCCCCGGTGATGTCGTCGTCGCCGACGACGACGGTGTCGTGGTGGTGCCCCGCGAGGAGGCCGAGCGGACAGCTCTGCGGGCGGAGGAGCGGATCGCCAAGGAAGCCGCTACGCGGGCCGTCTTGAGGTCGGGTGAACTCGGCGTCGACTACTACGGATTGCGCGACCGGCTGGCCGACCTCGGCATCAGCTACGTGGACCAGGCATAGTCGAAGTCCTCCACCGGAGCGTGCATCAGCAGGTCGAAGACCAGCCAGTGCTGATACGGACGGGCGGGTTGCGCCAGCGCGCTCACACCACCAGAAGGCGCGATCGTGAACGAGGCGGTGCGGCCCACGACCGCGGCCACGCCTTCGAGGTCGAAGGGCTGACCAGCGACGACATCGGGACGGTGGCGCGGAAGGCGAATGTCATCCTGTACGAACTGGCCCCCCAGACGGGGTCGTTGGAGGAGGCTTACATGGCGCTGACCGAGGACTCCGTGGAGCACCGCGCAAAGGAGGCAACATGAGCGTGCGGACCCCGGCCACCGAGATGGTTGCCGGCCAGGCGGCGGGGCCCGTGCGCTCCGAGGTGGCCAGCGAACCCGTGTCCGTACCGCGTGCGGTGGCCTCGGAGTGGATCAAGTTCCGTACGTTCAGGTCGAGTTGGGCCATTCTGGCGGCGGCCGTGGTCGCTGTGATAAGCATCGGCCTCATCGTCGCCTGCGACACCAGGCATGTGACGCCGAGCATCGATCCGGAAGACCTCGCCCAGTCGTCGACGATGCAGGGTTTTCTCCTGGCCCAGCTGCTGATCGGCTCGCTGGGCGTCCTGGTGGTCTCCAGTGAGGACAGCACGGGGATGATCCGCTCGACGTTCGCCGCGGTACCCCGGCGGCTGCCCACCGTATGGGCCAAGGCGCTGGTGTTCGTCACGGTGGTCGGGGTGACCATGACAGTGGCGGTCGTCGTGGCCTTCCTGTCCTCACAAGGGTTGCTCTCGCACTACCGCACCGGTTACTCCCTGACTGATTCCGGCGTACCTGGGTGGTCTTCGGCACTGCCCTGTATTTGACCCTGATCGGAGTGCTCTGCGGCGCGGTGGGCTGGCTCGTACGCAACACACCGGGCGCCCTGGTCACCTTCCTGGCTCTGATCCTGGTCGTGCCGATCATCTTCGGCCAGCTGCTGGGAAACTGTGGCAAAGACGAGGCGCAGTACCTCCCCAGCGAAGCTGGGCAGAGCTTCACCACCAGCCTCATCAGACGACACCCTCAGCCCCGGCACCGGACTGCGCGTCCTCCTCGCCTGGACGGTGGCGGCGGTCGCGAGTGCCGCGGTCCTGCTGCGTCGACGTGACGTGTAAGAAGGTGTTGTCTTTCCGGACGTGATCGACGCGTTTCCGCTGGTCAGGGGTAGGAGTGTTGGTTCCGTGGGAGTGGTGGCCTGTCGGGTCGTCGTTCCCCGGGAGGTCGCGGATGCCGTCGGTTGT